>DXFG01000160.1 GCA_019114545.1 Candidatus Blautia pullistercoris | reverse complement strand
AGATAGGAGAATGAGATATGAGCATCAGAATCGGAATTTTAGGATACGGAAATCTGGGCCGTGGCGTTGAGTGCGCAATTAAGCACAACCCGGATTTAGAACTGAAAGCAGTTTTTACACGGAGAGATCCTGCTTCTGTAAAAATTCTTACAGAGACGGCAAAAGTTTATCATGTAGATGAAGCTGTGAAAATGAAAGAGGATATTGACGTAATGATCCTCTGCGGAGGCAGCGCCACAGATCTTCCTGTACAGACCCCGGAATATGCAAAATACTTTAACGTTGTAGACAGTTTTGACACTCACGCAAAGATTCCGGAGCATTTCGCAGCAGTGGATAAGGCGGCAAAGGAAAATGGAAAAACTGCATTGATTTCTGCCGGCTGGGATCCGGGAATGTTTTCTCTGAACCGGTTATATGCCAACGCCATTATGCCTGAAGGAAAAGATTATACTTTCTGGGGAAAGGGAGTCAGCCAGGGACATTCTGATGCGGTTAGAAGGATCAAAGGGGTTATCGACGCCAGACAGTATACCATTCCTGTGGAAAAAGCACTGGAAGCTGTAAGAAACGGTGAGAATCCGGAGCTGACCACAAGAGAAAAACATACCAGAGAGGTGTTTGTGGTTGCTGCAGAAGGCGCTGACAAAGCAAAGATCGAAAATGAGATCAAGACCATGCCAAACTATTTTGATGAGTATGATACTACTGTACATTTCATCACTGAAGAGGAAATGAAGAGAGACCATGCAGGTCTTCCTCATGGAGGATTTGTGATTCGTACAGGAAAGACCGGCTGGAATGATGAACATAATCATGTGATCGAATACAGCCTGAAACTGGATTCCAACCCGGAATTTACTTCTTCTGTAATCGCAGCTTATGCGAGAGCCGTATACCGTCTGAATAAAGAAGGACAGACAGGCTGCAAGACTGTGTTTGATATTGCACCTGCCTATTTAAGCGCTCAGTCATCAGAGGAGCTTCGGGCCCACATGCTATAAGAAAAAAGTTATGAAGAAAAATGTGAATCACAATATAGATCCCAAGAGGGAAGCGAAGAGAGTTATTTTCGGATTGATCAGTGCTGTGATCATGGCAGTGAATATTAAGATATTTGTACGGGCTGGAGGTCTGTATCCAGGGGGCTTTAACGGAGTTACCCGTCTGATCCAGACGATTTTTGAGCAGTTTCTGGGGATTCCTCTTCCCTTTGCTCCGGTCAGCCTGATCCTGAATGCGATACCGGCAATTGTCAGCTTTAAGGCCATCGGAAAAAGGTTTACCCTGAACACCAGTATGATCATCGTGGTATCCAGTATACTGACAGACTTTGTACCTTCTGTGCCGATTACCCAGGATATCCTGCTGATCAGTATCTTTGGCGGTCTGATCAATGGAACGGCGATCAGTCTGGCACTTATCGGAGGATCCTCTACAGGAGGCACGGACTTTATTGCTGTTTATTTCGCAGAGAAAAAGAATAAAGACGTATGGAATTATATTCTTATGGGAAATGGCGTGGTACTGGTAATGGCAGGCATCCTTTTTGGCTGGGATAAGGCGCTGTATTCTATCATTTTCCAGTTTACCTCTACCCAGACCATACATCTGCTGTATCAGGCCTATAATAAGGTCACTTTGTTCATTGTCACGGATAATCCCAAAGCGGTTTACGAAGCTATTTATCAGGTGACAAACCACAGCGCCACAGAGTTTACCGCAACAGGAATGTATTCCAATGAAGGCAGGAAGATGATCTATTCTGTAGTTTCCAGTACGGAGGCAAAGGTGCTGATACGAAAAGTAATGAATGCGGATCCTCACGCCTTTGTGAACGTGGTAAAGACGGATATCCTCATGGGACGATTTTATCAGAAAGAGAATTATTAAGGAGATGCCGGACAGGAGCAAAGATATGATTACAAAAATTATGAATTCCCCCGTAGGACAGATGATTTCCACCTGGAGGATGTCTGAAGAAGGATTAAGACTGGGAAATCAGATATTGCAGGAAAATGATAATCTGGGAGAAGCCATTGTCCGGGCTGTGAAGTGTGTGGAGGATGATCCGGCCTATGTTTCGGTAGGTTATGGAGGGCTTCCAAACAGAGAAGGACAGGTGGAGCTGGATGCTGCATATATGGATGGAGACACGCTGGGTACGGGCGCTGTGATTTCCGTGAAAAATCTGAAAAATCCTATAGAGGCAGCTTATCGTCTGAGCAAGAAAAACAGGAGCTGTATCCTGGCAGGCGACGGAGCTATGAAATATGCCTCCTACGAAGGGCTGGCCTATCAGAATATGCTTACAGAATCTTCCAGAAAAAGATATGAGGAAGAGCTTAAAGTGTCCAAACAAGAAGAGATAAGAGCTTATGAGGGGCATGATACCGTGTGTGTGATTGGCCGCAGCAGAGAAGGAAGCATGGCCTGCGGCGTTTCTACCTCCGGTCTGTATATGAAAGAGCCGGGAAGAGTAGGAGACAGCCCACTGATCGGCTCAGGGTTTTATGCAGATTCTGAAGCCGGCGCAGCCGCCGCCACAGGTATGGGCGAGGATATTATGAAAGGCTGTTTGTCTTTTTCGATTGTGGAAAAGATGAGAAACGGCATGAATGTCCAGGAAGCCTGTGAGAAAGCTCTTAGAGAACATTGGAGGCGTCTGGAAAGACGGGGCTATCCCAATAATGGAATGTCTGTGATCGCCATGGACACTCAGGGAAATACGGGAGCAGCCACTACTTTGGAAGAATTTCCTTTTGTGGTTGCGGGAGAAAATGGCTGCAGACTTTATGTGGCTTCCATGGACCAGGAAACAGGAGAACATTTTCTGTTTGTACCTGATAAGGAATGGATAAAAAACAGCAAATCAGATTAAAACAAATAAAAAACATCCTTACGGGAATCAAAGATGAAAGGTATCTTGGGTATTCCTGTGAGGATGTTTTTCTTATTATTATATAAAATGGTCTCCTTTAGTTCTGCAATCAAATCCCATACTACCTAATAAATTTTGTAAATCTTGAAATTTGATGCTTTCAAATGCCTATTCTTTATTTCCCGTTAAAGCAGTAAGTACATACTTTACATGGCTCTATGCCGATGGAAGCCAGCAGGTCGTCCAGGCGGTGGAAGTGGAGCGTTGTGAAGTTCAGCTCTTTCTCGATCTCTTCCAGCATTTCTTTATAGTTCTGGGAATCCGGATCTGCATAGGTATCCAGGATTTCCCGGCTGACATTGTCTCCTTCCCGTTTGGCAATGACCCGTCTGGTGATCAGATCCATCTCTGATTTGGAACGGGAGAAATTCAGGAACGGACAGCCAAAAAGCAGCGGCGGGCAGGCCGGACGGATGTGTACTTCCTTGGCCCCGCTGTTATATAAAAATTCTGTAGTTTCCCGAAGCTGTGTTCCCCGGACGATGGAGTCGTCGATGAGCAGCAGGCTCTTGTTTTTGATCAGAGCTTCTACAGGAATCAGCTTCATTCTGGCGATCAGGTTCCTCTGTTCCTGCCTGGAAGGCATAAAGGAACGGGGCCAGGTTGGTGTATATTTGATAAATGGGCGGGAGAAGGGAATTCCGGATTCATTGGCATATCCAATGGCATGGGCAGTCCCGGAGTCCGGCACACCGGCTACCAGGTCTGGCTTTACATGTTCTCTCTGGGCATCTCTCTGAGCCAGTCTTTTTCCGCATTCATAACGCATGTTCTCTACATTTACCCCTTCATAAGTGGAGGTTGGATAACCGTAATATACCCATAAGAAAGAACAGATCTTCATTTCATTCAAAGGTTCAGAAACGGTCTGAACGGATTCCGGAGTCAAAAAGGCAATCTCCCCCGGGCCTAATTCTCTTAATGTCTCATATCCCAGATTCAGATAGGCAAAACTTTCAAAAGAGGCACAGTGAGCGCCGTCTTTTTCACCGATAACAAGAGGGGTGCGTCCCATACGGTCCCTGGCTGCGTAGATACCTTCCGGAGTCAGGACCAGAAGGGTCAGAGAGCCGTCTACCTTCTCCTGAGCATAGCGGATACCTTCTGTGATACTGGCCTGCTGATTGATGAGGGAAGCTACCATTTCTGTTGGGTTGATGCTTCCGCCGCTCATTTCCAGGAAATGCGTGCAGCCGTTTTTGTAGGACAGGTCTACCAGCTCGTCCATGTTGTTGATCTTTCCTACTGTGGTAATGGCAAAGCTGCCTAAGTGAGACTGTACCAGGAGGGGCTGTGGTTCTGTATCTGAGATACAGCCGATGCCTGAAGTGCCTTCCAGTTCATCCAGGTCCCCGTCAAATTTTGTCCGGAAGGGAGTATTCTCGATGTTGTGGATAGAACGATTAAAACCGTCTTTGCCGTACACGGCCATACCGCCTCTTCTGGTGCCTAAATGAGAATGATAGTCAGTTCCGAAAAATAAGTCCAAAGTACAGCTGGACTTTGATGTTACTCCAAAAATTCCACCCATGGTTGTTCTCCTTTTCTACTACAGATTTAAAGCAGCAGTACAACGGCGGCGAGAACCAAAGATACGGTCTGGCCAATGATGCCGGGGAAACTGCTGCGATTAAAGTCTACCCCTTATTATATACAGGAATTTCCGGATTCGTAAAGACATTTGTGAAAAGTTTTTTCCTTCGCAACAGAGAAAAAATAGTGTATAATGGGGAAAAAGCTGTGCAAACAGACAATGAAAAAGGAGAAAGGCATGAAATTTATTTCGTGGAATGTGAACGGGCTTCGAGCCTGTGTGCAGAAAGGATTTATAGAATATTTCCAGGGGGCAGATGCAGATTTTTTCTGCCTTCAGGAGACGAAGCTTCAGGAAGGTCAGATCGATTTTGCCCCGGAAGGGTATCACTGCTATTGGAATTATGCAGTGCGGAAAGGGTATTCCGGCACTGCCATTTTCACCAAATGGGAGCCTTTGGCTGTAACTTACGGAATCGGCATAGAGGAGCATGATCAGGAAGGCCGGGTGATTACTTTAGAATACCCGGACTTTTATATGGTAACAGTTTACACTCCCAATTCCCAGAATGAACTGGCAAGGCTGGACTATCGTATGAAATGGGAGGACGATTTCCGGGCTTATCTGAAGGGTTTGGATGAAAAAAAGCCGGTAGTCATGTGCGGAGATCTGAATGTGGCCCACAAAGAAATTGATCTGAAGAATCCAAAGACTAACCGGCACAATGCAGGATTTACTGACGAGGAAAGAGGAAAGTTTACAGAATTCCTGGAGGCGGGTTTTACCGATACTTTCCGGTATTTTTATCCGGAAGAGACGGGAATCTATTCCTGGTGGTCCTATCGGTTCCGAGCAAGAGAGAAGAATGCCGGGTGGCGTATTGACTACTTCTGTGTGTCAAAGAGACTGGAGGAGAAACTAATCTCAGCAGGGATTCATACAGAAATCTTTGGTTCGGATCATTGCCCGGTGGAAGTGCAGATCGATCTGAAGGGGGAATAATCCATTGGAAGAAAAGATAAAACTGACCCGGTATTCCAAAAGCGCCGGGTGCGCTGCCAAACTGGGGCCAAAGATCCTGTCTGAGGTTGTTGGAAAGCTGCCGAAATTTCAGGACGAAAAGCTGCTGGTGGGAGTGGAGACCTCTGATGATGGGGCTGTATACAGGATTTCCGAAGATCTGGCTATGATCCAGACACTGGATTTTTTTTCGCCAATGGTGGACGAACCCTATGTTTTCGGACAGATTGCAGCAGCCAATGCTCTCAGCGATATCTATGCTATGGGAGGAGAGCCCAGACTGGCTTTGAATATTGTGGCATATCCCAACTGTCTGGGCAGCGAAACCCTGGGAGAGATTTTGGCAGGAGGAGCGTCCAAGGTGAAGGAAGCAGGAGCTGTACTGGCAGGAGGTCATTCCATCAATGATGAGGAACCCAAATATGGCATGAGCGTCACCGGATTTGTCCACCCGGATAAAATCTGGAAGAACGCAGGGGCCCGGCCGCAAGATCTGCTGATCCTAACCAAAGCATTGGGAGTGGGGATCCTGAATACTGCGGTGAAAGCAGAGATGGCTTCCCCAGAGGAAAAGAAAGCGGCACAGGAAAGTATGATTTACTTAAATAAGACTGCAATGGAGGTATTCCGTCAGTTTCCTATTCACTGCTGTACAGATGTTACCGGCTTTTCCCTGGCGGGACATGCTCTGGAGATTGCAAAAGCCAGCCAGGTAAGTCTGGAGATCTTTACAGATAAGCTTCCCCTTCTGCCCGGGGTTCTGGATTATGGGGCCATGGGACTTGTGCCGGAAGGAACTTATCGGAATAAGGCTTATCAGAAAAGAGAAGTTTTCCTTGATGAGGGAATTACAGAAGCTATGGAGGATCTGATTTTTGACCCTCAGACTTCCGGAGGCCTTCTGGCCGCTGTGCCCTTTGAAGAAGGAGAGAACCTTCTGGCTGCTTTAAAGGAAGCTGGCCTTAAGACTCCGGCAGCCATCATCGGCAGCGTGAAAGAGAAGAAAGAACATTTCATTTATTTCCGCGAACAATGAACCGGGCGGGCATGATCACATGGACGTCCGGCGCCTGCTGCGGGAGGCAATTCTCGCCGCAGACAATGAGAAATTAACATTAGGAGACAGAAATGATTTATCTGGATAATGCGGCTACAACTTTATATAAACCGGAGCCGGTGCGTAAAGCGGTATATGAAGCCATGGGAACTATGGGAAACAGTGGCCGGGGAGCCTGGGGACCTGCCCTTTCGGCTGCCAGGCTGGTTTACGCTGTACGGGAGAAGGCAGCGGAGTTTTTCGGTGCCTGGGGAGGAGAGTCGGCAGCTTTTACAGGCAATGCTACAGAGGCGCTGAATATTGTCATCAGCGGTCTGGTGAAAAAGGGAGACCATGTGATCACCACCCAGGCAGAACATAATTCGGTACTGCGGCCTTTATACAGAAAGGAAAAGGAAGGGGCAGAGCTGACCATACTTCCCGTAGATCAGAAGGGAAATTTTTTCCTGGAGGAAATGGAGAAAGCGGTCCGGGAGAACACCAGGGCGGTGATCTGTACCCATGCTTCCAACGTTACAGGAAATCTCTATCCGGCAGAACAAATCGGAAAGCTGTGCAGGCGGCATGGCCTTCTGTTTATTTTGGATGCTGCCCAGAGTGCGGGGGAGGCTCCCATTGATATGCGGAAAATGTATATTGATGTGCTTTGCTTCACAGGGCATAAAGGACTGATGGGACCCCAGGGCACCGGGGGAATCTGTGTGGATCCCCAGGTGAAGATTCCGGCTTTTAAAGTGGGAGGAAGCGGGATCCTGTCCTTTGACCGGGAACATCCGGGATGTATGCCGGAAGCTTTGGAGGCAGGGACATTGAACATCCATGGGCTTGCGGGATTGGAAGCTGCTTTTGATTATCTGCAGGATACCGGGTTAGAGAAGATCATGGAATATGAGAACAGGCTGGCGGAGATTTTCTATGAGAAAATCCGGAAAATCCCAGGAGTAGAGGTTTATGGAGACTTTTCTCTTCCAGGCAGAACGGCAGTAGTGTCTTTAAATGTGGCGGGTTTTACCTCCAAGGAGGCAGGGGATCTGCTGGCCCAGAGATATGAGATTGCCACAAGAGCCGGAGTCCACTGTGCTCCATTGATCCATCAGGCTTTGGGGACAATGGAAAGGGGAACTCTGCGTTTTTCCTTTTCCCGGTTTAATACAGAAGAAGAGATCCATAGAGCGGCTTTGGCAGTAAAAGAGATTGCCGGAGAGCGGGAGTGAGGAGTGAAAAGCATTGGAAAAAGTGATCTTTCATATTGATGTGAACAGTGCTTATTTATCCTGGGAGGCTGTCTGTCGCCTTAAACAGGGTGGAACGGTAGATTTGAGAGAGATTCCCTGTGCTGTGGGAGGGGATAAATCCAAGAGACATGGGATCATTCTGGCAAAATCCCTGGCGGCTAAGGACTGCGGGGTGCGGACAGGGGAGCCTCTTACAGAGGCCCTGAAGAAATGCCCAAGTCTGACAGTGGTGCCTGCACATCATAGCCTTTACCGGCAGTATTCCCAAAAGTTTATGGATATTTTAAAGGAATATACGCCGGATGTCCAGCAGTACAGCATTGACGAGGCCTTTATGGATATGACCGGAATGGAAAAGATCATCGGAGACCCGATAGCCTTTGCACATAAGCTGAAGAACCGGATCAGCCGGGAGCTGGGATTTACGGTAAATGTAGGGATCTCTTCTAATAAATATCTGGCTAAAATGGCTTCAGATTTTGAAAAGCCGGATAAGGTCCATACTTTGTTTCCCTGGGAGATCCAGACAAAGATGTGGCCTCTGCCGGTGTCGGATCTGATCTTTGTGGGAAGGTCCACCCAGGAGGCTCTGCACAAGCTGGGAATCTATACCATCGGCCAGCTTGCTGCTACAGATGTGGAGATCCTCCGGCATCATCTGAAAAAACAAGGAGAAACCATCTGGGAGTTTGCCAACGGAAGGGACTCCTCTTTGGTGGAATCTGAGCCGGAGGGAAATAAGATGTACGGCAACAGTACTACTGTAGCAGCTGACATTACCGACGAAGATACGGCCAGGATGGTTCTTTTGTCTCTTAGTGAGACAGTGGCTTCCAGACTTCGGGAGGACGGGCAGAAGGCACAGATGGTCTCGGTGTCTATCCGAAATACAGATATGAAGACCGTATCTCACCAAAAAGTCATGCCTGCAGCTACAGATATTACGGAAGAAATCTATGAGGCTGCCTGTCATCTTTTTGAGGAGTTGTGGGATCAGGAACCTATACGGCTTCTGGGGATTCAGACAGGAAAGCTGTCCTCGGAAAGGGGAGGGCGGCAGATGCGTCTTTTTGATAATACGGATTATGAAAAAATGGAACGGATGGATCAGGCAGTGGACAAGATCCGGAAAAAGTTTGGAAAAAATGCTATTATGCGGGCTTCTTTTCTGGATAATCCTAAAGTGGAAAAACAAAAAAATAAAAAGAATTAAAAGCTGCTGCATAAAACATATAAATATTCTCAATTATGTTTCATGCAGCAGCTCTTTTATACCTGTTTCAGGTATTGTTGGTCTTTACTGCTGAGCGTGGAGCAGACGCCGAACGTCGGGGACTGCTGAGAGGATTGGATAGAGGATCAGGGAAATGATCAGGCCGCTGACTCCCTGGATGATGTTGGCAGGGACGCTGGCGGCTGCGCCTATTCCGTAGATCACATATTCAAAGAGAAAATATCCTCCTGCTACGAATACAATATCGATGATTCCTCCCAGGACAACGCCGGCGATCCGTCCTTTGGAGGATACGGCTGCTTTCCGATAGACCAGGGCAGCGAAGAGGGCCACAAGTCCTTTTATAAGGAAAGTCACAGGAACATAGTTGAGATAGCCTCCCAGAAGATCGGACATGCAGGAACCGATGCCTGCAGCCAGGAATCCATATGCCGGGCCGAGAATGACTCCGGAAAGGATTACGATAGCGTCACCAGGGTGGATGTACCCGCCTGTCCCAGGTGTTGGAATACGGATGGACATGGTAGCAGCACATGTTAAAGCTGCAAACAGAGCAGCCAGAATAATCTTTTTTGTCTGATTTTTCATAGATAGTCACTCCTCTTTTCTTTTGGTTTTCTATACTATAAAAGAAAACTGGCTATATTGAAATAGCCAGTTTTAAAAAGAATGACCAGTCCAGTTTAGGGCAACCACTGATTATGAACTGCAGGAAGATCATTTACTCCCGGAAGGTCAGAGAATCATTGGTCATGGAATCAATGATAGCCAGTGATTCCACCCGGATTCCCTGCTCACGGAGCTTGTCTCCTCCATGCTGAAAGCCTTTTTCGATCACGATCCCCGCACCTTCCAGAACAGCTCCGGAAGTCTTTACGATATCAATAAGCCCCATAAGAGCACAGCCGTTGGCAAGGAAATCGTCGATGATCAGTACATGGTCTTCCGGTCCCAGGTATTTTTTGGATAAGATCACGTCATATACTTTTTTGTGGGTGAAGGATTCTACCTTGGTAGTGTACATCTCCCCGTCCAGATTCAGGCTCTGGGCTTTCTTGGCAAAGACTACCGGAACGTTAAAATACTGGGCCACGATACAGGCAATTCCGATACCGGAAGCTTCTATAGTAAGAATCTTATTGATAGGAGCATCTGCAAAGATCCGTTTAAACTCCTTTCCCAATTCGTTGATAAACGGAATATCCATCTGGTGATTTAAAAAACTGTCTACCTTTAAAACGTTTCCGGGCTTTACGATCCCGTCTTTTAGAATACGTTCTTTCAAAAGCTCCATCTTTTGATTCCTCCCTGTTTCTGATATGGTTTCTATTATCATACGGCATAATGGAAAGGTTGGCAATTTATTTTTTTGATTTTTGTAAAAAAATAACAGGAAACCTGGAAATATGGAGATTTTGTGTTACAATAGTAAAAATTGGACTTATTAGGTCTATAAACAAAGACAGGAGGACAACCATGGCAGAGTATGAAGTAATCCGGGAGATGTTTAATCTTTGCCCGGGGAATCAGATGCGGGATATTTTTATAGAAGAAGTAGAGCTTCCGGAAGATGCAGACCTGGAGGCTTTTGTAAGAAACAAATTTAAGGCAGAGGAAGAACTGAAGATCGAACGGACGGACAAGGAAGACGGAAGCGTGGTCTTTGATGTGATGACTGCGTCCATTCACCAGAGATACACGATTTCCAGATTCTGATCAAACTTTGCCCGTTGCTTTTTGTAATGAGTTTGCTATAATAAGAAGAGCGCCGGATTGGAGGAAAGACGATTGGAAAAACAGGAAAAAACACATACCCATGTGCTGGAAGACGGAACCAGGGTTACACACAGTCATGAGCCGGGGCATGGTCATACCCATACCCACACACATACCAAGGCTGTGCTGAACCGCCTTTCCCGGGCTATCGGCCATTTGGAGTCTATCCGCCGTATGGTGGAAGAGGGCAGAGACTGCAGTGAGGTTCTGATCCAGCTTTCTGCAGTAAAAGCTGCTATTAATAATACTGGGAAGGTAATCCTTCAGGATCATATTGAGCACTGTATCGTAGATGCGGTAGAGAGCGGAGATCATGAAGCTCTGGAGGAACTGAATAAAGCCATTGACCGTTTCATGAAATGATACTTAGGATTGCGGGAGCATGAAATGCGGAGCGATCCGCAGTATTTCCAATGATGAAAAACTGCCGGTCAGGGCGGAAAGGAAGAAACATGAGCGAAGAAAAGAAACAATGTGACAGCGCAAGCTGCGACAAAGAAAGCTGCGCAGGCTGCAGCCACGCAAAGGGGGGCGGGATCCCAAAAGAAAAATTAAATGCCCACTCTCATATTAAAAAGGTGATTGGAGTCATCAGTGGAAAAGGAGGCGTTGGCAAATCTTTTGTTACTGCTTCTTTGGCTAATGAGATGGCTTTTCAGGGGTATAAAGTAGGAATCATGGATGCGGATATCACCGGACCTTCTATTCCAAGAATGTATGGGTTAAAAGGCTCTGCAGTGGCAGACGAAAGAGGCATTTATCCTATGGTTACCGGAAATGATATTGAAGTTATGTCCGTGAACCTTCTTCTGCCTCAGGAGGATGCTCCTGTGATCTGGAGAGGACCGATCCTGGCCAATATGGTAAAACAGTTCTGGACAGAGGTGGTATGGGGAGAACTGGATTATCTCTTTGTAGATATGCCTCCGGGAACTGGAGATGTACCTCTTACGGTATTCCAGTCTCTGCCTATTGACGGTATTGTGATCGTGTCTTCACCACAGGATCTGGTGCAGATGATCGTAAAAAAAGCTTACAATATGGCAAAGATGATGAATGTTCCTGTGCTGGGTCTGGTGGAAAACTACAGCTATGTAAAATGTCCGGATTGTGGCAAAGAGATTTATGTATTCGGTGAGAGCAAGGTAGAGGCGGCTGCAAAAGAGGTGGAGGTACCGGTGATCGGCAAGATGCCTCTGGACCCGGAAATGGCCAAAGCTGTGGATGCCGGAGCCTTTGCAGGAGTTTTAAACACATATCTGGGCGGGGCTGAGAAATACCTGCCTCAGGTATAAACTGTTTGAATTCTAAACAAAATTTGAAAACCTGGACCTGACTATACTTGGATAGGAGTATGGTCAGGTCTTTTTTATGATAAAGGAATAAGTGTATAAAATTTATAGAATTTCCGGATATACCATCAGAAAAATATAAAAA
>DXFG01000159.1 GCA_019114545.1 Candidatus Blautia pullistercoris | reverse complement strand
GCAAAGAGAATTGCAAGATAAATATAAAGATAAATGGGAAAAGATTTCTCCTGAAGCAGGACAAAATAAATTACTCTGGATGATAGGTGAAATTGGAGAAGTCATTGATATCATCAAGAAAAACGGCAGTGGAAAGGCTGTTTCAGATGACACTTTGAGAGAAAAACTTATTGAAGAACTTGCAGATGTTCTTATGTATTATAATGATGTTCTTCTTTGTTATGGAATAACTACAGATGAATTAAAACACTCTTATACAAATAAGTTTATGAAAAATATGACACGTTGGTAAATCTTAAGTTGTAGAGCAGATAATTTGAACCGGCGGCATTCCAGGAAGTGTACCGAACAAGGTGTCTGTGCGTTTCCTCTTAAAGAAATATCCGGTAACGGATAGAAATTTAGGCTGCGGATATAATACGCCAGCTTCCAGAAGTTCACAGGAGCATTGGGATTATGCCCAGGAGATTGCTCCGGATATTTTCCGGGGAATCGCTATAGGCGTGATCTTTTTGCTTTTGGGATTTTACAGAACGGAAACAAAGATAAAAAACAGGTGTTCTGAACATTGAGCAGATACTGTGTTGGAAAGGAGATTCTTATGGATAGTTTTATAGAAGCTTCGTTAAGTGAGAAAACAGATAAGATTCCAGAGGAGTATGACTGGTTTGCTCCGCTGATTGGGGACTGGGACTTTGAGTATCATGACGGCTATCATACAGATGCTCTCAGAACTGTAAAAGGAGAGTGGATCTTCCGGAGGGTTTTGAATGGTGCAGGAATTGAGGATCTGTTTATATGTCCTTCCAGGGAAACTATGAAGTCGGATCCCCAGCCAGATGGAGAATATGGAATGGCGATCCGAATGTTTAATGCCAAGGAAAAATGTTATGATATGACATATACCTGCGAAAAGTATATGACTCGTCTTCGCTTTGTACAAGACGGTGGAAAGCTGATAGGAACAGTCCTGGATGATCCCTTCCAGAAATGGATCTTTTCTGATATACAGGCAGAAACTTTCCATTGGCAGAATGTAACAGTTCTGGAAAACGGGGAATGGCAGGTAAACAGTAATGTTTATGCAAAACGGAGAAAATAGAAAGCCCATTTCCGAAGTCAGAATATAATAAGTATATTAATGTTGCGATTTGAAACATCCTGGGCTATAATAGAGAAAAAGCAGGGAAGTGATTTTCGCTATGAAAACCAGATTTTATGAATACCTGACAAGAGTTCGGAATCTGCGGGGATATACCCAGGCCCAGATGGCAGAAAAGCTGGGGATATCACGTTCTACTTATACGAATTATGAAAGAGGCAACCGATCACCGGATCTGGAAACCCTGGAGCATATCAGCGATGTTTTGGGATGTACTTTAGACGAACTTTTCGGGAGAAGCAAGGGAGAACCGGGCCGGGAAGTGCAGTATGCAGATCTGATGTGCGAACCGGAGGGAACCTATGATTATTCTGCAAAGAAAAAGCGGCTTGCCATTGGCGTTCAGGACTTTCGCTTTCTTCGTGAAAGAAATGCCTATTATGTAGATAAAACACAGTTTATTGAGGAATTTCTGGATTCCTGGTATCAGGTGACTTTGGTGACAAGACCAAGACGGTTTGGCAAGACTCTGAATATGACTATGCTCAGAGAATTTCTGGACTGCACCAGAAACTCTGCCTGGCTGTTTGCGGAAACAAAGATTGAGAAAAGCGTATATGCGGACTGGATAAATCAATATCCGGTGATTTTTCTCTCCTTTTTGAATGTAAAGGCAGAGAATTCCCGGGAAATGATAAGACAGCTTTCAGATCTTTTTCTGGAGGAATATGACAGATACATGGATCTGACAAAAAGCGGCAAACTGTCTCAGAGAAAGAAAGAGATGTTTTTTCAGAATTACCGCTCCCTTAGTGAAAAACAGGGGGCTGAGGAGCAAAGGAGCTGTCTTTGCCATGGACTTAAGGATTTGTGCGGTATTCTGGAAGAATACTATGGAAAGAAAGTGTTTCTCCTTCTGGACGAATATGATACGCCTTTTATGTATGCAAATTCCAGAGGATATTATGGACAGGTAAGAGAAATTCTTTCAGGGATGTTGAGCTTTTCACTGAAAGGAAACTCTTCCCTGGAAAAAGCCATGCTTACCGGTGTTCAGAGAGTGGCAAAGGAGAACATTTTTTCCGGTCTGAATAATCTGATGGTATGTACTGTAAAAGACCCGGAATATAAGGATTGCTTTGGTTTTACAGAGGAAGAAGTACGAGAACTTCTGGATTACTGTGAAGCGGAGTTTTCCGGGCAGGTAAAGGCAATGTACGATGGCTACAAAATAGGGGATACGGAACTTTATAATCCCTGGTCCATATCCTGTTACGGGGCCAGAAAAAAACTGGAGTCTTACTGGGTCAATACCAGTGAAAACAGTATTTTGAAGAATGCCCTTCGTGAACAGGGACAGCTTTTTTTCCAGTCCTATGAGGAGCTGCTGGAACGGGGCCAGGTTACAGTGAATGCAGATGCGGCAGGGGCTTATTACGAAAACCAGAATGAGACGGCTTTCTGGGGACTTCTGCTGAACGCAGGTATGGTGACCATAGAGGAGGAGATCCGGGAAGATCTGTATAAAGTCCGGGTACCGAATCTGGAAGTTTGGAAAGGATTTCAGGATTTGACGGCCTCTTATTTACAGGTGGAGGAGGGAAAAATAGACAAAATGCTGTATTATCTCCAGACAGGAGATATGGAGCGCTTTTCCCGAGAATATAAAAGGATCCTGCTGGAAATTCCCTCTTATTACAATCTGAAAGACGAAAACAGCTACCATATGATGAGGCTGGGGATGTGTGTTTTTCTGCGTGGAACTTACCAGGTGAGAAGCAATCGGGAGAGTGGCAGAGGAAGAGGAGATATCCTGCTGTATTCCAGAAAATGGGGATGTCCCAGTATGATCCTGGAATTTAAATATACCAGAGATAAGTCAGAGAACCTGGAAGACCTGGCGCTGAAAGCTATCGGACAGATTAAGGAGAAAAATTACAGTGCAGACATGACCGGTCAGGTCTGGTATGTGGGCCTCGCTCACCGGGGAAAGGAGGCGGCAGTAAAGTGGGAAAAGCAGATTGACTTTCCAGATAAGAGAAGAATATAATGAAAGAAGCGAGCAGTGTTATCACGTAAGTCCGGCGGATACCACTGCTCTTTTTTAACAGAAAGGAAAAGAAAAATGGTAAGACAACTGGCGAAAAGTATCAGGGAATACAAAAGAGCTTCCATTGCCACGCCGCTGCTGGTAAGCTGCGAAGTGCTGATGGAGTGTACGATCCCTTTTATTATCGCACGGCTGGTCAATGAGGTGAAAAGCGGCTGCGATATGGGGGTGATCCTGGGGTATGGAGGGATTCTGGTCTGTATGGCCATGCTGTCCCTTTTGTTCGGAGGTCTGGCCGGATCCACCTGTGCCACAGCCTCCTGTGGTCTGGCGAGAAATCTGCGGAAGGATATGTTTTACAGTATCCAGGGATATTCTTTTGAGAATATAGATAAGTTTATGACATCTTCTCTGGTCACAAGGATGACTACAGATATCACCAATGTACAGAATGCTTATATGATGATCATCCGGACAGCGATCCGCTCGCCGCTGATGCTGATCTTTGCTTTTGTGATGGCATTTGTCATGGGCGGCAGGATGGCGTGGATCTTTCTTTTCGTGGTTCCCGTGCTGGCCTTTGGTCTGTCACTGGTTATTTATAAGACTATGCCCCTCTTCCGGAAAGTGTTTAAAAAATATGACAGGCTGAACAGCTCTATTCAGGAGAACATCAAAGCCATGCGGGTGGTGAAGTCTTTTGTCCGGGAAGACTACGAGCAGGAAAAGTTTAACCGGGCGGCTGAGGACGTATGTACAGATTTTACCAGGGCAGAGCGTATCCTTGCCCTGAATAATCCTCTGATGCAGTTCTGCATCTATACAGTTATGACCTTTGTGCTGTCTTTCGGCTCTTACACTATCATTACCTCCAGAGGGCTGGATCTGGATGTGGGACAGCTTTCTGCGTTGCTGACCTATAGTTTTATGATGTTGAACAGTCTGATGATGCTGTCCATGGTGTTTGTCATGATCACAATGGCTGTGGAATCAGGAAAGAGAATCGCAGAAGTGCTGGAGGAAAAAAGTTCTTTATCCAATCCGCAAGCCCCTGTATATGAAGTGAAAGATGGCTCCATCTCCTTTGAACATGTGAGCTTTAAGTATTCAAAGGAGGCAAAGCGGCGGGTTTTAAAGAACATTGATCTGGATATCCGTTCCGGAGAGACCATTGGCATTATCGGAGGCACAGGATCTTCCAAATCTTCTCTGGTCCAGCTGATCTCCCGTCTGTATGATGTGACGGAAGGAGCTGTGAAGGTAGGAGGGGTGGACGTAAGAGATTATGACCTGGATACTCTGCGGAATCAGGTAGCGGTGGTTCTCCAGAAAAATATTCTTTTTTCCGGGACGATCCGGGAAAATCTCCGCTGGGGGAATAAGGAGGCTACAGACGAGGAACTGGTCCAGGCCTGTAAGATGGCCTGTGCCGATGAGTTTATTTCCCAGTTTCCTGATGGATACGACACTTACATAGAACAGGGCGGAGCCAATGTATCCGGCGGCCAGAAGCAGCGGCTCTGTATTGCCAGAGCTCTTCTGAAAAAGCCCAAAATCCTGATTCTGGATGACTCCACCAGTGCGGTGGATACCAGGACTGACGCCAGGATCCGGAAGGCCATGAAGGATTACATTCCGGAGACCACCAAGATCATTATTGCCCAGAGGACGGCTTCTGTGGAGGACGCAGACCGGATCATTGTGATGGAGGGCGGAGAGATCAATGCCATAGGAACTCATAAGGAGCTGCTGGCGTCCAATGAAATATACAGGGAGATCTATACCTCCCAGAATAAGGAGGGAAACCAGCTTGGAGAATAAAAAGAAAAATACGATTGTAAGACTGTTGAAAACCATGCTGGGTTTTTACCCGGTTATGCTGCCGGCAACGATTGCCTGCATAGTATTTAATGCAGTGGTAAGTTCTATACCCTCTGTCTTTATGCAGAATATTATCGCTGTTATTGAGAAGAACTGGCAGAAAGGAGACTGGGGCGCAGTGGGCGGCCAGATCCTGAGACTGGTTTCCATACTGGCAGTTTTTTATATTCTTTCTCTGGCAGCAGGCTTTACTTTTAATCAGCTGATGGCGATTATGACCCAGGGAACGCTGAAAAAAATGCGGGAAAAGATGTTTGGAAAAATGCAGCGCCTTCCCGTTAAATATTTTGATACCAATGATCACGGGGATATTATGAGTTATTATACCAATGATATCGACACGCTCCGCCAGATGATCTCCCAGAGCTTTCCCCACCTTCTTATATCCGGCGTAACGGTGCTTACCATCTTCGGGATCATGGTGTATTATTGTCTCTGGCTGACCCTGGTAGTGGTCCTTGGGGTAGCGGTAATGACTGTACTCATCAAGAAGGTAGGGGGCGGTTCGGCGAAATTTTTCATTAAGCAGCAGAATGCCCTGGGAAAAGTGGAAGGCTTTGTAGAAGAAATGATGTACGGACAGAAAGTCATCAAAGTTTTCTGCCACGAAGAAGAAAGTGAAGCAGACTTTGACCGTTATAATGATATCCTTTTTGAAGAATCCAGAAAGGCAAACCAGTATGCTAATATACTGGGCCCTATTTTGAATAATATCGGAAATATCCTTTATGTATTGGTAGCTATTACAGGAGGGCTTCTTCTTACTCTGAACGTCCAAAATGTGAGTATATCCGGTATTCCCATTGGAATCAGTATTGTAGTGCCCTTCCTGAACATGACGAAACAATTTGCAGGAAATATCGGCCAGGTATCCCATCAGGTGAATGCGGTAGTTATGGGAATCGCCGGCACGGAAAGGATCTTCAGCCTGCTGGATCAGGAGTCAGAACAGGATCAGGGGTATGTGACTCTGGTCAATGTCCGGGAAAAATCCTGCAAGAGTCAGGCGGGGGCAGATGATCAGCAATCCGGAGAGGGAGAAGTGCTATTTGAGGAATCCAAGGAGCGGACCGGACTGTGGGCCTGGAAACATCCCCATCGGGAAGCCGGCACAGTAACTTATACCAAACTGGAGGGGGACGTGAGGCTGCATAAGGTAGACTTTGGATATGAACCTGGAAAGACCGTACTTCATGATATTTCTCTCTATGCGAAACCGGGGCAGAAGGTAGCTTTTGTAGGAGCCACCGGCGCAGGCAAAACGACTATCACAAACCTGCTCAACCGTTTTTACGATATCGCTGACGGCAAGATCCGCTATGACGGGATTAACATTAACAAGATCAGGAAAAGCGATCTCCGCCGTTCTCTGGGGATTGTACTTCAGGATACCAATCTGTTCACCGGTTCGGTGATGGAGAATATCCGGTATGGAAAACTGGACGCTGCAGATGAAGAGTGTATTGCCGCAGCAAAGCTGGCGGGAGCGGATGATTTTATCACCAGGCTTCCGGAAGGCTATGATACCCTTCTCACAGAAAACGGCGCAAACCTGTCCCAGGGACAGCGGCAGCTTCTGTCCATTGCCAGAGCGGCTGTGGCAGACCCGCCGGTCATGATCCTGGATGAGGCTACTTCTTCTATTGATACCCGTACAGAGGCTATCATACAGCGGGGAATGGACGCCCTGATGAAGGGAAGGACTGTTTTTGTTATTGCTCACCGTCTGTCCACGGTGAAAAATTCCGATGTGATCATTGTACTGGATCACGGGCGGATCATCGAGAAAGGAAATCACCAGGAGCTGCTGGAAAAGAAAGGACAGTATTATCAGTTGTATACGGGAGCTTTTGAACTGGAGTAAAACGCTATGCCCGGTCCCCGAGAGCTCCGTAAATAATGGATTTATATGGAGCCAGTTTATCCCAGATCCACCGGTTGCTGTCAACTTCTGTTTCCCCGCAGTCAATAATCTCTGTATGGCTGCGGATACTGTGGATCAACTGTTTCAATGCCTGACGGAGAGAGAGGGGGAGCAGGGGCTGTGCAGCGGAAACCGCCTGGGAAAAAGAATCTACATAGGTATGGGCGAGGATTTCAATAGCCAGTGAATCCCGGCTGATCTTCAAGGGGGTATGCTGGCAGTTCTGATATTCTTTCAGGATATAATCAGCCAGCTGCAGAGAACCGTTGCCTTTTTCCCGGAGATAGTCCTTTAGATTTTGATCACAGACAATCTGTACCAGTTGAGGCTGATAATGAATCGAAATTTCATGAAATAAATTTTTTTCTGATGGTGTCATAGAGTATTCTCCTTTGTAATAGAATAAAGGTATTTTATCTCAGAACTTCAGGAAAGGCAAGGCAAAGATAAAGCGGAGTATGATGGATACAATGGAAAAGTAAAAATTAGGACTTGCCCGGAAGAATCCTTTGTGCTATCATAAAAAAAGCAAATGTAAGGGAGGTGGCTTGATGTCGGCTATTCGCTAATGGTAAGGACAATAAATCGGTTCTCATCTATATGATTACGATGGGTTTTTTTGTTGTACCTATTTGCGGATAGATTCATCAGGCTGGCTTTGAGCTTTCAGGCAGTTTTTTTGTGATACAGAAAATCTACAGGTTCATTTGGAATTAAGTTTAAGGCCCTTGGGGCAGTTTCCAAATAGATCTGCTTGTATGCTTGTTTGGATTGCTGCCTCCAGGAATAAGGAAACGCAGGATAGGTATGTGCGGATAACTCAGAGTAAAAGGGTTATCCGCTTTCTTTTGTGCAAAAAATTCCGGATCTGTTCTTATCAATAACTTTAATTGACACATGAAATGTAATTTTGATTTATGAGGATAAGTTCTATGAAAGAAAACAGGAAAAGATATCAATGCCCGAACTGCGGCTGGACTTCTTTTGAAGAACTGGAGAAAGAACATCTGGAACATTGTCCTAACTGTCTGTCAGGTATCCATGAGACAGACAGGGAGGGAAATCCATGCGGGGGCATACTGGAGCCAGTCAGCGTCTGGATCAGAGAAGATGATCAATGGGAAATTATTTCAAGATGCAGCTTCTGTGGAGAAATGATATCTGCCAGAATGAACGAGAGGGATAATCTGATAAAAGTACTGTCTATTGCCTCAAAGCCTTTATCTTCCCCGCCTTTCCCGGTGGAACGGATGGAAGAACTGACAAGGATGATGGGCGGTCATGGAGAGATAGGAGGAAAATTCCATGAACAGAGAAAATAAGAAGCGAAAATATGATAAGAAATACTATAAGACACATCCCTGTACAGATTCTTTTATCTGCAAAGTATGCGGCTGGCCGGTAGTGCCAGCAGGTGCCGGCAGCAACCACAGGAATCACTGCCCTAACTGCCTTTACAGCATTCACCTGGATAATGAGCCTGGTGACCGGGAGTCACGGTGTCATGGACGGATGGAGCCTATCGGGGTATGGGTCAGGAAAAACGGGGAATGGGCCATCATCCATAGATGCATAAAGTGCGGTAAGATCGGTTCAAACCGTGTGGCGGCTGACGACAACCCTATGAAGCTTATAGCACTGGCCATGCGCCCCTTCGGAAGTTCCGGGATTTCCAGAGCGGATGTCCGGGAAATGACTGCTACTATGGAATAAATGTTTCAGGCCCTTTTCCAGGCAGGAACCGAGGGGAAGGGCCTGAAGATAAAAAAAGATAAAAGCACAGGACAGACCAGGAAAGATGTGATAGGATATAGAAAAAGGTATGGGAGCATATGGTATGGATACAAATATATTTTTATTTTTTGAAAAACATCAGGGGGCCCTTCCTCTGTATGAAAAGCTGGAAGAAGCGATCCAAAGAGAAATTGACAATGTAACGGTGAAAGTCCAGAAAACCCAGATCACCTTTTATAAGAAACGTCTTTTTGCCTGTGTATCTTTTGCCAGGGTGCGGAAAGCGGCTCAGCTTCCGGACCCTTATATGGTTGTGACCTTTGGTCTGGAGCATAGGGAAGAATCTCCCAGGATCGATATTGCCACAGAGCCTTATCCAAACCGGTGGACTCATCATGTCGTGATCCATGAAAAAGAGGAAATTGATGAAGAACTGATGGGCTGGATAAAAGAGGCAGCGGTTTTTGCAGAGACCAAGAAGAGATAGAAAGCCCGGGAACAGATAAGGAAATAAGGAAAAACTCTTGACACAGAAGTGTGACAGGATATATACTTTAATAGTAAAATATTTATAATTAAAATAAATTAGAGGAAACCATGAATTATTCACTTGATACTCTGTTATATGGGATGCAATTCCGTAGACTGATGGAAAAGGAGATGGCTCCTATTGAAACAACCTATGGACTGCAGAAAATCGATATGCAGATTTTGATCTATCTGAAACATGCAAAGGAACTGAATACGTCTAAAGATATCATGAAGATGAATATGTTTACAAGAGGACATATTTCCCAGTCTCTGAGCCGGCTCCAGAAAAAAGGATACGTAAGAATGGAGCAGGATCTGGAGGACAGAAGATGTACCCATAATTATCTGACAGAGGACGCTCAGACTATTATCGTAAAGCTTGAAGAAATTTACCGAAAGATCAGGAATATTGTATTTGACGGAGTGACGGAAGAGGAAAAAAAACACTGGCTGAGGTAGCACAGAAAATGAACCATAATATCAGTAAATTTTTGTAAGAAAAAGAAAGGGATGTTTTACCGACACCCCTATCTTTTTTAAGTAAATAGTTTAAAAATAAAATATTTATAAATAACTGAAAGGAGATAGGCAAATGGATCAGAATAAACTGAGTGTTTATGCACAGAGCAAACAGGAAACCTGTATTTCAAATGATAAAATCCCCAAAAATCTGTATGAAAAATACGGGGTAAACTGCGGGCTTCGCGATAAAAACGGAAAAGGGGTCCTGACAGGGCTTACGAGGATTTCTAAAATTGTCTCTTTTAAAGACCAGGATGGAAAGAAAGTTCCCTGTGACGGGGAATTATGGTACAGGGGCTATAATATTCACACATTGATTCGTTCAATTTCAAAAGAAGAGTATGGATTTGAAAAAATCGCATATCTTTTACTATTCGGAGAGTATCCGGACAGCCAGGAAACAGAGCGTTTTTCTGAAATTTTAGGAGAAGCCAGAGAACTGCCCCAGAACTTCACCAGAGATGTGATCATGAAGGCTCCTACAAAGGATATTATGAATACCATGACGAGAAGTATCCTGACCCTGGCCGCTTATGACAGCGGTACACAGGCGAATACCCTGGAAGACAATATCCGCCAGGCGGTTCAGTTGATCGCAGAATTCCCTCTGCTGGCGGTATACGGCTATCATGCCTATAACCATTATGACAATAACGGCAGTATGTATATCCACCGCCCGGATCCAAAACTGTCTACTGCCGAGAATTTCCTGCGGCTTCTGCGCCCCGATGCTTCTTACACAGAACTGGAGGCTAAGGTGCTGGATGTTGCGCTGATCCTTCACATGGAACACGGAGGAGGAAACAATTCCACCTTTACTACAAGGGTAGTGACTTCCTCAGGCTCGGATATCTATTCTGCTGTGGCAGCTGCCATGTCTTCTCTGAAGGGGCCTAAGCATGGAGGAGCCAATATCAAAGTAATGGAGATGATGGAGAATATCCGGGAAAATGTGTCAGACTGGAAGGATATGGACATGATAAAAAATTATCTGGGAAAGATCCTGGACAAGGAAGTCTTTGACAAAAAAGGTCTGATCTACGGTATGGGCCATGCAGTTTATTCTGTTTCAGATCCCCGGGAAAGAATACTGAAAGAGTATGTAGAAAAGCTTGCTGTGGAAAAAGACCGGGAAGAGGATATGAATCTGTATCAGGCCATCGAAAAACTGGCGCCGGAGATTATCGCAGAAAAACGGCATATTTATAAAGGGGTCAGCCCAAATGTAGATTTCTACAGTGGATTTGTCTATGACATGCTTGGAATCCCGCAGGAGCTTTATACGCCTTTATTTGCCGTGGCAAGGATCGTGGGCTGGAGCGCCCACAGGATCGAGGAACTCATTGATATGGACAAGATCATACGTCCGGCTTATATGAGTGTAATGGAAGAAAAAGAATAAGAAAGGTGGAAGGTCTTTGGACAAGTTCGTTATTTTTTATGATGACAGGAAAAACAGCTGCATAAATTGCGCAGAAAAATTCGGCCAGTATGAAAATGTAGAATGCAGGAAAATTTCGGATTATCAGGATCAGAGCCTGGTATATGCCACCGGGGCCAGAGTGGGACTGATCTTTGAAAGTGAAAACGGGAAGCTGCCTTATGGAGTTTCTCACATCATATGGAAGATCGTTGCAGATAAAAACAGAAATCATATGATTTTGATCACCGGAGGAAGCCGGGAACTGAAAGCTGCCCGGGCTGCGGTAAGTGACCTGGATGAAAGAGGATATCATATATTAAATCTCTATACCAGATATGTCATGGAAAAAAACAAAATTACCCCAGAGGAAGCTGTAGAGTGGATCTTAAAAGATATTGAAACAGAAAAACCAAAACGCATGAAAGAGCGGGTAAAAGAAAAATATCAGGGCATGTCCAGGCGGGAGCTGAGAAAAGAGCTGCGCAGAGAACTAAAAGAATACAGAGAATATCAGAAAAAGCAGATCAAAATCCGTAAGCAGAAATTATCCTAGATGGAAGAGATTTCATTGCTATTATAGGAAAAGCAGGTTATAATGAACAAAAACAGGATATTTTAAGGAGGATAAATTATGCTGGAAATCGGAACCAAGGCGCCGGCCTTTGAACTGCCGGATCAGAATGGCGATATACACAGGCTGGAGGAATACAAAGGCAAAAGAGTGATTCTTTATTTCTACCCAAAAGACAATACTGCGGGCTGCACAAAGCAGGCTTGCGGCTTCGGGGAGCTTTATCCTCAGTTTTTAGAAAAAGGTGCGGTAGTGATCGGGGTAAGCAAGGATAGCGTAGCTTCTCATAAGAAATTTGAAGAAAAATATCATCTGCCCTTTCCTTTACTGTCAGATCCGGATCTTACCTGTATCCAGGCCTACGATGTTTGGAAAGAGAAAAATATGTATGGAAAGAAGACCATGGGAGTGGTGCGTACCACCTATCTGATCGATGAAGAAGGCGTGATCCAGAAAGCTTTCGGAAAGGTAAAGGCGGCAGACAATCCGGCTCAGATGTTGCAAGAGCTATAAGAAGGATTTTGATCATCACAGCGCCGTTGGAAAGTTATGATGTTACAGATTATGGAAATAAAAGATTTCAACGCTCCTGAACTGGATGTTTATGCCAGGCTGACGGAGAACCAGCTTTTGAACCGTCATGAACCGGAAAAGGGGATTTTCATTGCAGAAAGTCCCAAAGTGATCGAAAGAGCTTTAGATGGAGGATGCATTCCCCTGTCCTTTCTTGTAGAACACAGACACCTGGAGACTCAGGCCAGAGAACTGCTGGAAAGATGCCCGGAGGTTCCGGTTTATACGGCAGAATTTGATGTACTGACGCAGCTTACAGGCTTTAAACTGACCAGAGGTATGCTGTGTGCCATGAGACGGCCCGGGCTTCCCAAGCCGGAGGAGATCTGCAGGAGGGCAAAAAGACTGGTCATATTGGAGAATGTTGTAAACCCTACCAATGTAGGCGCAATTTTCCGTTCTGCTGCGGCCTTGTATATGGATGGGATTCTTCTGACAGCAGGCTGCAGCAATCCATTATACCGCAGAGCTGCCAGAGTCAGTATGGGGACGGTATTTCAGGTTCCCTGGACCTTTCTGGATGATTCCTTTGTCTGGCCGGATTCGGGGATCCGGAAACTTCACACTATGGGATTTAAAACGGCAGCCATGGCTCTTAGCGATGACTCTGTATCCATTGATGATCCGGCTCTTGTGAAGGAAGAAAAACTGGCAGTGATACTTGGGACAGAGGGGGACGGCCTGTCCTCTTCCACTATTGCAGACTGTGATTATACAGTCCGGATTCCCATGTCCCACAACGTGGATTCTCTGAATGTGGCTGCGGCCAGCGCCGTGGCTTTCTGGCAGCTGGGGAGAAGGCCTGTTTAAAGGAAGCTTTACATACAATTTTATTAGGATTATAATGATAAAAAACACATAGAAAGGATGACCGTAGAATGGAACAGAGTGTAAGAGAATATGTGACAGAAAAGGTAAAAGCTTTGATAAGCGCTCCCTCCTGCTGTGCCCAGGCAAAAGCAGCCGGAGAAAACTGGCTGAAGGCTGCAGGAACAGATCAGGAAGCTGAGCAGACAAAAAATCTGATCGCCGAACTGGAAATGGATATTATGCCGGTGGATGGTCTGATCGCTTTTGCAGGATCAGAAGCAGGGGCAAAAGTTTTCGGACCGGAGAAGGCAAAAGAGGTAGAGGCTCACGGAAAAGAGCTTAAAGACGCCGGAAAAAAATACTGCGATTGCCCTGCCTGCGCTGCAGTAGAGGCGATTCTGGAGAAGAAGGATCAGATGCTGTAAAACATAGACAGGCCATTTGGGCATGAAATATAAAAAATACCGCTGTTTTCTAACCAGTCTCAGACTGGCAGAGAAAGCAGCGGTGTTTTTACGCTCCGGAAGGTATACTGGTATCTCGGCAGTCGTCAAATAATATAAATATTCGCTTGGCTTGTTGCTTTGTAGTATAATAAGGATAAGGGTAGAATCACTATTGTAAAGGAGGAGATTGCCATGGACAACCAAAAAGTCTTTTCCATGAGCTTTTCAAAAATTTATCCCTTATATATCCAGAAGGCGGAAAAGAAAAACAGGACAAAAGAAGAAGTAGATGAAGTGATTTCCTGGCTTACCGGGTACAGTAAAGAAGCGTTAAAGGTTCAAATAGAAAAAGGAGTGGATCTGCAAACCTTCTTTGAGGAGGCACCCGGTATAAATCCCAATGCTGCCTTGATAAAAGGGGTGATATGCGGACAGCGGGTAGAAGAGATACCGGATCCTCTTATGCAGAAGATCCGGTATCTGGATAAGCTGATAGATGAACTGGCAAAAGGGAAAGCCATGGAGAAGATATTGAGAGGATAAGGAAAATGTGAAAAATCAATAACAGAAAGGGGTGCACAGTGATGGCAGAACGGATTTATAATGGAATGATCCCATTACTGGCAGATATGGTGTCAGCTACGGCAGGAAAAGAGATTGGAGAAAAGTTCAGGACGGGGCCATTGGGAACAAAGCCATATGATGAAGAGCTTCCCTGCTCTCCCAGAGAAAACATGAGGCTGCTTTTGGAGCATAAAATTCCAAAGTATCTTCCCATGGCAGGAGATACTTATCCCATTACGCCGGATATTATCTGCGAAAGATCTTATGATAATCTGACCGGACCAGACTGGTTCGGCTGTATCTGGACTTTTGAGCCGGGGATCGGAGCAACTATCGTAAGGCCGGGAGATGAGCCTTTGGATAGTATCGAAGGCTGGAAGAATAAAGTAAAGTTCCCGGATCTGGATGCTCTTGACTGGGAAGAGTGCGCCAAAGGCATTGAGAAATACTATGATGACAACCGTATGTCTGACTGGTGGCTTCAGGTGGGCCTTTTTGAGCGGCTGCATTCTCTGCTGGGAATGGAACATGCTCTGGAGGCGCTCATAGAAGATGAGGATGAAGTGGCGGAATTCTTTGACGCTCTGACAGAACATAAAATTAAGATCATCCGGAATCTGACCAGGTATTTTCGGGTGGAAATGATCTGCTACCATGATGATTGGGGGTATAACAAAGACGGATTTATCCCTCCCAGGATTTTTGAACGGCTGATCGCTCCTAATCTGAAAAAGATCGTGAAAGCAGCTCACGAAGGAGGGGCCTATTTTAACATGCATTCCGATGGAAGAATTGAAAGATATATTCCCTATATGGTAGAAGCCGGAGTAGATATGTGGAATCCTGCTCAGACAGTGAATGATGTGGTGGCTGTAAAGAAGAAATTCGGAGACCGGCTGGTACTAAACGGAGCTATGGATGAACCCTGGACCAATGACAAAAATGCCTCTGAAGAAAAACTGAGAGCCTTTGTAAGGGATAAGGTAAATGTGCTGGGGAAAAACGGAGGTTTTTATGCAAATCCTTCTACCTTTAATGGACACAATAAAGCAATCATGTCCGATGAATTAAGGAAATACGGACGGCATTTTTACCAACAGCTGTAGAAAAGGGAACAAGAGGGAGGATATATGCCTATCCGGACAAAGGTATAAAAAAATCTTATTAATAATAAATAAAGTCTCTTACATTTCTGGCGATAATCTGTTACACTAATAATCTGTGAATAAGTATATGTAACAAAAGATATAGGAAGTGTTAGGAATGATTCCAGAAAAGGTAATAGAGCGACAGGAGCTTCTTGTAGGGATCGACGTGGGCTCTACTACTACGAAGCTTGTTGCAGTAGATAAGGCTAGTAAAGAAATACTGTATTCCAGTTACAAAAGACATAATTCCAGTCAGGTACAGAGCGTTCAGGAAGCTTTGGGTCGGTTGAGAGAGGAGTTTTCGGAAGGAACTGTCCGTTTGGCTATGACCGGATCAGGAGCAAAGCCTGTGGCTGAGGCCCTGAAGGTTCCGTTCATTCAGGAAGTTGTAGCCAACTCTGTAGTATTATGCGAAAAATATCCAAATGTAAGGACCGCTATTGAGCTGGGGGGCCAGGACGCCAAGATTATCTTCTTCCGCAAAAATAAAGAAGACGGAAGTTTAGCAGTTTCCGATATGCGAATGAACGGAAGCTGTGCCGGAGGCACCGGCGCTTTTATTGATGAGGTAGCTTCTATTGTGAAGGTGCCCATAGAACAGTTTAATGCTCTGGCTCAAAGAGGTACCTGTGTCTACGATATATCCGGAAGATGCGGAGTTTATGCGAAGACAGATATCCAGCCATTGCTGAATCAGGGAATCGCTAAGTCTGACTTGGCTCTTTCTGCTTTTCATGCCATCGCAAAGCAGACCATAGGGGGGCTGGCCCAGGGACTGGATATCGAAAAACCAGTGGCTTTTGAAGGCGGCCCTATGACTTTTAATCCCACGCTGATCAAGGTTTTTGCCCAGAGACTGGGCCTGTCCAAGGATGAGATCATCCGTCCGGAGAGACCGGAGATCATCATTGCCTATGGTGCGGCCCTATCTTTAAATACTATGTTTCAGGACAAAAAGCAGATTTATAAGATCCGGGAACTGGAAGAACGCCTGGGAGAGATCAAGCATAAGAAGGAACTTTCAGTGGAAAAGAAAGGAAAGCCTTTTTTTGTTTCCCCAAGAGAACGCAGAGAATTTGAAGACAGACATCAGCTTCCTCAGATAAAAACGCCCAAGCTTCAGGAGGGAGAGACCCTTCATGCCTATCTTGGTATTGACTCGGGAAGCACTACTACGAAGTTTGTACTCATGGACGAAGAAGAAAATATCCTGGATTCCTTTTATGCGCCAAATGAAGGAGATCCTCTTCTGGTGGCCAAGAACGCCCTGATTGCCATGAGAGACAAATATAAGAAAAAAGGAGTAACACTGGACATTATCGCAGCGGGAACTACCGGCTATGGTGAGGTGCTTTTTGCAAAAGCCTTTGAGACAGAGTGCCATGTGGTAGAGACAGTAGCCCATGCCCGGGCTGCAAGGAAATATGTGGAGGATGCTTCTTTTATCCTGGACATCGGCGGACAGGATATGAAAGCCATCTGGCTGGACAATGGGATTATCACCAATATTGTGCTGAACGAAGCCTGCTCCTCCGGGTGCGGTTCTTTCCTGGAGAACTTTGCTTCTTCTCTCCATATTCCGGTGGGAAAAATCGCCCGGACAGCTTTTGACTCAGAAAATCCTGCCCAGCTGGGCAGCCGGTGTACGGTTTTTATGAACAGCAGTATTATTACGGAACAGCGCAACGGAAAACTGCCGGGGGACATTATGGCCGGGCTGTGCCGGTCCATCATAGAAAACGTATTTACAAAGGTGATCCGTGTCTCTAATCTGGATAGTCTGGGAGATAAGATTGTAGTACAGGGAGGAACATTCCAGAACGATGCAGTGCTCAGAGCTATGGAGCAGTATCTGGGAAAAAATGTAGTACGGGCTCCTTACCCGGGGATCATGGGTGCTATTGGAGCTGCCCTGATCACAAAAGAAAGGTTTCGTCAGAAGGAACAGAAGACCTTTATCGGTCTTGAGGCCATGGACGACTTTTCCTATACACAGGAATCCAATGCCCCCTGTCCTTTCTGCGCCAACCATTGTAAGAGAACAATCATACGTTTTTCCAACGGAAACTCCTGGATCACAAACAACCGCTGTGAACGGGGAGAAGTGCTGGGAGATCCGAAGGATAAGGAAGTACAGGCTAAGATCCGGGAGAAAAGGCAGGCTCTGAAGGAAGTGCCAAATCTCTACATTCTTCGTGAAGAGCTGTTGATGAAAAAATATCCTTATCCGGAACCCGAAGTTCACAGAGACATTACTATTGGTATTCCGAGAGTCCTCTCTTTCTGGGAGACTATGCCATTTTGGAGAACCTTCTGGAAGGCTTTGGGATTTAAAGTCAAGGTTTCTCCTGCAAGTACAAGAAAGATGTACGAGGAAGGACTGTCTGCCGTTACTTCGGACACGGTATGCTTCCCGGCAAAACTTGTTCATGGGCATATCCGCAGTCTGGCAAAAAGCAAAGTGGACAGGATCTTTATGCCATCCATTACAACGGTAGAGTCCGAGAATACAGAGGATACCAGTCAGTCCATGTGTGCAGTGGTAAAAGGTTATCCCATTGTAATAAGGAATTCGGATAATCCCCAGAAGCGTTGGAAGATTCCATTTGACGCCCCCTTGTTCCACTGGTATACCAATAACGACAGGGATCGGCAGCTGACCAAATATATGGAGGAGACCTTCCAGATCTCCCCGGAATTGACCAGAAAAGCTATTGCAGCCGGAGATGAAGCCCAGGATTCTTTCCATCAGGAACTTCAGAAAGCAGGAGCGGAGGTATGCAGACAGGTACAGGAGAAGGGGACTTATGCAGTGGTCCTGGCCTCCAGACCTTATCAGAATGACGCACTGGTGAATCATGACCTGCCGGATATGTTTACGAAAATGGGAATACCGGTGCTTACTGCAGATTCTCTTCCGGGAACCGGGCATGGAGAACTGAAAAAAAGCCGGTTGGATGTAGTAAATAATTATCATGCCAGAATGCTTTCTTCTGCTATCCTTGCAGCAGAGAAGGACTATCTGGAGTATGTGCAGATCGTAAGTTTCGGCTGCGGACATGATGCCTATCTTTCCGATGAGATCATCCGTCTGATGAAGGATATTTCAGGAAAAACACCTTTGATTCTGAAACTGGATGAAAGTGATATTCAGGGACCTCTGCGGATCCGTATCCGTTCCTTTACAGAGACTGTAGCTATGCAGAGAAGCAGCGGAAAGAAATTGACGGTTCATGAACTGCCGGATCCCTATCCGGTAAAATATACGAAAGATTCCAGAAAAGAAAAGGTAGCTCTTGTGCCGAATACCTCTCATGCTTTCAGCCGGGTCATGGCAGCGGCATTTGCCGGACAGGGAATCCGTACAGAACCTTTGGAACTGGGAAGGGAAGAGGCTATCCGCCTTGGAAAACAATATGTACATAATGATATCTGCTTTCCGGCTCAGATTGTTATCGGAGAGGCTCTTGCCGCTTTAAGAAGCGGTAAGTATGACGACAAGGAAGTGGCAATTGTCATGGCTAAATATGTGGGAGACTGCCGTCTTACCCATTACAGTGCGCTGTTACGGAAGGCCCTGGATGATGCAGGATATTCTCATGTGCCGATTCTGACCAATGATGATAAAGACTCTCATGATCTACATCCCGGATTTAAAATGAATCTGCTGACCTCAGTGCGGATTGCCTTTGCTATGCCTATGATTGATGTGCTGGAGGAGCTTCTGAGAAAGATCAGACCTTACGAGAAAGTTCCGGGAAGTGCGGATGCGGCCTTTGAAAAGGCTTTGGATCAGGTGGTAGAGGGACTGGAAAAACATGGGATAATGGGGGCCAGAAAAGGCTTTGAAAAGGCTATAGATATTATGAATCAGGTGGAATATGACCGCTCTCATCCCAGACCAACCGTGCTGATCGTAGGAGAATATCTGCTCAATTTCCATCCCGGGGCTAACCATGATATCGAAGCCTATCTGGAGAAGAACGGTTTTGAGATTATAGAGGCAAGGATGACAGACGTTATCCGAAAGACTTACTTTTATCAGGATGCCCAGGTTCGGGAATATCATCTGGATAAGCCTGTTACACAGAAAGTATGGCTGCGGACTGCCAATGCGGCTTTTAATGCAGCTCATGATGTGACAGACAAAATTGCCAGGAAGAGTCCTCTTTACACACCAGCCTGCCGTATGCAGGATCTGGTGAAAGACAGCGACCCCATTATCCATCATACCTTTGATGCCGGAGAAGGAGTCCTGATCCCGGGAGAGATCATTCACCATGCAAAACATGGCTGCAGGGCTTTCGTAATCCTTCAGCCTTTCGGCTGCCTGCCAAACCATGTGGTAGGAAGAGGAATCATCAAAAAACTAAAAGAAATGTATCCTGATGCCAGCATACTGCCTCTGGACTATGATCCGGATGTAAGCTTTGCAAATATTGAAAACCGTCTGCAGATGCTGATCATGAGTTTCAAAAATAAACAGGAGGACAGTTGAGATGAAGATACTGACTTTTGGAGAGATCATGCTGCGGCTGAAGACCCCGGAAAATCTGAGGATTCTTCAGGCACAGGACTTTGAAGCCAGCTATGGCGGGGCTGAGGCCAATGTGGCCGTATCTCTGGCCATGATGGAAGATCCGGTGGCTTTTGTGACAAAGCTGCCGGACAACCCGGTGGGATTAGCCGCCCACAATGAGATCCGCCGTTTTGGCGTAGATACTTCCGGGATCCTGAAAGGGGGAGAACGGCTGGGAATCTATTATTTTGAAAAAGGAACCAATATCCGGCCTACAAATGTGGTATATGACAGGGCCTATAGTTCTTTTGCCCAGGCTGCCCCGGAGGAATTTCACTGGGAGGAACTTTTAAAAGATGTGGATATCTTCTATTTCTCCGGTGTTACCCCGGCAGTAAGTGAAGGAATTGAGAAGGCGGTCCTGGAAGCTTTAAAATACTGCAAAGAGCATTCCATAGAAGTGGTCTGCGATCTGAATTATCGTGGAAAAATGTGGAACACCAAGAAAGCCCAGGAAGTTATGAGAGAATTGATGAATTATGTGACCCTGTGCATTGCCAATGACGAGGACTTTGAATCTTCTCTGGGGATCCATGCCTTTGACGGAGATATGGCCCACGGAATCGATCAGATCCAGACTTACAAAGCGGGGATGGAGGAAATCCTCCGGCAGTATCCGGGCTGTAAGGCGGTTGCCAGCGTCCTTCGGAATATGCGTACAGTAGAAGATGGAGACTGGATGGGGATTTATCTGAAAGACGGAAAATTCTATGAAAGCCCGGTCCATACTGTCCATAGCCTGGAAGCCGTAGGAGCAGGAGATGCCTTTGCGGGAGGTCTCCTCCACTGCCTGGCTCATGGTTTTTCTCCTCAGAAGACCATAGATTTTTCCATTACCGCAAGCGTATTGAAGCTGATGATCCAGCACGACTTTAATGTAGTAAATGAAGCAGATATTTTAAAAGTCATGAAATCTCACGATACAAATCTGCAAAGATAGATCTTTCGTTTATAGGACAGAGAAAGGGAAGCTGTTTGGTTTATGATTGACAGCTTCCTTTTTTCTATTATAAAATATAAAAAACAAAAAAGATGGGAGAGTGTAAAATGGTACATCATATTGTTATGTGGAAATTTAAACCGGAAATTGAAGAAAGTAAGAAACCGGAATTAAAGAAAGCAATGGAAGAGAACCTGAAAAGCCTGGTGGGAAAAGTTCCCGGACTTCTGACTGTAGATTTTGTTACAGATCCGATTCCGTCTTCTACCCATGATATGGCTCTGGTAACTACCATGGAAAAGGCAGAGGATATCAAAGTATACGGTTCTCATCCGGAACACGTAAAAGTGGCTGATACATACGTGCGCCCTTATACAACAGAGAGAGCATGTCTGGATTATGAAGACTAAATGCCGGGGAGGGAAGACATCATGGAGAAAGTCATTTTAGGAAAAACAGGTATTGAAGTAAGCAAGAACGGCTTCGGTGCTCTGCCCATCCAGAGGATTTCCAAGGCAGAAGCAGTCTATCTCCTTCAGAAAGCCTTTTATAATGGAATCAATTATTTTGACACAGCCAGAGCTTATTCAGACAGCGAAGAGAAATTGGGGGCAGCTTTTTCCTATATCCGGAAAAAACTGATCATCAGCACCAAAACTGCAGCTCAGAACGCAGAAGACTTCTGGAAGGATCTGGAAGAAAGTCTGAAAATGCTCCAGACAGATTATATCGATATCTATCAGTTCCATAATCCAGCATTTTGTCCTAAGCCGGGAGACGGTACGGGGCTTTATGAGGCGGCTATGGAAGCAAAACAGCAGGGAAAGATCCGCCACATCGGTATCACCAACCACAGGATCGCCGTGGCAAAGGAAGCTGTAGAATCAGGACTTTATGAGACTCTTCAGTTCCCATTTTCTTATCTGGCAGCCCCGGCGGATCTGGAAATTGTAGAGATGTGTAAGAAGGCAGATATGGGATTTATTGCCATGAAGGCTCTTTCAGGAGGATTGATCCACAATTCTGCCTGTGCTTATGCCTACATGGATCAGTCTCAGTTTGCCCATGTGGCTCCTATCTGGGGAATCCAGAGAGAGTCAGAACTGGATGAATTCCTTTCTTATCAGGTCTGTCCTCCGGAATTATCAGGGGAACTTCAGGCTGTGATCGACAAAGACAAGGAAGAGCTTTCCGGAGATTTCTGCCGGGGCTGCGGCTACTGTATGCCCTGTCCGGCAGGAATTGAGATCAACAGCTGTGCCAGAATGAGCCTTATGCTCCGCCGGGCGCCTCAGCAGGCATGGCTTACACAGGAATGGCAGGAAAAAATGAAAAAGATTGAAGACTGCAAACACTGTGGCCAGTGTATGAAAAAATGTCCTTACGGACTGAATACGCCGGATCTCCTGGCGAAAAACTACGAGGATTATAAAACCTTCTTAAAATAATCATATAGCTGACAGAAAAGCTGCTCCAAAGTGGGCAGCTTTTTTTAGGACAACATAAGGTTGGAAAAAACAGAAAAATAGGATATAATAAACAGATACGCAGAGGCGTTTGGGCCCTTGTACACAAGGGTATGGTTTCATTTGTAATAGATTTGACGGCAACAGAAGGTGAATACATGAGTGAAGGAAAAAGATATTTAGATAAAGTAACCGGACAACTGAAGGAGAGGATTGGAGAAGTGAGAGAATCCATTCTCCAGGGACAGAAAGATATTGAGGGGATGCATGAGTATTACTGGGAAAACTATACAGAGATGGACCAGTACGGCTATGAGGATTTCGATAACCAGCAGGCACTTCTCCATCAGGTCAATGCAAACCAGGAGCAGCAGGCTTATCTTCACAGGCTGGAGAAAATGCTGGATTCTCCTTTTTTCGGAAGAGTAGATTTTCGCTATGAGGGGGAGGAGGAGTCAGAAAAGTTTTATATAGGGATCGGAAATTTTTCTCAGAAAGCAGGACACATGCCCCTGATTTATGACTGGCGGGCGCCGGTAAGCGGTTTGTTTTATGATTTTGACAAGGGACCTGCTTCCTATGAGGCCCCTCTCGGTCTTATGGAAGGGGAGATTACCTCTAAATGGCAGTATAAGATCCGGGGTGGCCGGATGATTTACGAATTTCAAAGTGATATGAAGATTGATGACGAGATCCTGAAGGCAGAACTGGGCGGCAATGGAGATGTGCAGCTGAAAAACATTGTCCGGACCATTCAGAAAGAGCAAAATGCCATTATCCGGAATACGAAAGACCGGATAATGGTGATTCAGGGAGCAGCAGGATCCGGGAAAACTTCTATTGCGCTTCATCGGATCGCATATCTGCTGTACCATGATCGGAAAAATCTGAAATCGTCGGATATTTTGATCCTGTCTCCAAACAGTGTGTTTTCAGACTATATTTCCCATATCCTTCCGGAACTGGGAGAAGAAAATATCCAGGAAATGAGTTTTGATCTTTTTGC
>DXFG01000158.1 GCA_019114545.1 Candidatus Blautia pullistercoris | reverse complement strand
ACGCTACCCCCCTCCACGGGGCGCATACCGCCTTTTCTTGTTATCCAGCCCTCCGGCTGTATCGGTTGAGCAAAAGCCAGCGTGGGATTGATGTGGTATCTTTATCTAAGTGATACCCCGGTTTCCCATTTTGAAACTGCCTGCCTTGTAACATGGAGCTGCTCCGCAAGCTTTTCCTGGGATATCCCTTTTTCTTTTCTCAACTGCTGCAGACGTTCCCCAATTTCCATATCCTCACCCCACTTTTCTCTTCACTAAAAGCATAGCAGTTTTCATCTTTCTGTACCAGCCTCAAAGGAAGACAATCCGGCAACTTCTGGTTGCGGTCTCTGCTTTTTCTGCATATCCCCCTGTAAATCTCCGATCAGACTGTAGTTTTGACTGTATTATACAATAGAATATTCTCTTTGAGAATAGACAGGGCTGGTTTGTGTATTTTTTGAAAATATTTTCGTTCCTTACAAAAACCTTAAAATTAAATGTTAACCTTTCTATATTCTCAGTGTACAAGGAACCAAACGGTCCCTTGTACACTGAGGGTATCAAAAATAGAAAGGAAACTATTATGAGGAAGAAAAAACGCAAAATTTTACGCACCGTTTTATTATGTCTCTTTACGGTAATACTCCTGGCCCTTTCGGTTTTTATGCATTTTGGAGGTTTCGGTACAGGAGAAAGTGCAGATCCGAAAGAGTTTGCTTCTTATGCAGGCAGCATACAGGATATCTCCATACCAAAAGAAGCCCGGATCATTGCCCTTGGGGAAGCTACCCACGGAAATGTGGAATTCCAGGAGCTGAAGCTGGAGGTATTTAAACTTCTGGTAGAAAAATATGACGTACGGGCTTTTGCCCTGGAAGGAGACTATGGAGGCTGTGAACAGGTAAACCGTTATATACATGGCGGAGAGGGAACCGCTCTGGAAGCTGCCAGGGCCATTGGCTTTAAAATATACTACACCAAAGAGATGGCGAATCTTATCTCCTATATGCGGCAATATAATGAAACCGCTGCCCCGGGAGAAGATCTCCGTTTTTACGGCTTTGATATGCGGAGATATGCATACAGTTTTCAGTTTTTAACAGAAGGCTGCAAGAAAGCCGGAATAGATACAGAAAGTCTGGAGTCCCTTATGGATGGCGAAAACTGGGTTGCCGGATACAGCAATGAGGACCGGATCCGGATATTATCTCAGATAAAAGCCCAGCTTGAAAAGCAGAAAAACACAGAGCAGACAGTCCACTGTGCCGATATGCTGCTGCAATACCTGAATCTTCAAGGAAAATTGGATGCTGAACGAGATGATCCAGTGGTGTTAGATGCTCTTGCCACATTAAGAGATAAGCTTTTAGCAGAAAACATAAACTGGATCGCCGCACAGGAATCCCGGGCCGGACATGACCGGATATTTGTAACAGGCCATAATACACATGTGGCCCGATGGGAAAGTTCTGATTCTATGGGAAAGCTCCTTGCAGATAAAATGGGGAAAGGTTATTATGTCATTGGCACAGACTTTTATAAAACCTGCTGCAATGTTCCTGATCAGGCTTCCGGCAAGCGGACAAATCAGGTGTTTTATTCCCACGATCCTCTGGCAAATGCTGCCAAAAAGGCCGGCTTACACATCTGCTGGCTGGACTTTTCCAAAATACCGTCAGGCACTCCCCTTGGAGAATTATCCAGGGATTATGTTTATCAGGGAAATCTCGGAGAGGGCTATATCTGGTATATGCGCCTGCTGCCTCCCAGCTACCGGTTGTTCCAGCCTCCTGCGACTCTCTATGACAGCATGATCTTCGTGTCAGAAGCCACGCCTATCAAGATACTGGAAGAGTCAAATACCCCAATGCAAGCATCGAGGTATTAGACCCTCGCAGCAGTCGCCAAATGGACATGCAGGCATGCCCGCTTGGCTCGTTGCTTGCGGGAATAAATAATGTTCGGGGATACTGAATTCTTAAAATCAAACTGGAGGAAATGTTATGGCAAAATTGTTAGTGATAGATGATGATCCGGATATGCTGAAGCTGATACGGAAAACCTTGGAAAAAGACGGTCATCAGGTAGATGTGGAAACAGACCCTGCCCCTCTGCACCCGGACCGGTGCAGGCAGTATGATCTTATACTCTTAGATGTGATGATCCCCGGCGAAAACGGCTTTTCTTTCTGCCGCCGTATCCGTCAGGATGTAGACTGTCCCATTTTGTTTCTCACTGCAAAAACAGAAGAGGCGGCCCTTGTAGAAGGTTTCGGTCTGGGAGGCGATGACTACATAAAAAAACCTTTCAGCCTTACTGAGATCCGTGCACGGGTGGCGGCTCATCTGCGAAGAGAAAAACGTCAGCCTACCCATACTCTGAACCGGGGAGGTCTCCGCTTTGACATGCAGGCAAAAACCATTTCCGCACAGGAACATCTCTTGTCTTTTACTAAAGGGGAATACGGGATCTGCGAATATCTGGCTCTCCACCCCGGCCAGGTTTTTACCAAAGAGCAGTTATATGAATCTGTTTTTGGCCTTGACGCTGAAGGGGATTCCTCTGCGATCGCAGAACATATTAAGAACATCCGGAGCAAGCTGAGAGCTGAAGATTTAAATCCGATAGAAACAGTCTGGGGGGTGGGCTATAAATGGCGAAAAGACAACCTTCTCTGACTCTTTCTTTTGTTCTTCTCCGCTTCACTGTCATTATGCTTGGCTGTATGCTGCTATGCAGTCTTTTATGGCTGGCCCTGATATCGGGGCTGCAGGCTGCCGGATTTATATATCATGGCTCTGTTTCCAACCAGCAGGCAGAAGAAATGCTGAAAGACCAGCCGGCTGTTTTTGTTGCTCCTGACGAAAATTTTCTTCCGGAATATGCTTTATTTGATACAGAGGGAACTGTACTGGAAACCAATGCAAAAGGCAGGGAACTGGATTCTCTTCGGGAATTTTACCAGACATCACCTGGGGATTTGCACATTATCCGGTATACTTACGAAGATAGGAGTACCCTGGTTCTCCGCTGGCATTGCCGGAGGGAATTTACTGACCCAGGACTCCGGACTCTCCTGCCGCCTTTTGAATACTTATGGTTTGCCTCTCTCGGAGCAGTCCTGGTTCTCTGTATGATTTTGAATACACTGTGGCTTCGCAGATATTTGGCCTCCAGGCTCCGCCTCTTTGGAGAAGTAAGCCAAAAAATCGGAGCCAGAGAACTGGACTTTACAGTCCCTCATGCCGGCATACGTGAATACGATCAGGCCCTGGAAGCTATGGAGCATATGCGGGAAGCCCTTTACAACTCTCTTTCCTCCCAATGGGCTGCCCGGCAGGAACGGGAAGGGGAAATCGGCGCTCTGGCCCATGATCTGAAAACCCCTCTTACGCTGATAAGGGGAAATGGGGAACTCCTTCTGGAAGAAGACCTTTCAGAAGACTGCCGGGAAATGGCAGAGACGATCGTGTCCAGCAGCCGCCGGGCGGAAGGCTACGTGGCCGGGCTTCTGGAAGCCTGCGCAGGAGCAGAAGAAGAATTTCAGATCTGTGACCTGAACCTGATCTTTGAAGAAGCCTTTCAGAATGCCCTTCCCCTTGCAGCTTCCAAAGGAATCCTTTTAAAAAAGGATTCTGAGCTTCAGGGCGCTGCTTCTCTTCAAAAAGAACATTTTCTTCGGGCTGTGGGAAATCTTCTGGATAATGCCATAGAATATACCCCTTCAGGAGGCACAGTCTTTCTGAAAGGTTCCATGTCGGAAAAGTCCTGGCAGATTACCGTATTCGACCAGGGGCCCGGCTTTACGAAAGAAGCTCTGGCCCACGGCACCAAACGGCTGTGGCGGGGAGATACCGGCCGCCGCCTGGACGGTCACAGAGGGCTGGGGCTCTGGATCGCCGCACAGGTAATAAAAAATCATTCAGGGGAATTAGAATTGAACAACTGGAAAAGGGGAGGAATGGTTACGGTCCGGATGCCGTAATCTCTCCCTTTTTAGAACATTTCTGCTGCATTATAAACGGTAAATTATCATTAGCTTGACTTGTCTGCAAACTGCATTATAATACAAGCAAGAATAGAATCTCAAAAATTCAGCTTTACCCATAAAAAATAGTCGTCCTAACCCTATTCACAGAAAGGTAACAACTGCTATACAAGGTACAAAAGAAGCATCGGTGTACAATATGACTCCACCGGAAAAAAAAGAATTCTACAAGGAACTATTCACTCTCGCCATCCTTTATTCATGACCAGCACCTTCTTTCCGGTCAAACGGGCTCTGGATTCCCATCAGGGATTTGTTGCTGACATGAAGATAAACCTCCGTGGATTTCGGGTCACGGTGTCCAAGCAGTGCCTGAATATTCTGCCGTTCTACGCCCTGCTCCATCAAATGTGTTGCAAAGCTGTGCCGGAGGGAGTGTGGAGTTGCTCCCGCCGGAAGTTCAGCCTCAGATACAGCACGGCGCATCACCTGTTCCAGAGTACTGACTGTCAGGTAATTACCGGTGAACTTATTAGGGAACAGGATTCCACGGGGCCGTCCTTTCTCAAACCAGTATTGTGTAAGGATATCCAGACACCGCTTGGAAAGGACCGTATAGCGGTCCATCCGGTTTTTTGTATCCCGGACATGGATCTGCATCTTTGTGCGGGAA
>DXFG01000157.1 GCA_019114545.1 Candidatus Blautia pullistercoris | reverse complement strand
ATATCCACCTGAATTTTTGTGGACAATGTGGATAACTTGGTGTATAACTCCACTTTTCCACGGTTTTCCACCTTTTTCAATGTGGATAAATTTGAGGAGAAAATGTGGGAAACTCGTCACTGGTCGACATTCTTTGTATATCTTTTACAATCGTGAATATTCTGAAAATTACCAGGGGAAATCCTGTTTATTTTCGCATATTTTTATCTCGACAATCTGTAAAACGGTTGCCGTATTTTATGTAACCTTCTTCTTTCTATAATAATGATATTTTTTATTTAATAGGGAAGGAAGTTTTCTATTAAATAAAAAAGGCCGCCGCATGAAATCATATATCAGGAATATTCCCGATTCTGATCAATGCGACAGCCCTTATGTTTTTCAGCAGATTATTGGCTTGTCCGTAAATGATACTAACCGATCACTTTAATTCCGCCCTGCTGGCGGACTTTCAGCACATGACAGGAGCCTTTGCCAAAGATATGATCAATCTTGTTTCTATACTCCTCTACATAGCTGTTTTCTGCAAACACCTGGATCGTTCCGGCAAATCCCCCTCCATGAACCCGGCTGACACCATGATTCTGAAGGATACTTTCGCTGGCTCCCAGAGCGACGGACATAGACTGGTTCTGTTCATCTCTGTTTATGTAAATATTCTGAAGATATTTAAAGGAAGAATTTCCGGATTCTTTCACCAGTTCAAGGAATCTCGGGAAATCTCCCTGTTCCAGAGCTTCCACCTGCTTCTCCACACGCTTTTCTTCCTCAAAGAAATGAAGAGCTCGCAGAACCGGACGGTCTCCCAGAATACTTCTCAGGCCCGGGATTTCCCGGAAAAATTCTTCTTCCTCTACCTCTCTGAGTACATTCTTCTTAAAGAATGCCGCTACTTTCTTCATCTCTTCCGGAATCTTTGCATAGTCATCTGTCAGGTTGGCGTGAGAAGCCTTGGTATCCACGATGCAGAGGCTGTACTGATAGGCCTGAAAATCTGATGGCACCTTTTTCACAGAAGGCACCTGGGGATCCTGAAAATCAATATGGATCAGTCCTCCAACTGCACTTGCCATCTGGTCCATAAGACCGCAGGGTTTTCCAAAATAGACATTTTCTGCGTACTGTCCTGCTTTGGCGATTTCCACCGGATCGATCTCCATGTTGTTAAAAAGTCCGGAAAAGATCGTGCCTATGATGATCTCAAAAGCGGCTGAGGAAGACAGGCCGGCACCGATCAGTACATCACTGGTAATGTAGGCCTGAAATCCGCCGATCTTATATCCCTTCTCTGCCAAAGCTGCAGCCACTCCTCTTATCAGAGCCGCCGTAGTTCCTTCTTCTTCATATTTTTCTTCCAGATCCTCTATATCTACTTCTACCATATCGTATCCTTCGGATACCACCTGAATCACCGGAGAAGCAGAAGGACTGACAATCCCTATGGCATCCAGGTTAATGGATGTAGCCAACACCATTCCATGCTGGTGATCCGTATGGTTGCCGCCCACCTCGCTTCTTCCGGGAGCACTGTATATTTCTACCTGTTTTTCACCAAACAGCTCTTCAAACTTTGCCACAGCCTGTGCGTATCTGGAATTCTGTCTCTTTGCCTCGTTTTCATCCTGATAGATGTCCCGAAACAGTTCTTCGTATTTTCCCTGTAAAAGTTCCTCTTTTAATATTCTGGAGTCTTTCATCATTTTTTCCCTCCTGTTTATTTCTGGAGACAGCCAGGTAAAATTACCCGTTCTTTGCTGCCACATTTATCATATCATACTTTTCCCAGAAAATACACATACCCTTTTTCTTTTTTCATAAACTGTAAAGAAGCACCTGATTGGCGAGGAACCCTTTTTGAAAAAATTTCTGACTGCAAAAGGAAAATATTTTATTGCCCCACTGCTTCTGGCACTGGGAGCCGGCGCTGTCTTTTTCTTTCTGAGCATTTCCAGAAAGGATCCTGAAAACATACGGTTTGAAAAATACATAGATCAGATCTTCCAGGAGGAATTGAAAGGAAACACTCTGAACCTTCACTATACCCTGGCCTATCCGGAAGATTATGGAATCAAAGATTATTCTGTCAGTCTGGGAACCATGAAACCAGAAGCCCTTAAAGAAAATCTGGAAGAAACCAGAGTTCTTAATAAAAAGCTGAAAAGCTTTGACTCCGGACAGCTTTCCGAAGAAAATCAGATCATTTATGACATTCTTTCTCTCGAATTTTCTTCTCAGCTTTCTCTTGGCAGTTCTTATCTCCTTGCAGAGCCCCTTGGTCCCAATCTGGGGATCCAGGCCCAGCTTCCGATCCTGCTGGCAGAGTATACCCTCCGGACCTCTGCTGATATTAAAGATTATTTTTCCCTTCTCTCCCAGATTCCGGACTATTTCCAGAGTATCCTGGAATTTGAAGAAGAAAAGGCCCGGAGGGATCTTTTCATGAGCGATGCCAGTGCCGACCGGATTATCCGGCAATGCCAGAGTTTCATGGAAACAGGAGAAGAGAATTATCTCTATTCCATGTTTCGGCAGCAGATCGAAGAGCTTCTAACGGAAAAACGCATCACCCAGGACCAGGCCGATTCTTTTATAGAGATGCAGGAAAAACTTATGGACCAGTGTGTTTTCCCTGCTTATCTCACTTTGTCCCAGGGACTGGAGGATCTGAAGGGACAGGGAAAAAATTCCGGAGGCCTGGCCCATCTGGAGGGGGGGAAAGAATATTATGTATATCTGATCCGGAGTACAGTAGGGGATTACCGCTCTCCGGAAGAAATCCTTCAAAGCCTTTTTCTCCGGCTTCAGACCGATTACCGAAAAGTGCAGGAACTTCTCTCATCAGATCCCCAGCTTCTTTCCAGGGCTTACAATCTCACCCCCTCGGACCTTTCTCCGGAGCAGATGCTGGATTACCTTCAGCATGTTGTCACCGATGATTTCCCCGGGGTGGAAGTAGATTCCTATGAAGTCAAGTACGTACCGGAATCTATGGAAGACTTCTCCAGTCCCGCCTTTTACCTCACCCCGCCCGTTGATACCCTTACGCCTAACACGATTTATATCAATCAGGCCAGCCAGGTATCCCCTGCAGAGCTTTTCACCACCCTGGCCCATGAAGGATTTCCCGGGCATTTATACCAGACCGTTTATTTTTCCAAACAGGACCATCATCCCATAAGGGAACTTCTAAGCTGCAGCGGATACATTGAAGGCTGGGCCACTTATGTGGAAGCCCTCTCTTACGATTACGCCTCTCCCTTTCTTCATATAGATCAGGAAATTCTGGATTTTCTCTGTCTGAACCGCTCCATAAGCCTGTGTCTGTATGCGATCCTGGATCTGGGGATCCATGATCAGGGATGGAACGCCCAGACCACCGCCGATACCCTTGCTGTCTTTGGCATCACAGATCCGGATACCTGCCAGGAGATCTTTCAGTATATTGTGGAGAATCCCGCCAATTACCTGAAATACTATCTTGGGTATCTGAATTTTCTGGATCTGCGAGAAGAAGTCCAGTCAACCGCCGGCAGCAGCTTTTCGCCCAGAGATTTTCACAAAAATCTTCTGGACATCGGCCCGGCTCCTTTCCCCGTGGTGGAAAAATATCTTTTCGCTAAATATGAGTAGAGAAAAGGAGCTGCCGCATAAATCAAAATCAAGAATATTTATGCTGGAAAAATTCGCATAAAATGTAAAAATATTCCTGAGATATGATTTAATGCGGCAGCTCCTCCAACTATAGGGCGGTTCAAAATATCACCGATAGGAGTCAAAAAATCCCCGCAGATTCATTAAGGATTTCACCAGAATCTTCTGTTGATCTTCATCCAGATCTTTCAGCACAGCCTGTATCATACCGTCATGAAACTTCTGGTGATGTGCATTGGCCTTCCGGCCCTTCTCAGTGAGAGAGATCAGGACTACCCTTCTGTCTTCTTCGCTTCTTTCTCTATGGACATATCCCTTCTTTACCAGACTGTTAATGGCAATGGTGAGGGTTCCCACTGTAACCGACATGATCTTCGCTACAGTAGACATGTTTTTAGGTTCCTTCTCCCCTATTGCCTCGATAATATGCATATCATTAACAGAAATATCTTTAAACTCTGAAGTAATCAAAGCCTTGCTCTCTATATCCAGAATTTCCTGGAAAAGTCTCACAAGAATGTCATGCAGTACCTCATAATTACTCATGCCATCGCTCCTCTCATACATATCGTATGCTGTTACCTTGATGGCTTTATTATATCCGATTCAAGTACCAATTACAATCAAATTTTTTGATTATCAAAATATTTTTATTCTTTAAAGCTTTTTCTTACGCACTAGGATTGTGCCAGCAAAAGAGGGCGTCCTGCAAAACCCCACGGCCAAAGCCGGAATTTCGCGGAACACCCTCTTTTTCTGTCAGCAGATTCCATATCTCTGCTTTGAGACAGTACTTTTTATTTTACGATCATCTCGCCGTAGCACTCTTTTCCAGGAGCCAGAGCGTTGGATTCGTCTGTGTCGATATGTGCGGCTGTAGCGTAAGAAGCACTTACACGAACAACAACATCTCCAAATGTTAAAGAACGGCCGTTTGGAGATTCAATTGCAAGGCTTACGATCTGTTTGTCCTGTACGCCTGCTGCCTGGGCATCTTCCGGTGTCATATGTACATGGCGTTTTGCTGCGATCACACCTTCTGTAAGCTCTACTTCTCCTGCAGGGCCAACCAGCTTACATGCGCCAGAACCAGCAATGTCGCCGGATTCACGGATAGGAGCGGTAACGCCAAGACTTCTTGCATCAGTAAGAGAAACCTCTACCTGTGTATCTTTTCTTACAGGACCCAGAACAGACATTTTCTGGCTTCCCTTTGTTCCTACTACCTCTACCT
>DXFG01000156.1 GCA_019114545.1 Candidatus Blautia pullistercoris | reverse complement strand
GACTTGAGGATGCTTCCATCTTTCTATCAGATGATGATAGAAGAGGGACGGATTGAAGACCTGAGACCTTATATTGAAGGTGATGAAGAGTGGAAAAACATGATAGAGCCCTCTGTTCTGGATGCCTGCAGTGAAGAAGACGGAAGCATTTATCTGGCTCCTATAAGCACGGCCATGTTTGCATGCAGCGGAGTGTTCTGGAACCAGGAACTGTTCCAGAAAGCAGGCATAGAGGAATTCCCTGAAACCTGGGAGGAATTCTGGGACTGCTGCGACAGACTGGAGGACTGCGGCATCACGCCTCTGGCCCTTCATACGGAAGGCACCGCATGGGCGCCTATGCTCCTGGCAACAGCAGAGCTGGCGGACTCCCAGGAGGGGGCAGATTTTATGAAGAAGCTGTATCCTGACAGCTATCAGAATGCCTCCGGCCTGCATCTGGCAGAGACATTGCAGAAGCTTTTTTCTTATACCACAGAAGACGCCCTTCATACAGACTTTGACGTTTCCTACCGCAATTTTATATCAGAAGAAACAGCTATGATCCCTAACGGATATTGGATGATCGACCAGATACCGGAAGACATGGTGGATAAGATCCGATTTTCTCCCTTCCCCGGCAATAAACTTGTGGGATCTCCGGAGACCTTTGGATGGGCGGTAGTGTCCAGCTACAGCCAGGAGGTGAAAGAGGGCGCCATAGAGTTTCTGAAATTCAGGACCATGCTGAATAAGGAAGAAAAAGAAAAATTTCTGGAAGAACAGACTTCCTATGAGAATCAGATCGTGAAAGATTATGTGGAGGCCTATAAGGGGGAGCCTCAGCTTGTGCCAAACTACCAGGTAAAGTGGAATTCTGTCCTACAGGAAGAAACCCTGGGGGAGGCTCTTCCGAAACTGGTCCAGGGAGATATCAGCCCGGAAGAGTTTACCCAGATGGAAGATGAGAGTATCCGGGAATTTGAAGAGGAGAGATAGGTTTAATTTTTTGTATTTCAGGTTTTTTAATTGATACAGGGGTCTGAGCTTTTTCTGATAAGATATACTCATCAAAAAGAACAAGACAGTTCATAAAAAGAAAGGTGAGGAAACGATTATGAAAAAGCGTAAAGTTTTAGCGGTGTTACTTGCAGGAATCATGGCTGCAGGAGCCCTTACAGGATGCAGCCAGAGCTCAGGTTCTTCTGAAGGAGAGTCTTCAGACAGCGCAAAAGGAGAGGTTTATTACCTGAACTTTAAGCCGGAAGCAGATGAATACTGGCAGGAGCTGGCAGAGACTTATACAGAAGAGACAGGAGTTCCGGTAACAGTTCTTACAGCAGCATCGGGAGAGTATGAGAAAACTCTGAAATCAGAAATGGCTAAGACAAATGCCCCCACTCTGTTTCAGGTAAATGGTCCTGTAGGACTGGCAAGCTGGAAAGATTACTGCTATGACTTAAAAGACTCTGCTATTGCAGGAGAACTTACAGATGACAGTTTTGCCCTTATGGACGGGGATAAGATGGCGGGTATCGCCTACGTAATTGAAAACTACGGTATTATCTATAACAAAGCGTTGCTGGAAAAAGCCGGCTATACAGCAGATGATATCACAAACTTTGACAGCCTTAAAAAAGTAGTGGAAGACATCACTGCCCGGAAAGACGAGCTGGGATTTTCCGCTTTTACATCAGCGGGAATGGACGGTTCCTCTGACTGGAGATTTAAGACACATCTGGCAAACCTTCCAATCTATTATGAATATAAAGATGAAGGAATTGACAACACAGACGCCATCAAAGGTACATACCTGGATAACTACCGTCAGATCTGGGATCTGTATATAAATAATGCAACATGTGAACCTACAGAAATTTCAACAAAAACGGCTGACGATGCCACAGCAGAATTCGTAACAGAAGAAGCAGTATTCTATCAGAACGGTACATGGGAATACAACAACATTGCAGACATCGGAGATGAAAACCTGGGAATCCTTCCTATCTATATCGGTGTTGAAGGAGAAGAAAATCAGGGCGTATGTACTGGTACAGAAAATTACTGGTGTGTAAATGCCAAAGCTTCTGAAGAAGATATTCAGGCAACTTTAGACTTCATGAACTGGTGCGTGACTTCTGACGAAGGCGTAGAGGCAATGTGCAAAGATATGGGATTTGTAATTCCTTTCAAATCTAATCTGGAATCTGAAAACACACTTGTAAATGAGGCAAACAAATATCTGGAAGAAGGAAAAACACCTGTTTCATGGAACTTCTCCACAATGCCTTCTGAAGAGTGGAAGAACGGCGTAGGCTCTGCTCTTACTGCTTATGCAGCAGATCAGACAGATGAAAACTGGGAGAAAGTTGTGACAGCATTTGTAGACGGATGGGCTACAGAAGCGGCAGCGGCAAAATAAAACAAGAAGCCAGTAATACAAAGCGGCGGGACAGAAGGGATGCTCCTGCCGCTTTTATAAGGAGGAGAAAGCTATGGAAAAATCCATAAAACGTTATATGCCGATTTTTGTGCTGCCTACTTTTCTTGCTTTTATCCTGGGATTTATCATTCCCTTTGTAATGGGAGTAGGTCTGTCATTTTGTGAATTTACAACGGTTACAGATGCAAAATTTGTGGGAATTTCCAATTATGTGGAAGCTTTGAAAGATACGGTATTCCGCCATTCTTTCTGGTACACTGCACTGTTTGCAGTAGTTTCCCTGGTGGTCATCAATGTGATCGCCTTTGCCCTTGCCATGGCTCTTACAAGGGAAATGCGGGGAACCAATATATTCCGTACCATCTTTTTCATGCCCAACCTTATTGGCGGAATCGTGCTGGGATATATATGGCAGCTTATCTTTAACGGTATCTTATCTAACTTTAACACAGCCTTGGGGTTAAATGAATGGTATGGCTTCTGGGGATTGATCGTTCTGGTGAGCTGGCAGCAGATCGGATATATGATGATCATTTACATTGCAGGTCTTCAGTCCATACCGGGAGATGTGCTGGAAGCCGCAGAAATCGACGGAGCAGGAAGATGGCAGAAGCTCTGGAAAGTTACGATCCCCATGATGATGCCTTCTATTACCATATGTATGTTTTTATCTATTACCAACGGATTTAAACTCTTTGACCAGAACCTGTCTCTGACAGCAGGAGAACCGGCCAAAATGTCAGAAATGATGGCCCTTAATATCTTCAATACTTTCTATGGAAGAACTGGATGGGAAGGCGTAGGACAGGCAAAAGCCGTTCTGTTCTTTATTCTGGTAGTTGCCATAGGACTGGTGCAGCTTCGCGCCACAAGATCCAAGGAGGTGCAGCAGTAAATGAAAAAGAAAAACAATGTGCTCAGCTGGATAGGAACAGGAATCTTTACTGTGCTGGGGATCATATATATCATGCCTATACTTATTGTGCTGATGAACTCCTTTAAGAAAAAGGTATACATTAACAAAATGCCCTTCCAGCTTCCAACAGATAAGACCATGGCGGGAATTGAAAACTATATAACGGCCATTGACAAATATGAGCTTCTGGACGCAGTAGGCTGGACCGTATTTATTACAGTAGGTTCTGTGTTTGTGATTTTAATCTGTACTTCTATGTGTGCGTGGTATATTACCAGGATTAATACGAAATTTACAAAGACACTGTATCTCCTGTGCGTATTTTCCATGGTAGTGCCTTTCCAGATGGTAATGTTTACCCTGGCTCTGGTGGCAGACCGCACAGGCCTGCGCACACCCTGGGGCATTATCATAATTTACCTGGGATTTGGAGCGGGGCTTGCAGTATTTATGTTCTGCGGATTTGTAAAATCCATACCTCTGGAAATAGAAGAGGCGGCAATGATCGACGGCTGCTCTCCTCTCAGGACTTTTTTCAGCGTGGTTCTTCCTATTATGAAACCTACTTATATTTCTGTAGGAATTTTGGAAACCATGTGGATCTGGAACGATTTCCTCCTTCCTTATCTGGTACTGGACCTGAATAAGTATAAAACAATTTCTATTGCAATCCAGTATATGAAGGGAAGCTATGGAAGAGTAGACATGGGCGCCATTATGGCTGCGCTGATCCTGGCAGTCATTCCTGTGATCATCTTCTATCTGTCCTGCCAGAAACATATCATTAAAGGCGTGGCAGCAGGCGCAGTGAAAGGCTGAGACAGGAAGCCGGGGAGAATTTTAAAAAATAGAAGAAAAGCTGTGGGTCCTGAAAAAGGGCTCACAGCTTTTTATAGCCAAAATAAAATAAATTTAAAAAAAATCCTTGACAGGGAAAATACTGGTGGATATAATGAGAGAGCGTGCAAAAATACGCAAG
>DXFG01000155.1 GCA_019114545.1 Candidatus Blautia pullistercoris | reverse complement strand
AGATGAAGCTTATAATGAATATGTCAATCACGGCAAGAAAAGCAGACCTATTTCTGAGCTTTGGAAGGAACTGAAGTTATAACATATATCGTCGAAACAACGGAAAGATTTGATAAAGAATTTAAGAAACTGGACAGGTACACACAAAGAATGGAGCTGTTGCATTAACATATGTCAGGAATATTCTCGATTTTGATTAATGCGACGGCTCCATTCTTGTAGTGATATTCAGGAAATACTGACTATCTGATACCCGATTTTTTCCACAGCGTCTTTTAAAACCTCATCGGAAATGTCCCGGTCATAGGAGACCACGGCCCTTGCTGCGGAAAGGTTCACATCTGCGCTGACTCCGTCAATGCGGTTCAGCATCATGGTTACGTTCATCACACAGTGATCGCAGTGCATACCTGAGATCTTCAGGATCTTTTTGCCTATCACCGGTCCATCCAGTTTCTTTCTTTTCATCTTTTTGGCGCTGGGACAGCTGCCGCCAGCAGGACAGCCGATACACTTAACGCCTCTCCTCTTGGCTTTTACAATATAAGCAACTGCCAGCCCCAGTATAAGGACTAAAATTAAAAGTGCTATAAGATCTGTCATATGCTGTCCTCTCCCTTCTGACATTTTTTCAGCCGGCAGGAAACCCACTCCTGCCGGCTGATAGATCCATTCTGTTCATTTAGAAACTATGCGTGCAGACTGTATTCTGCTGTAAATTCCTGATCAGATTTCCGTATTCTCCATATAATAATCGCTGCGAATACTAAAACTGCGATCAGGCCTGGAACAAAGGCTGTTCCAAGAGCTCCGGTGGTAGCCAGAGTCCCCACCTGATATACCAGGAAAGCTACGGTATAACCGGTAGCCAGCTGGAGGCAGATACCGCCGAAGAGCCATTTTCCGCTCTTCATTTCCGAGTTCATAGCTCCCAGAGCCGCAAAGCAAGGGGGCGTATACAGGTTAAACATCAGGTATGCCAGGGCGGCAACCTTTGTAAGTCCCATAACAGTAGCCACATCGCTGCCGCTTCCAACCAACGCCAGTTCTTCTGTATCGATCAGATTGGTCACACCATAAACAACAGCCAGAGTACCTACTACGTTCTCTTTGGCGATAAAACCGGTAACTGCTGCTGCTGCAAGCTGCCATACGCCGAATCCCAGAGGAATAAATAAAATGGAAATCGGATGGGCAATGCTTGCCAGGATAGAAGTGCTCTCTGCACCTTCTGCCACAAGCTGGAACTGCCAGTTAAAGCTCTGCATGATCTGTACCACAGTGTTGCAGACCAGGATAATGGTTCCGGCTTTGATGATATATGCTTTCCCACGCTCCAGCATGGATACGCAGGCTCTCTTTAAGCTAGGAATTTTGTATTCCGGAAGCTCGATGATGAAGAAAGATTTACGATATTTCTGTCCGGTGATCCTCTTTACAAGGAGTGCTCCCAGAAGAACCAGTACAATACCTACCAGATACATGGTTGCAGATACCCACCATGCGTCTGCGAAGAATGCTCCGGCGAATAATGCGATTACCGGAATTTTAGCGCCGCAGGGCATAAATGGTGTGAGCATAGCAGTTGTTCTCCGCTCTCTCTCGTTACGGATGGTACGGGAAGCCATTACACCAGGGATGGCGCAGCCGGTACCGATTACCATAGGAATTACGGATTTACCGGAAAGACCTACTCTTTTAAAGATCGGATCCAGTACAACAGTCGCACGGGCCATATAGCCGCAGTCCTCAAGAAGAGCAATGAGGAAATACATAACCATTACCAGAGGCAGAAATCCTACTACTGCGCCAACGCCGCCAATAATACCGTCAACCAGGATTGCATACAGCAGCGGGTTGGCATCTTCCATCATTCCCCCTACCCAGCCCTGGAAAGTTTCAATCCAGGCAACCAGCCAGTCAGCGATCCAGGTACCTACTGTAGTCTGAGATATGTAAAATACCAGGAAAATAATCACTGCGAAAATAGGAATACCGATAATCTTATGGGTAATCACTGCATCGATCTTATCCTGCAGGTTCTTATCCTTTGTAAAGACTTTTCTCTTTTCAACTTCCTTTACAATGCTGTTAACAAAATCAAAACGTTTTCTGTCCGCAGCCTCTACTGCATTTTTATCGTGAAGATCGATATCAGCCTGGACATAAGGAGCCTTCTGCCCTTTTCCATATAAGGCGGCAGCCTGGCTTACAGCCTCTTTCAGACCTTCATGACCTGAGGAAGTAGAGATGGTCTTGACCACCGGACAGCCCAGTTTTTCAGACAAACGCTTTATATCGATTTTTGTCTGTTTCTTTTCTGTAATATCACTTTTATTTAAAGCTACTACTACAGGAACACCCAGTTCCAGAAGCTGTGTGGTAAAAAACAGGCTTCGGCTTAAATTTGTGGCATCCACGATATTGATGATCGCATCCGGATGCTCATTCTTTACATAGCTGCTGGTAATACTTTCTTCTGAAGTAAAAGGAGACATAGAATAGGCGCCTGGCAAGTCCACTGCGATCAATTCTTCCCCTCCATCATAATAAGCCTTTTTGATCGGGCTTTCCTTTCGCTCTACCGTAACACCGGCCCAGTTTCCAACACGTTCATTTCTTCCTGTTAACGCATTGTACATGGTGGTCTTACCGCTGTTGGGATTTCCTGCAAAAGCAATTCTCATATACAAAGTTCCTCCTTCATTTGATTAGTTGTGGCAAACAAAAATTAGATTTCACTAACTTATAGCCAAACTTTTAACTTCCATACAGTGAACAGGCTCACTGCATTTTTTATATTGAAATAGCTTTCGCTAAATCAGTATCAATATTATATCTGCCATCTTTGATGGAAACCACACAGCCGCCCTTTAAATGAGAAACCACAGTGATCGGCTCTCCGCTGTAGCAGCCCAGAGAAAACAGAAAAGACTCTAATTCCTCGTCATTTGTAGAAATTTCCTTCACGATATACTCTTCTCCTTCTTTGGCATCCAATAAAGTCATATTTTTACCCCTTTCAACTGATTTCTCTCAGTCTGTCTATTATCTTTTCCAACGAGTTAGACATTACTATCTCTCACAGTGATTAGTATATTCTAACTAGTCGGTTCTGTCAAGAAATACTTTATACTTTTTTTATTTTTTTCATAGCTTCATGAGCTGAACAGTTCTATTTTTGCCATAAAAAAATTCCGGGATTCCACAGTTTCCTGTTTTCCCGGAATTTTCCATCATTTTTTATTTTTTCAAACTTTGCATATACTGATCCATAGCCTCTGCCACTTCCTTTGAGCGGGCAACTGCCTCTACCACAGTTCTGGCTCCGTTTACTACGTCTCCGCTGGCAAAAATTTCCGGCCGGGAAGTATGTCCTTCCTCATCTGCCACCAGCAATCCTTTCTGATTGGCTTCCAGTCCTTTCGTGGTATTCACCAGCTGGTTTCTGGGGCCCTGGCTGATGGAAATGATCACGCTGTCTGCAGGATACAGTTTCTCCGATCCAGGGATCTGCAGGATCGTTCCATCCTCTTTCTCTTCTGCATCGGCAAAGATCACACCTTCATCTGTAATCTCCACCGGGATCTTACAATAAATAAATTCCACGCCTTCCAGCAGGGCATAATTATATTCATGCTGGCTGGCGGCAACAGTAGAAGTTCTGGAAAAGCACTGGAGCCAGCGGACGCCCTTGCGCAGAGCTGTTCTCGCCACGTCCATGGCTGAGTTTCCCGCACCTATAACAATCACCCGCTCTCCCAGATGGAAGCTGTCCGGGTTATTCAGATAATTAATACCAAAATGTACATGGCCCAGAGTCTCTCCTTTAATATGAAGAGTGTTGGGACGCCATACGCCGGTTCCCACAAAAATCGCCTTATAACCGTCTCTTAAAAGATCATCTATGGTAATGGCTCCGCCGATGGTGGTATTGGGCCGT
>DXFG01000154.1 GCA_019114545.1 Candidatus Blautia pullistercoris | reverse complement strand
TCTGATCCATTATATTTTAAAAGGAAAGGGAATCTATAAAACAGACGGACATATCTACCCGCTGAAAGAAGGTGACGCCTTTCTCATACGTCCCAATACACTGATCTACTATGAAGCAGATAAATATGATCCCTGGACATACACCTGGATCGGCTTCCAGGGAATTAAGATTGAAGAATATCTGAAGCGGACCTCACTTCTGGAGACTCCTTATTTTCACTACGGCAAAGACGACCGGGTCCGGCTCTGCCACGAAAAAATGTTTGAAGCTTATAAGCTTCCGGAAAACCGGGATCTGATGATGAACAGTATCCTTTATGAATATCTTTATCTCCTGGCCAGCAAGTTTCCCAGAAAGTATGTGCCCGCCAAGGAAAAAAAGATCTCCTATGTGGAAGAAGCCCTCCGGTATATTGAAAACAACTACGCCCACACCGTAAATATCCAGGTGATCGCCGATTATCTGAGTATTGAAAGAACTTATCTTTACCGGCTTTTCAAAGATATTACCGGTTCCTCCCCCCAGGAATATCTTCTGGACTACCGGATCCGCCGGGCCTGCAGCCTTCTGAAGGAAACGGACCTTCCCGTCAGCGATATCGCCAGATCCGTAGGCTACAATGACGCCCTGTATTTCTCCAGGCTGTTTAAGCAGAAGAAGGGACGGACCCCTACCCGCTACAGAAAGGAAAACCATTCTGATGAAATGTAAAATTTCTGTATAGTTTTTGATAAATGTTGACCTGTCTGTCTCTTTATATTATCATGGGGATAACTTAAAAACCTGACAAAAATCCCATGATGGAGGAGGTAAAATCTATGTTTAATTTCTTTTCCAGTTCCAGCAGTAAAGGACGATACCCCAATCCCAACCGTGGAGGTTCTCACTATCAAAGAGGAGGGTTTTTCAGAAATTTCGGCAGTTTTTCCAGCTCAGGAAGCGGACGGCGCCGTTATAATCAGAATCAGCAGCCCTACCCTAACCAGGGATATCCTCAGCAGTCTGTTGCTCAAGGTTCCTCTCAGGTGTGCCCAAACTGCGGCACGCAGGTTCCTGCCGGATCCAAATTTTGTCTCTCCTGCGGGGCAAAGATGAACACTGCCGTCTTCTGCACCAACTGCGGAAAACCGGTTCCTCCAGGCTCTAAATTCTGTCCCCAGTGCGGCAGCCCTGTGAATCAGTGATCTGTTTGAAAAAGGCCGGGGAATACACAATAAAAAAGCGGCTGGGCCAGGGCCGGTACGGAATCTGCTATCTGGCAGAAGACGATCAGGACCGGCCTGTGGTCCTGAAATATTTCCGGCCGTCTACTCGAAAAAAACACGGAGATTTTATCCAGTGGGAGGCTGTGATCCTTTCCGGACTCTCCCATCCTTCGATTCCTCAATTTCTGGGGGTGGTCAATAACCATCGGGGATACTTTTTTGTTCTGGAATATATGAAGGGAGATTCCCTGAAAACTCTTCTCTTTCAAAAGCGCAAAGAGTTTTCTGCCGAAGAGATTTTTCAGATCGGCGAGCAGCTTCTGGAAATCCTTCTCTATATTCACAGCCGCAGCGTCATACATGGAGACATCAGTATTTCTAATGTTCTCTATGACGGCCTCCGGGTCTCTCTTATAGATTTCGGTCTTGCCTCCTATACCGGTCAGGAAGGACTAAAGAAAGATCTTGACTACGCCTGTTTTGGAAATCTCCTTCTGTATCTCCTCTATTCCGGCTACCATGGTCCCCAAAAAGGAGCCTGGTACGAAGAACTGCCTCTAAGCCAGGAGCAGAAAGATTTCCTGAAAAGACTTTTGGGACTGAAGGATAACTTTACCGATACAGAAATAGTAAAAAAAGAGTTTTACAGAAATTTTGGCCCATAAAATTTTCATGTTATAAAACAGCTATGCCTCCGGCGGATAAACCTCTGCCTGTATGCATAGCTGTTTCTTTTTAACCGATCTTAAATGCCTGTCTATTCTGTCCGCAGAGCTGTCACCGGATCGCTCTTAGCCGCCTTCTTAGAAGGAATCAGTCCTCCGATCAGAGTCAGGATCACGCTAAGCAGGATCAGGATCAGCGCCGGCGCCAGCTGAAGCACCGCATTGATATCATTGGTGCCTGCCAGATGATGAATCAGGGCGTTACCCGGTATCAGCAGCAATAAAGTGATGATAATCCCCAGAAGTCCTGCGCACAGACCGATGATAAAGGTCTCTGCATTAAATACCTGGGAAATGTTTCCCTTGGAAGCACCGATAGCCCGGAGAATACCGATTTCCTTCTTCCTCTCCAGCACACTGATGTAGGTGATAACGCCGATCATGATCGAAGATACCACCAGGGAGATCGCTACAAAAGCAATCAGCACATAACTGATGATGTCAATGATATCAGTCACAGAAGACATCAGGGTTCCCACCACATCTGTGTAGGTAATCACCTGTTCGTCTTTTCCTGCTGCTTCCATACGGCTATTATAATTATCCAGAATATCCACCACATATTCTTTGCTCTCAAAGTCTTTCGGATAGATGGCAATACCGCTTGGCACAGCGAAGTCCACATAGCCCAGATTTCTCAGATTTCCTTCGTAAGTAGCGTCCTGCGTAGAATTCATGGACATAAAAAGCTCTGCCATTTCCTCTCCGTCCATATTGATCTGGAATGCATTGGAAAATGCCTCTGCATCAATGTTCATGGCGGACTGAAGATTTTCTCCGATCTGAGCAATGGCCTGGGTCATAGCTGTTTCCATGGCGCTGCTGATTTGTCCCATCATCTGCTCCATAGCAGAAGATATCTGGCTCTGGAGTGCCTGTGCCAGCGTACCGGAGTAGGAAGCCATAAGCTGCTGCATATAACTCTCCATGGACTGGGAGATCTGATCCCGGAGACTTCCGGTATCGATCATGGAAGACAGCCCCTGGGTCAGCCTTGACTGGGCGTCCTCTGTATTCAGGTATTCCAGAAAATAATCGTCTATCTGTGCCGGATCCGGAAGGCTGTTGGCTGCGGCATAGCTTTGATAGCCTGCTGCCAGGTTTCCTGCCAGATTTTCCAACTGTTCCTGGGTCACCCAGACCTCTCCATTGGTCTGGAAAATTTCCGTTCCCCATCTACCCAGAATTTCCTGAGCTTCCGGAGTCTGGAGATACTCCAGAAGATAGTCGTCAAACAGCGCCGGATCGATCTGACCGCTTTCATCGGTCAGTCCGTTCTGGGCCGCATATGTCTGGAAGCTGGTCAGCACTTCTCCAAACATCTGCCGGATCTGTTCCGATGAGACTGTTACAGTACCATTCTGAGCCATGATCTCTTTCACACTGTCACAGAGAGTTGTCCTGGCTTCTTCTGTCTGCAGGTATTCCAGGAAATACTCTCCCAGCCGGGAATAATCTGCCTGGGGATTTCCCTGGGCATAGGCCTGATATCCCTCCAGCAGTCCCGAAATCATGGTCTGCATATCTTCTGAGGTCACCTGGATGTTCAGGCTGCCCATCAGGTCTCCCAGATTCATTTCCGGCATCTGAGGCAGGTCCAGAGAGATGCTCCCCAGATCCAGCATACCGGAAAGATCCAAAGTCCCGGGATCAATCCCCTCCATTCCTGAAAAATCAAAGGAGTCGGAAAGCCCCTGGGTCATAGTGCCTTCATCAAACTGGAAGGCATTCTGCAGAGCACTTTCATCTATGGTCACCAGAGAATCCATGTTAAAGTCTGACTGGCTGCTCTCCTCCCCAAATGTCTCATTTGTAAAAACATTTACCGTATGATCTGCCAGCTGTTTCTGTACAATCTCCTTGGTCTCTGCCTCCTGGACTACATGTTCCGTTAGAGCAGAAGTATAGCCGATACCTGTGGTGAGAAGAGCGCCGCTTACATCCTCCCTTGGCTGTACGATCCCCACGATCTTCAGGTCTTCTCCCTGGTCCACCAGATCATTCATATATTCTTTATCATCAGTCTTATCTCTCCAGACCTGATACTGGTCATCATATTCATAATAGTCTGCGCTGTTTACCAGTTTAAAAGTAATTCCCAGGATATCCTCATATGTATAGGTTCCCATGTCTTCCGGAACTTCCACATTTTCTTCATTGATGAACTGGCGGATCATGTCGTCCAGCTCCACAGAATCCCGCAGCCCCATGGTATACAGCATAAAGTCGCTGATACTTCCCCCGGAAGTAAGCACCAGCACACATTCATTATAGTTCTTGGGCCAGCGTCCCGCCTTTACATCATACTGGTCTATATACAAATTGGTATTTTCCGGCATCTCGTAAAACACATCTGTACTCATCATGGAGGACATCATACTGCTGGAACTGCTGGATGATCCGAATCCCAGCGATTCAAAAGAGCTGTCCGGATTAACCTGCCGTACATCCTCCTCTTCCTGAAGATAGATCTGAGGAACCACATCATAGGAATATTCAACCGCATTGGTATACTCCTCAATGCCGCTGTCCCCGCTGTCCAGATATTTTTTGAGAGACTCCAGGTCATTGGAATCCATGGTAGAAAACATATCCGTGACCATGTTGATGACGTTGATATCTCCAGACTCTTTTGCTTCCTCCCCTCCGGCCGTGTCCCCGGAAAGCATGGAAGAGAAATCTACTCCCGTACTTTGGATCTCCAGAGGGTATTCCGACAAAGTTTCTTCTTCTACATTCTGGATGTAGTCGTTGACTCCTGTAGACAAAGCCAGGATCAGAGAAATACCGATGATCCCGATAGACCCTGCAAAAGAGGTCAGAAGGGTCCTGGCCTTCTTTGTCCGCAGATTGTTGAAGCTCAAAGACAAAGCCGTCAGAAATGACATGGAAGATTTCCCCATATTTTTATGCTGAGGAGGCTCCTCCGTCTCCTGATCCAATAGAAACGGATCTGTGTCTGAGCGGATCTTTCCGTCTCTTAAATTTACGATCCTGGTGGCATATTCCTGGGCCAGTTCCGGATTGTGAGTGACCATGACTACCAGCCGGTCCCTTGCCACCTCTCTTAAAAGATCCATCACCTGAACGCTGGTATCGCTGTCCAAAGCTCCGGTAGGCTCGTCGGCCAGCAGGATATCCGGGTCATTGACCAGCGCCCGGGCAATGGCCACCCTCTGCATCTGTCCTCCGGACATCTGGTTTGGCTTTTTGTGAAGCTGTTCTCCAAGGCCTACTTCTTCCAGCGCTTTAATGGCTCTCTTCCGTCTCTCCGCTTTTCCTATACCGGAAATAGTCAACGCCAGTTCTACATTAGCCAGAACCGTCTGGTGCGGGATCAGGTTATAACTCTGAAAAACAAATCCGATAGTATGATTCCTGTAGGAATCCCAGTCCCGGTCTTTATATTTTTTGGTAGAAATACCGTTAATGATCAGATCCCCGCTGTCATATCGATCCAGGCCTCCGATAATATTCAACAGTGTGGTCTTTCCTGAACCGCTGGGGCCCAGGATTGCCACAAATTCATTATCTCTCAGGTTCAGGCTCACATCGTCTAAGGCTTTCTGCACCAGCTTTCCGGTCCGGTATTCCTTGCAAACATGTTGAATCTGCAGCATTTGCTATACGTCCTTTCTTTATCAAATCAAACTCTTTTGGAAAACAAAGCAGGGCCGCCTGCTTCAGATCCCTTCCCCCTTGATCTGGTCCAAAAGAAAGCACAATAAAATGCTACTACAATTAAAAGGAAAATACAACGGTCAATCTTTTTCTCTTCTCTTACTATTTTCTCTTTTCATAATCCTTCAGAGCCTGTACTGCCTGTGGCGCCATAGGAATCAGCGCCGTCATATTAAAAATTGTCATCAGACCCACTCCAAAGTCTCCCAGATCCCAGACAAACGTATAGGCCGCCAATCCTCCCACAAACAGCATGACAAGGGCCAGGATCTTATACATCGTCTGTGAAATCCAGTTATCTCCGAAAAGGTAGGCAATATTAGGTCTTGCGTAAAAAAGAATACCTATAAAGGTGGAAAAACTGAAAAGCCAGAGGATCACCGCAATAAACACACCTCCCAGGCTTCCCAGATGGTAGTTCATAGCCGTCTGAAGCAGATCCATGCCTTCCAGTCCGGCGGTCATGCTTTCCGGGGTCAGCAGCATGATCATAGCCGTACAGCTGCAGATGACCAATGTATCGATAAATACCCCCAGAGCCTGAAGAAGTCCCTCTTTGGCAGGATGGCTGATATCTGCAGCGGCGGCTGCACAAGGGGCCGAGCCGGAGCCTGCTTCATTAGAGAAAAGTCCTCTCTTTGCCCCGTTCATGATCACAGCACCAATCCCTCCTGCCGCTGCCTGGCGAAAGCCAAAGGCCTCTGCAAAGATCCTTTGAAAAACTCCCGGAAGAGCCTCCAGATTTGTCAGAATAATAAAGAACGTGACCAAAAGGTAACATACCGCCATGACCGGCACCATAATGTCCAGTACCCGGATGGTGGCGTGTTTCCTCAGGACAATCACCGCCGCCAGAGTCACCAGAAAGATCGTCGTAAAAAGCGGCGGTATCTGAAAAGCATTCTCAAAGGCAGAGGACACAGAGTTTCCGATCACCTGGCTGATCCCGCACCAGCAAACCAGGCCGGACAATGCGAATAGACAAGCCAATAAAGACTTTTTCTTCCCTTTTCTGTTCTTTCTGAAAAAGTGGTGGATATAATAGGCAGGGCCGCCCCGGTATCCTCCGTAAAGGGGATCTTTTTCCTTGTAAAGCTGGGCCAGGGTAGCCTCTGCAAAAGCGGTGGAAGAACCCAGCAGGGCGATAAGCCACATCCAGAACACAGCTCCCGCTCCTCCTGCAGAAATGGCAGCCACCACCCCTACCAGATTTCCCATCCCAACTCTGGTAGCTGTAGATACGATCAGTGCCTGGACGCCGGAAATCGCCCCTTTGGGTCCCTCACTTTTCTTCTCCGTAACTACCCGGATCATATCCGGGAACATCCGGAAGGGTAGAAATCTGGTCCGGATAGTAAAGTAAATCCCTGAAGGGATCAAAATCAGCACCAAAAGAGAAATCCCCAGAGAACTGCCTCCCGGCAGGGGTATGGTGATAAAGTCTCCCCATAAAATATCAAATACAGCATAAAAAATCCTCATGAAGCCGCTGACTGCTTCCTGAAAAAAATCCATCATTGATCCATATCCTCACGATCTGTAATATTTCCTTGTGGAGTCAGTAGTTTTAGTATATAGTAAGAATGTAAATCTGTAAAATTAATAGTTATAATACTATAGATCGAAAAAATCGATATTGAATTTTTATTAATATAGAAATGCAGAGGGAGAAAAAGTATGGATACCAAGAATTTAACTACCTTTATCTATGTGGCGGAACTGCGCAGCTTCACAAAAGCCGCAGATCGTCTGGGATTTTCCCAGTCTACGGTCTCCTTTCAGATCAAACAGCTGGAAACCGAACTGAGCTGTCAGCTTTTTGAACGGATCAATCATACTGTCCATCTCACAGAAAAAGGCCGGGAAGTCCTGGAATACGCTCATCAGATCAATCGGATGACCCGGGAACTGAAAGACAGCATGAAAGAAGAAGCTTCCTCCGGATATATCCGTCTGGCCATGGCAGACTCCCTGTGCACCTCTCTTTTGTCCAGGGATTTTCTCCATTTCCGGAAGCTTTATCCCAATATCTCCCTGAAGATCATTGCCGCAGGGACTGAAGAAATGTTCCGTTTGATGAACCACAATGAAGCGGACGCTATCCTGACACTGGACAATCACATCTACAATACAGAGTACCGGATCCTCCGGGAAGAGAAGGTCCGCACCTTTTTTGTGGCCGGAGCCGGTACCAGGATTGCCTCTGCTTCTTCTCTTTCCATAGAAGAACTGCTCCTCCAGCCCTTTATCCTGACAGAGAAAGGCATGAGCTACCGGCGGCTGCTGGAGGAAAAACTGGCGGAGCTTTTCCTGGAGATCCAGCCGGTCCTGGAGATCGGAAGCACCGAGCTGATCTGTTCCCTGGTAGAACAGGGGGCCGGGATCTCCTTTCTTCCGGAATATGTCATAAAGGACAGAGTAGAGGCCGGAACACTGGTCTGTCTGCCAGTGTCCGGCCTGGAAATCCATGTATGGAAACAGCTTCTGTATCATCGGAATAAATGGGTGTCTCCTCAGATGGAGACGGTGTTGAAGTATTGTGTGAGCAGGGAGTTTAAATAAAGGATTTCATAGGATTTTGGAAAACTTTCCGTCGATCATATCCTTCTCTTTCTCAGGATTTCTCCTGCTCCGCTTTTTTCTCTTTCAGTTCCTCCTGCATTTCCCAGTACATATCCATTAAAGCGTTTCCAACTGCCATAGGACAGCAGGCCCCTTTGCTGGTATCTCCTCTGGTGACTTTTCTTGCCGTATAGGAAGGGCAGGAACCGCTGGAATTCAGCTGGTCCACAATAGTCTCAATACGGATCCCCCCTCTTGCAGAGATGGAGATCATCCTGGAAAGGCCTACCATAAAGTTATTACAGCCTCCTGTGGAGCCTTTGCTGAGATAGGTCTCTAAAAGCGCGCCTGTATGGGGATCAAAGAGGGCGATACAGTGAAGACTGCCGCAGCCGGTGATCAGTTTCCGCTTCTTGCCGATCACATCATCGCTGACCAGAAGGATTTCTCCTCTTTTCAATCCCTCTCCGGGAGTCACTTCTTTCTCCTCTTCTTTCATCTCAGTATTCAGGATACCTACTCTCCTGCAGCCGTCCCGGAAGATAGTGATCCCTTTCAGTCCTTTTTCATAGGCATAGAGGTACAGGTCCTGGGTCTCCTCCTTGGTGAAGCTGTTTGGCACATTTACCGTAGAGCTGATGGAAGCATCGATATGCTCCTGCCATGCAGCCTGCATGTTGATCCTCTGACGGTAATCCAGAGTCATAGCCGTAACAAAATACTCCGGCAGGTCCTTATCATCCTCTATGTTGTACTCTTTCATATAGTTTTCCACAATCTTGGTATAAACCTTATAATATACATCCGTGCCGTGGAGAGATTCCGTCTTGCGCATGTAATAATTGGCGTAGATAGGTTCGATCCCGCCGGAGATTCCCAGCATGGTGGAAAGAGTCCCTGTGGGGGCTATAGTCAGAAGCTGGGAGTTTCTCAGCCCGTATTTTTTCACCAGTTCTCTGGTCTTCTCCGTGGTGTTGGCCTGGAAATAAGGAGTCTCCATTACCTGCCCGATATTACACATAGGATAAGGCCCTTCTTCTTTTGCCAGAAGGGCCGAGGCTGCAATAGCCGTATCCGCCATGGCAAATCCGATCCTGTCGCACATAGCTACGGCTTCCTCTTCTCCATAGGTAAGCCCCAGCTTGATCAAAGCATCTGCCAGTCCCATAATCCCCAGACCGATCTGCCGCCACTGCCGGACACTTTCTCTCTGTTCTTCCAGAGGGTGGAGTGGCAGTCCCTCATCCAGAACTTCATTTAAAGCCTTTACCGACGCCTTTACACAGGCTTTCAGTCCGTCAAAATCAAAAGAAGAATGTTCAGAAAAAGGATCCCGGACAAAAGCAGAAAGGTTAATACTTCCCAAAAGACAGCTGCCCCCTGCAGGCAGAGGTTCCTCTGCACAGGGATTCACTCCGGCATAAGTAAATGCATCCGTATTGCTCAGAAGGCTCCAGCCGGTGATCCGGTCCCAGAACAGAGCCCCGGGCTCAGCATAATCCCAGTTTGTATCTGTGATCTTCCGAAACAGCTCTCTGGCCTTTACCTTTTTCTCAATGACTTCCCCCGTAGTCTCTCTGGTATAGTGGAGGGTATACTCCTGATCATTTTTCACTGCTTCCATAAAATCTTTATGGATACGCAGAGATATATTTGCCTTTGTCACCTTCTCCAGATCTGTTTTCAGCTCTATAAAATCCGGTACATCCGGATGAGAGCAGTCCAGGGAGATCATCAGCGCTCCCCTTCTGCCGTTCTGTCCGATCAGGCCTGTAACCATAGAATACAGTTCCATAAAAGACACAGAGCCGGTAGTCTCTTTGGCCGCATTGTTGATCCTGGCACCTTTGGGAGCAAGTCCGGAAATGTCAATGCCGCAGCCCCCTCCATAGCTGTAAGTCCTGGCCAGCTTTTTCGCACAGTCAAAGATATTTTCTATGTTGTCCTCCGGCGGGGATATCACGTAGCAGTTGGAGTACGTCACTTTCCGCCCTTCTTTGTACAACCCTCTGTTAGACAGGATCCTTCCGCCGTAAAGGAACTTTTTCTCCCGGATATACCCGGCCATTTCCTCATTTCCGCCGGTAACTCTATGAATCCATTCTTCAAAACTTTCCCCCTGATTCTGGTATTTTCTTGTCCAGATATCCATTCCGAGCTGGTTCTCTTCCCCCAGCCATTCCTTTTCTGTCATGTTACACCTCCACAATATTTTGTATGCAAATCTAATATTAGCACAACATCTAGATATTTACAACAATCAAATGCAAGATCTTGTGTTTTTCAGAAAAATAGGGACAGTGAAAAACAAGTTTCACCGTCCCTGTTGCACACATAATCGAAGAAAATCTTTTTCAACCCTTCTGGATCTCCCGGATCAGATTTACCATCTCGATGGCTCCTTGGGCGCACTCGGATCCTTTATTCCCTGCCTTGGATCCGGCCCGCTCAATGGCCTGCTCAATGTTTTCTGTGGTAAGCACCCCGAACATCACGGGAATACCGCTTTTTAAAGATACAGAGGCGATCCCTTTGGAAACCTCATTGCACACATAATCATAGTGGCTGGTGCTTCCTCTGATCACAGCTCCCAGGCAGATCACTGCATCGTATTTGCCGCTTTCCGCCATCTTAGAAGCAATGAGAGGAATTTCAAATGCTCCCGGCACCCAGGCTACCTGGATATTTTCCTCTTTTACCTCATGGCGGGTAAGGGTATCCAGAGCGCCGCCTAATAACCTGGAAGTGATGAACTCATTGAATCTGGCTACGATGATCCCTACTTTCATGTCCTCAGATACTAATTTTCCTTCAAATGTTTTCATACTGCGATCCTCCTTAAACTTCAATTATATTTCTTTAGTATTTCAGCAGATGTCCCATTCTGTTCTGCTTTGTCCTCAGATACCGGATATCATGGGGATTTGCCGGGGCCTGGATGGGCACCCGTTCCAGGATCTCCATGCCGAAATCCTGAAGCTGGTATACCTTATCCGGATTATTGGTAAGCAGCCGCAGCGTCTTTGCCCCCAGATCCCGGAGGATCTGTGCTCCGATATAATACTCCCTTTCATCCCCTTTAAAACCCAGAGCCAGATTGGCCTCCAGAGTATCCATACCCTGTTCCTGCAGCTCATAGGCACGAAGCTTGTTGATCAGTCCGATCCCCCTGCCTTCCTGGCGCATATAAAGGAGGATCCCTCTGCTTTCTTCTTCAATCTGTCTCATGGCTGCGTGAAGCTGCTGGCCGCAGTCACAGCGGAGAGAACCGAAAGTATCTCCTGTAAGGCACTCGGAATGGATCCGGCAGAGAAGGTTTTCTCCTTCTCCTATTTCTCCTTTTACAAGAGCCACATGGTGTTCTCCATTCAGCTTATTAGTATAACCGTAAGCAGTAAAATGCCCGTATCTGGTAGGCATATCTGTCTTCGTCACCTGTTCCACCAGTTTTTCATGGCGCTTCCGGTAATTCTGAAGATCCTTTATGGTAAGAAACGGGATTTTCCACTTTTTGGCCATCTGGGCCAGTTCTGAAGTCCGCATCATGGTCCCGTCTTCTCTCATGATCTCACAGCACAGCCCGCAGGTCTTAAGCCCTGCCAGACGGAGAAGGTCTACTGTAGCCTCTGTGTGGCCGTTTCTCTCCAGAACTCCGTTTTTCTTAGCCAGCAGGGGAAACATGTGGCCGGGACGGCGGAAATCCTCCGGCCTCGTATCCTCCTCCACACACTTCATAGCGGTTACAGACCGTTCTGCTGCAGAAATCCCTGTGGTGGTGCTCACATGATCAATAGATACAGTAAAGGCTGTCTCATGATTATCTGTATTCTGGGACACCATCTGGGGAATCTGAAGCTTTTTCACGTATTCCTCCGTCATCGGCATACAGATCAGTCCTTTTCCATAAGTAGCCATAAAGTTTACATTTTCTGTAGTGGCAAACTGGGCGGCACAGATCAGATCTCCTTCATTCTCCCTGTCAGGATCATCTGTTACCAGTACCAGGCCGCCGTTTTTCAGGGTCTCCAGCCCCTCTTCTATGGTCTGAAATGTCACCATTGTTCTCACTCTCCTTAAAATCCGTATTTTCTCAGCATTTCCATGGTAATGCCTTCTCCGGCAGTATTTTCCTTTGTGCCTGTCTCTGCCGGAAATGTCAGGAATCTTTCCACGTATTTTCCGATCACATCGGTTTCCAGATTCACCTGATCTCCCGGCTTTCGGTCCTGCAAAACTGTTTCCCGGGCAGTATGGGGTATCACAGAAACCTGAAAACTGTCTTCTGCGGCTTTCGCCACAGTCAGGCTGATCCCGTCTATGGCAATGGAGCCTTTCTCCACTACATAGCGGAGGATTTCTCTCCCTGAACCGATAGTATACCAAAGGGCGTTATCATCTCTCTCAATCTTCCGGACAGTGCCTCGTCCGTCTACATGCCCCGCTACAATGTGTCCGCCAAAGCGTCCGTCTGCAGCCATAGCCCGCTCCAGATTTACCCGGCTTCCAGGTTTCAGGCTGCCCAGAGTGGACCGGTCCAGAGTCTCATGCATCACATCCGCTCCAAAGCCTCCGGGGAAAAATTCTACCACTGTCAGGCACACCCCGTTTACCGCCACGCTGTCCCCGATCTTCAGATCCTCCAGGACTTTGCCGGCTTTTACGGACACCACTGCAGATTCCCGGTTTTTACGGATTCCCCGGATAACTCCCATTTCTTCAACAATTCCTGTGAACATTCCCATCCACCTCGCTTTCGATCAGATAATCATCTCCAAGACGGCTTATTTTTCCAGGTTTCAGGAACAGGCTTTCCTGGGGATCCGGATATCCCTGGCCTCCCACAGGCCCTTTTGCCTCTCTTCCCCCTATGAGCTTAGGAGCAATATAGGTCATGACTTTTTTTACGATCCCGGCCTGAATAGCAGACCAGTTCAGCTCCCCTCCTCCTTCCAGGAGGATACTGTCAATCTGCCTTTTCCCCAGCTCTTTCATAAGAACAGACAGGTCAATCTTTCCCTCTTTCTCCGGGATTTCCAGCAGAGTACATCCCCTCTCCTCATAAGGGATCTGTCTTTCCCTTTCCACCTTCTGTCCTATGGCCAGGATCGTGGGCACCTCTCTGGCAGTCTCCAGGATTCGGGAATCCAGAGGTGTGGAAAGATGAGTGTCACAGATGATCCGCACAGGATCTCTTCCCCCATCCATACGGCAGGTGAGAAGAGGATCGTCAGCCAGCACAGTTCCCACTCCGGCCATGATCCCCCGATACTTGTGCCGGAGACTCTGGACATGGGCTCTGGCAGCCTCTCCCGTGATCCATTTGGAGGCTCCGGTATAGGCGGCGATCTTGCCGTCCATGGTCATGGCATACTTCATCACTACATAAGGGGTACCTGTACAGATGTAGTGGAAAAACACCTGATTGATCTCCCGGCATTCTTCTTCCAATACATGTTCCTGTACCTCTACACCATGCTGCCGGAGGATTTCCAGTCCCTTGCCTGCTACCAGAGGATTGGGGTCTCCTGCTCCCACCACTACTTTCCGGATACCTGCCTCCAGGATGGCCTCTGTGCAGGGAGGCTGCTTCCCATAATGACAGCAAGGCTCCAGGATCACATACATGACCCCATCCTTTGGCGGCTGGCTGCAGCGGGCCAGAGCATTCCGCTCTGCATGAAGTCCGCCGTATTTTTCATGCCACCCTTCCCCGATGATCCGGCCGTCTTTTACAATGACAGCTCCCACCATAGGATTGGGCGAGACCCAGCCTTCTCCTTTTTTCGCCAGTTCCAGCGCTCTTCTCATAAATTTTTCGTCTTCCTGTGCCGTGTACATGTTTCTTATCACCTCATTTCTCTGTATCAGGCTTTTCCACAGGAAATTTTCGCAAAAGAAAAAGCCCTGATAAAAATTTTCAGGACTTTTAAACACTTGACAAAAGGCATATGAAGAAGAATTTGCTTCTTCTCAATGTATTGTAAAATACAAAAAGGCTCTGAAATGGAAATCCATTTCAGAGCCTGACCTTTCATGGGTATATAGAAATATACGATCTCAAACGCCAAATCTTCTTTCATCCAGACTATACTGTCGGCTTCGGAGTTTCACCGAATCATGCCTTGCGGCTCGTGGGCTTTACCACCGGTAGGGACTTTCACCCTGCCCTGAAGAATTTTTTATATTATATACCTATAGATGACCCTTGTCAATTTTTTTTATCTTTAGTGTTCTTTAACTTTTCTTCATACACTTTATATTTTTCTTTTGGGACTTCCAGCACCTCCATAGCCTGTTGCACTGATATGTTCATATTTTTCATAAGAGCCTGAATATTCGTTACTAAATTATCTTCTTTTCCATCTTCATGTCCTTGCTCATAACCTTCTTCTCTCAGCCATTTCATATGTTGTTCCTGATCATATTCGTACAAACTCATCTTTATCACCTCCGCTCGATTCTTTCTCAAAAAATCTGTGAGAATCCCTTCCTGTATACATTCGGTCACCGCCCTGTCCAGCGCCGTATTTAACTCCATGACTTTTGTATAATTTCTTACCTTCTCCACGAATTCTGAATACTCCTTCAGAGTACTGCAAGCCTCCATTAATTGGGGGTTATGACCCGGACGGATGTTCAGCATAACTGCTTTCAGCTCCAGATCCGGAGATTCCTCACCTGTAATATAAAGATCTGACAGGCACATGTTGTGAGCACTTTAATGATATTATTTTGTAAGAAAGGGACTCCGCTGCCTGGCTCCTCTGGGCGTAGAAGCCATCGTTGGCATTACCTCTCCCATGGAGATCGATATGTTCGGAGAACTGATGGGAGAAGGAAAGACTATCATGGGCGTCATCGAGGGCGACGCTGTACCCAAGGTATTCATCCCTCGTATCCCACAAAAAATCTCCGAAGCGGCCTGTCTGTTCCAGGCCGCCCGGAGATTTTTCTGTCTCTTATAATTTTACTTTCTATTCTCCCTGCCGCAGGGCCTCTTTCATAGACAGAAGTCTTGTCTTATACAGGTCTCTGTTTCCATACAATTTCTGGATCCACTCATTTAGTTTTGTCAGATAACGCAAAATAGGCTCTGTAGCAATAGAAAATACCACAAAAAGCATAACGCACTTGGTTGACATAGAGCTAATGCCAAAAAGTCCCGGGAACAGGATACAGCTTGCCAGAAATCCGATAATACAGCCTATACAGATGGCCAGGCGCAGAGGATTCAAAGGCTTGCATATCTTAAACAGGATCATAAATCCTACGATAGCCAGGAGCATAGTGGCAGCCGTAGACAGATCCTCTCCTCCCACACCGAAGGTCTGAGAGAAAATAGCCAGAGCTGCCACTACCAGCACATCGGTCAGCCCTGCCGGAAGCGCCTTCAGAAGCACATTCTGGAGGAAATGTCCTTTGATCACATTTTTGTTTGGCTGCAGGGACAGGAAAAATCCCGGTATGCCGATGGTAAACATACTGATCAGCGAAATCTGGGACGGACCCAGAGGGTAGGTAAACACGAATATGATAGAGACCAGTGACAACAGGAAAGAGAAAATATTCTTTACCAGGAACAGACTGGCGGACTGCTGGATATTATTTACCACCCGTCTTCCTTCCGCCACTACTTCAGGCATCTTGGAAAAATCCGATTCCAGAAGGACCACCTGGGCCGCCTGCATAGCCGCCTCGCTTCCCGACGCCATGGCCACGCTGCAGTCTGCATCCTTTAAGGCCAGTACATCGTTGACACCGTCTCCGGTCATGGCAACGGTCTTTCCTTTTCTCTGGAGGGCCCGTACCAGCTGCCGCTTCTGTTCCGGCAGCACTCGCCCAAACACCGTATAATTTACGGCAGCTTCCTCCATTTCCTCCTTTGTCTTCAGGGTTCTGGCATCCACGTACCGCTCTGCCCCGGCGATCCCTGCCTGTCTGGCAGTCTCCGACACCGTAAGAGGATTATCTCCGGAAATCACCTTTACTTCCACTCCCTGTTGATGAAAGTAAGCAAAAGTCGCCGGTGCCTCCTCCCGGATCCGGTTCATCAGCAGAATCAGGGCCCAGGGATCCACCTGCCCCTGAAGTTTCTTTCCATTGAGCTCTTCCTCATAGATTCCGAAGATCAGAGTCCTGTATCCCCTGGCGGAATATTCCTCAATGGTATCCTGATAGGTTTCATAAGCGCTTCCCAGAACAAATTCCGGAGCGCCCAGCACAAAGTTCCCTGACTCAAACACAGCACCGCTATATTTGTTGGCAGAAGAAAAAGAAATGATCTTCAGAGGTTTTTCTCCCTTATATTCCGTAAAATACTGCTTCATTGCCGCCATGGTGCTGTTGTCCTCTCCCATAGCCTGGACAAAATCTGACAGGATCCCCTTTACATTGTCCATATCCTGTTCTTCATCCAGAAGAACAATATCCTGGACGCTCATGGCATTTTCTGTAATAGTCCCTGTCTTATCCACACAGAGGACATTGACCCTGGCAAGGGTCTCAATACTCTTCATATCATGGAGCAGTACCTTATTCATAGCCAGACGGATACTGCTTACAGCCAGCGCTACAGTTGTCAGCAGATACAGGCCTTCCGGTATCATGCCGATCACTGCGGCCACCATGGAAATAATGCTCCCCTGAAATCCCTCATGACTGATAAAGAAGCCCTGGATAAAAAGGATGATCCCGATAGGGATCAGGGCAATCCCTACTGCCTTTACCAGTTTGTCCAGAGCGCGGATCATTTCTGACTGTTCTTCGTCTTTCATGGCCTTTGCCTTTAAGGTCAGTTTAGAAATATAGGATTCATCCCCCACTTTCTCCAGACGGGCATAACATTTACCGGAAACAATAAAGCTTCCCGACATAAGGGAAGCTCCCTCTCTCTTTACGATTTCTTCAGACTCTCCGGTAAGAAGGGATTCATTTACCCGAACCTCCCCGGAACAGACCACCGCATCTGCACATATCTGATTTCCGGTCTTGAAAATCACAATATCATCCCGAACCAGAAGAGTGGAATCTATAGAACGGATCTTTCCCTCACGGACCACGTCGGTCTTGGGTGCGTTCAGCATATTCATTTTTTCCAGAACATTCTTCGCCCGGATCTCCTGAAAAATACCGATCACTGTATTCAGGATAACTACCGGCAAAAAAGTCAGATCCCGAAAAGAGCCTGACAGACAGACCAGCACTCCCAGAACTGCAAATATCAGGTTGAAATAGGTAAATACATTTTTCTTTACAATATCTTTCGTACTTAAGCTGACACTGCCGACCGCTTCGTTGCTCCAGCCTGCTGCCGCCCGTTCCTCTGCCTGCATTTTCGTCAGTCCGTATAAGTAATCCGCCTTTACAGGCTCTATAGGAAATTTGATCTTTTTCTCGTCAGACGGATTCTTCTTCGGCTTCTGTCTTTTTAACATTTCCGTTGTGCTTCACCTTTCTTTCTCTGGCGTTCTGCCCGCTCACGCAAAACATATAGTAATCATAACACAAAAAAAGAAAGCACTCAATTCTGTATACAATATTTTCATTTCTTTTTATACAATTTTAATTTTCTTTACAATTCCCTAAATTCCTGTTGCTAAAACTCTGTTACAGCTTCAGGATCTTCAGCTGGTCTTTCGCCATTTTTTTTCTCATTTTCCAGCTCATCTTGGGCAGCGGCCAGGGAATAAAATCTCTGTCCTTATATTTATCAGATACTTTAGGCACCGGATAGATCTGGTCCACATGACGGCTGGGGCAGTCGATCCAGATACCCCTGAGAGATAAGGCAGTTCTTTTTAACACCATTCTCACAGCATCCAGGCCAAAAACTGCAAAGTAATGATTTTTCAGAGAAAGCAGCGGGAACGGTACCTTCATAGCCGCTGTGGCAGCCAGCATACAGGCGGAAGGACTGCAGCAGCCGGAACTCCTGTAAGAAGCCACCTCTTTCAGCACCTCTGCGCAGTTGCCTACCGTAAGGATCGGCATATCCAGCTTTCTCACTTCTTCCTCTGTGTATGGCTTTCCGTCCCGGTCAAACCACCACTTCTTACCGTCTATGGGAACTCCGGAGCCAATGATCACGGCAATCCGGCGGTCTCTGTTTTTCTTTGTGGAATAAACGATGTATTCAAAGCCGGAACGCAGGGCAGCCAGGCAGCCGCCCCTGCAGGCCCCCTCCAGCTCCCTGGCGGTTTCAGGAGTTACCCCATAGGGATCCCGGATCTTTGGGGCCTTGGGCAGGCTGTGTCCTGCCAGCACCAGGATATTTGGAAAATGCTTGTGGAAAGTTTCCCCCAGGAGACTGGGGTCTGCCGGCCGGAAATGAAAAACCGGAGCCTCTCCGTCCACCTGTGCTTCTCCATGATAAAAGCCTCTCTTTTCCACTTCCTGGAACAGAGGGATCTCATCCGGATCAAATCCCATGATCCGGCATCCTACCCGGTCCGCAGCCACAGGATCTGTCCCTGCTACGAGAAGGCGGCAGTCTACCGGATCTACGGGAGCAGGGGTGTTTCCCTCTCCCCCTACCAGACCGTCTATCAGGGTCAGATCCGGCCGCAGTATATAAAGCATATCTGCCAGTTTCTCATCGATCCGGTAATTATGGTTTCTCTCCCTCAATGCATAAGGAATCACGCCCATGGCGTTTTTAAATCCCAGGGTCACTCTGGTATAAAGATTTGTCTTCAGTTTGGGCACAGAAATATAAAAATCTTTCCCCTCCGCAACTCCCTCAAAAGGAGTAGGGATCAGGACTTCTTTCATTACCTTTGCTTTGGGCAGCAGATATCTGCAGACAGGACAGGTTTCCAGCGTAACCAGCCCTGTCTTCCGGTACTGAGCGATCCGGTCTATGCCGCTTATACGGAAGCTGGTAGCTGTAGGCATGGGTTTGCCTGAGGATTCCGCAATGACAACCTTTTTGTGATACCTCTGCACCCATTCTATCACCGCATCCAGGATCCTGGGATCTGTTGACTCCGGATAGTCCTCTTCAAACATTCCGCTTCGATGGTAGACAGACACCAGATTCGGCTTGATCACCACCTGTCTGCTCTCTGCCATTTTCCTGTGAAATCCTGTCTTTTCCTCCAGGGCATCCAACGTTTCAAATACCAGGCTTCGGATGGCCTGTATATCCGGACGCCGAAAATAAGAGTCCTTCCCATAGTCCTTAGGCAGAGCAACATAATCCCTGTCAAGAGCAATCCCCTTTTCTATACGGCGGACTACAACTATTCGCTGATTCATCTTATTGTACTCTCCTTCTTCTTTGCATCTTCCGTTTCTTGATCTGCAGCTTACAATGTCTCTTCTATAGCCTTTCGGACCCTTTCATAAGCGGCGGAGATTTTCTCCATCATAGCTGCTCCCTTCTGAAAATTTCCTTCTCTGAAATACTCCGTCTGACTGGAAATAAGGGTATACAGCTCATTCATAGAAAGGTTTCCGCAGACGCCTTTTAAGGTATGGGAAAACCGGAAAGCCGCCTGGACATCTCCTTTTTCCACCGCCTGTACAAGACCTTCATAATTGGTATCCTGAAGGAATTTCCCCAGGAATTTCAGGAAAAGACCTTCATTTTCCATAAATCTGGAGAGTCCGTCATCCACATGGATCCCGGCCTGAGTCAATTGCTTTTTCTTATGATCTTCCATCTTTTCACATCCTTTGCCAATGTTCCTGGCCGGATCTTACCATGTTTCTCCCGGCACCGGAAAACGTTCTATATCTTTCCTTCTATCTGCGGCAAAATCTTCTCCAGGGCCTCCAGCAGCTCCGGATTAAATGCCCCGCACTGTCCCGTAAAAATCATGTCCATAGCCTCCGGCACCGGAATAGCGGGCTTGTAGACCCGTTTATTTGTCAAGGCGTCAAACACATCTGCCACAGACACCACCTGTGCCCAGACTGTGATCTCCCTGCCTTTCAGGCCATCCGGATAACCTTTGCCGTCCCACCGCTCATGGTGGTGGCGGCAGATATCGTATGCGTACTGATAAAGCCTGTTTTTCTTATACTGCGGGATCTGCTCCAGTACCTGGCAGCCCATAACCGTATGGCCTTTCATAATCTCAAATTCCTCATCCGTCAGTTTTCCCGGTTTGTTCAGAATCAGATCACTGATGGCAATCTTCCCCACATCATGCATAATAGAAGCCTGGGCGATCTCCTGGATCTCTCTGTCTGAAAAGGCATATTCCTTTTTCCCCGTCCTGCTCAGCTCTTTCAGTAAAAGCCGTGTCAGATGGCGGATCCTCTTTACATGTTCCCCGGACTCTCCGCTTCTGAACTCAATGGCTGTTGAAAGACTCTCGATAATGGAATAATTCAGACTCAGGATCTCCTGTTCCTGTCTGCGCAGCTTCTGTCCCTGAAGCTCTACCACATGACTGAGCCGTTCTCTGGCCGCAAAAAGTTCCATCACACTTTCCACTCTCCGCCTTACGAAATACGGCACTATGGGTTTTTCAATAATATCCATGGCTCCAAGCTGATACCCGCGTCTCATACTCTCTTCCGAGGAATCTGCAGTAATAAGAAAGACTGGAATCTTCTCCATCAGCCCCATATCTCTCATCTGTTCCATAACCTGAAATCCATCCATAACCGGCATCAGGATATCCAGCAGCACGGCGGCAATATGTTCCCTGCGCGCTTCCAGGATTTCTATGGCTTCCAGGCCGTTTTCAGCCTCCAATATCTGATTTCTGTCTGCAAAGATCTGACTGAGAATTACCCGGTTAATCTCCATATCGTCTACGATTAAAATGTCCTTTTTTTCCATTACTCCTCCTCAATCAGATATCCTTTTCCTCCTCTATGCTTTACCTGATACATGATCTTATCCGCTTTTTGATAAAGTTCTGTAAAAGACCTCTTCTTTCCACTGAAGACTCCTCCCCAGGACAGCGCAGAAGAAATATGGGGAAAATCTTCCCGGATATTCTTTCCGTAATCTTCAATGATCTTCTCCAGCTTTTGCTCGATAGCCTGACGATTTTTGCATGGGTAGATAAAGACCACAAATTCATCTCCCCCCAAGCGGAAGATCACATCTGTATCACGGAAAGATTTCCGGATCTTATCTGCCACATACTTCAGCATAATATCCCCTTTCAGATGGCCGTACACGTCATTCACTGCTTTAAAATTGTCAATATCCATCAAAAGGAAAATATATTCCCCTCCGCTATTCAGAGCCTGGTTGATCAGAGATTCCCCTGCTTTCCGATTATACAGGCCGGTGAGAGGATCTCTGGAAGACTCCTCCAGATGCCGGTATAAGGATTCAATGAAAGGATTCTCTCCGTCCGGATAAAGCTTTCTGAGGGCTTCGCCTCTCTGTGCCCAGTTTTTCATCTCTGACAGATGGATCAGGCTGATCTTATATATCCCTTGTGACATCTGAACGCCTAAAGTGATCCCCCACCAGGACAGATTCAATTTATCTCCGTCTATATCCATATATGTCTCAATCTCACAATAACAGATCCAGTTTCCCGGGCTGAGCATTTTCTCCCGGTATCCATTTACTTCATAAACAGCAGAAGCAGAATCATCTGTTATGTGGCGCTGCAGAAGCTTCCCAAAATCTTCTTTGTTAAATGCGGGGGCTTCCCCCTGTACTCCGATACAGTAAATATCCTCCGTAGACATCTGAAGTACAGTTTCCCTGTCTCCGCAAATAAAATAGCTGTCCAGAAAGAGGAGTAAAGTCTCATATACAAAACTCTTCTCTGCCAAACTATGCTTCCCCCTTTTTCATATATTTCTCATTGAACTCTTCCACAGGCACCGGCCTGCAGTAGTAATAGCCCTGTCCGTAATCGCAGTCCAGATCCCGTACCATCTGCTGATCCCCTTCTGTCTCGATCCCCTCTGCCACAGTAGAAATCTTCAGGCTCTTACTTATTTCAATAATATGTTCTATAATAATCGTCTGTCTCCGCCGATCTGCTCCCTCCAGTTCTTTAAAAAAGCCTTTATCCAGTTTCAGCTCATCAATCCGCAGATTGCCCAGGATATTCAAAGAAGAATAGCCGCTTCCGAAATCATCCATAGAGATCCGGAATCCGATCTTTTTCAGTCTCAGAATCACCTGATTCAGTTTATCTATATTTTCCATGGCCAGGCCTTCCAGAATTTCCAGCGTGATCCATTCAGCAGGCACCTGATATTTCTTTATCAGCTTCTCCATCCTCTCTACATAATCTGCCTCGTAAAAAAGAATCTTGGACTGATTCACAGAAACAGGAACCACCTGCCCATTTTCATCCCTCCACCGGCGCAGCTGCCGGCATACCTGTTCCGTCATATACATATCCAGTGCTGCACAGAAACCATTCCGTTCAAATATGGGGATAAACTGTCCCGGATAGATCACTTTCCCATCTTCCGGTATCCATCTGACCAGCGTTTCCGCTCCCACAAGCTTCCCTGTTTTCAACTCGAATTTGGGCTGAAGATACATTTTGAATTCTCCGGCTTCCAACGCCTGATTCATATGAGATTCCACATAGTTCTGAAGGATCTCTTCCTGATGCAGCTTCAGGTCATAAAACCAGATACTGTTCCGGGGAAGGGTTCTGGCTTTTTCCAGTGCAAACATCGTATGGGTTGTCTGCATAGTGGCCGTATCTTTTTTCCCGCCTGCAGGTATCAAAGAAATGCCGCAGTACATCTGTATCTCATAGTTCCGTCTCCAGTTTGCGGAAAAAGCAGAAATATCTCCCATGATTTTCCGGATTCTTTCCTGGATGATTTTTTTGTCGCTGGTTTTTAAAAGCATCAGGAACATATCCGCAGAATTTCTGCAGAAATATTCCCCTTCTTCCATGTTGTTCTCCATAGCCTCTTTTACATGGCAGAGAAGGCTGTCCGCCTGATTTCTTCCGAAAATCTCATTGATAAACTTAAACTGCCGGATATTCATCCCTGCCAGAGCCCAGGCTTCCTGACCTTTCATCACCTCTGTCAGTTCCTGCTGGAATTTTTCTGAGTTATAAGCCCCGGTAAGAGGATCATAGTAGGCATATTGTATCAGTTCCCGGTTCTTTTTCTTCAATGCCCGGTATCCGTAGAAGACAAGCAGGATTACTACTGCCAGGACCAGCGAAAAGGCGATTCTGGTAATCAGGATCATCTGACTGGTAAATCTGTTGACCTCATTTACAGACTCTATACCAAAAAGATTCCAGTCCCGGATATCTGTCGCTGCAATATAGATCCGAAACAGATTTCCATTATATCTTACAGAAGTAAAACAGTTTCCTCCCTCTTGCAAAGTCTCTTCTATCCGTTCTTTTTCTTCTGCGGAAAAATAGTCTCCGGAAAAAACACTGTCTTCCTCATAGGGTAGTACATAATTCCCCTGGCTGTCGACCAGCCGGATATACCCATTTCCTGCAAAAATCGTTTCTCCGTTCAGCATTTCCCTAAGAGAATCTGCTGCTTCTGTAGCCACCAATGCTCCGATGATTTCCCCGTTACGGTATACGGGAACCGCATATCCGATCACATCTTTTTCCAGTTTTTCATCATAGGAAATCCCGGAAAAAGCTTCTGCACCTTCCCAGGCACTGCGTACGATCTCCTGCATACAGGGACTGATTTCTTCCAATGTTACGTCTATTTCCATATCCTTCCCCCTGGTTACCCGGACACCCCGGCCGTTTTTGCTGAAATAGCCCATCCGCACGAAATTATTATGATTGTTGGATTCCAGTAATCCTCTGGAAAAATTCTCTTTATCGAGTCCCTGATTAAACTCCAGAAAGGCTGCCAAAGTATATACAATCTGAAAATCCGTCTGGATCTTCTGTTCCAGATCTTCCTTATAGGACTCTACTTCTCCCTGAATCCGATTGTCAATGCCCTCCTGCCGTACACGATTCAAAGAAAGGGTGACGATCCCTCCTGCTCCCAAAATAACAAGACTGATCACCACCACCAAAACCGTCATTCTTTTTAAATGTTTTTCTATTGTCCCTTCTTTCATTTGTCCGCTCCTTATACAGTTTCAGTATATAATAGAAAAGATAAGGGTGTCAAGGTAATGGATTCCTGAACAGAGGGTAGAAAAAACACCAGATCTGTTATATAATAAGAGGCATATATAATGTCGAATTTTGTCGGAGAGGGCTATATGCAGAATGAATATTTTTATATCAAAGATTTAAACGAAAAACTCCAGATCAAAAACATTCCTGATGAATTGTTTTCAGAGACCTTTCTTCTGAATTATGAAAAGAATCAGGTCTTTCTGAGCGAAGGCATGGCCGATGTCTTCCGAAATCCGGATCAGCCAAAAAAAGGACGGATCTCCTTAGACCAGCTTCTGAACTATTTTACCAGTGCCAGCCGAAGCGTTTTTCTCCATGATCTGTCACTCTTAAAAGAAAAGAAAAAAACAAAGACAGACAGCCATCTGGACATTATCAGAGACGGATGTATCGCCAATATCCTGATCGTGATGATGCCTCTGGAAGCCTCTGGTTATATCCTGGGCATTGGTCATCTGAATTTTGATCTTACCCATGAGCATAATCTCCAGCTGGAAGAGACTATCCGTCAGCTCCGCCAGGCAGAATCTGTCAATCAGCTGATCCTGGAGGGAAGCACAGACTATATCTATCAGCTGGATCTGGTAAACAATGTATGCACTTTTTCCCCAAAAGCAGTAGATGTACTGCCTCTTGAAAACAATACTTTTTCCAATGCCATGGACCGTCTCCTGGGCTTTATCCTTCCGGAAGACCGCAGTGTATTCCTGGATTCTTTCGCCCCATTTTTAAGTGGAAAAAGCAAATATCACAAAGCCGAGTACCGGGTAAAAACTAAATTTGACACCGTGATCTGGATACGCTGCCAGGGCAAGGGAATGCATGATGAAAATGGAAATCCTCTCATGATCGCCGGTTCTCTTGTGGATATTACCGAGCAGAAAGCTTATGAAGAAAAGCTGAAAAACATCCTGTACTACGATATCCTTACCGGCCTGAAAAACCGGAACTGTTTTGAAAAAGATATGAGGAAATACCTGAAAGACCCCTCGGCGACCGGCAGCATTTTGTGCATTGATATCCATAATTTCAAAATTTTCAATGAGATTTTCGGAAGGGATTTTGCCAATAAGATCCTGGTGGAATTTACCCGGATCATCAACCTGTATATCAGTGACAATCTGGGCGTTTATCGTCTGGAAGGGGACGAATTTCTTGTTCATATCAGAGAGAATACCCGGGAACAGATCCTGGAAAAGCTGGTTCCTTTTCAGATGTATCTCAGCCGGGAACGGACTTTAGAAGGCCATGTACTCTTTATCCGGGCCAATATCGGCGTAGCGATCTATCCCCAGAACGGAACCACCAGCGAAGAGCTGCTGCAAAACGCCAATATGGCTCTGCTGATGCGTGCAAAGTCCAGCCGGCATCAGACCGTATTTTTCCGCAGTGAAAACATGGATAGCCTGAACAAAAAATTTGTTCTGGACCGGGTACTCCGGCAGAATGTCACCGACGGCATGAAAAATTTCCGGCTGGTATTCCAGCCAGTCATGGAAATTCAAAATGGAAAAACCATATGTCACGGAGCAGAAGCCCTCCTTCGGTACAGCACGCCGGATCTGGACAATATCTCCCAGGAAGAGCTTATCGAGGCGCTGGAGTATTCCGATCTGATCCTGACTACGGGCAGATGGATCGTGAAACAGGCCGTTAAAGAATGCGGAAACTGGCATAAAATGGGCTTTCCTCTCTATATGAACATCAACATTTCCGCCCAGCAGGTATCAGATAAGGATCTGATCTCCTATATCCGCAAATGCTGTCAGGAGTTTGAACTGGCTCCCCAGTGGCTGGTCTTTGAACTGACGGAAACCTCCCTGATCAACAATTTTGAGATTGCCGATCAGTTCTGCCGGGAACTTCGGGATATGGGAGCAGGCGTAGCCCTGGACGATTTCGGGACAGGTTATTCCAGCTTCACATATTTAAAGCGGCTGACGATCTCCCAGATCAAAATAGACCGGGAATACATCCAGCATATCAGCAAAGACACCTATAATCAGATCTTTCTCAAATGTCTCTGCGACCTGGGCAGCAGCCTGGGGATCAACCTCTGCGCAGAAGGTGTGGAAACTGAAGAGACCTATCAGAAAATGCTGGAAATGGGTATCACACTTATGCAGGGATTCTATTTTGACCGTCCTCTGGAGTCCGAAGAGTTTCAAAAACATATCAGCAGTACCTGAAAAAACTGCCCATGTGATCCGAAAAAAGACAATTTTGGGGGCACATGGGCAGTTTCTTTTATTTTTCCGATGTTAGTTTTTTCCTTTTTTTAAATCGGCCATGGTTTTTTTCAAAATCCGAAAATCAATGGGTTTGGAAATATGGGCGTTCATTCCCGCCTTTTTCGTCAGTGCAATGTCCTCAGCAAAAGCATTGGCAGTCACAGCTATAATGGGAATCTGTTCTGCATCGGCTCTGCCGGACTTCCGGATGCGCTCTGCGGCCTGACACCCATCCATCACCGGCATCTGCATATCCATGAGAATAAAGTCGAAGTAATAGGGATCATGGTTCAGATAAATGTCAAAAGCTTCTTTTCCGTTCCATGCCTTGGTAATCTTCAACCCGCAGGCCTCCAGGAGCTCTGCTGCAATCTCCATATTGATCTCGTTGTCTTCCGTAAGGAGTACCTCCATACCTGCCAGGTCCAGCTCCTCTTTCTCGACGGGTCCGGCCTTATCCTCTTTTGTCTCCTCTCCCTGTACTTCTATTCCTTCATGAAGCTGCAGGGGAAGGATCACCTGAAATACCGAACCTTTTCCCAACTCGCTGGTCACCTGTATGGTGCCTTCCATCTTCTGGACAAGGTCGTGGACAATAGGCATTCCCAGACCGGTACCTGCTACATTTGCCGCCCCGAATCTGGTCTCCCTCTCAAAAGGCACAAATATTTTTTCCAGAAACCCCTGACTCATGCCAAATCCGTTATCGCTGACTGTAAAATGATACTTTCTGTAGTTATTCCTGCTGTCCCGGATCTCCTCCACCTGAAGTCTGATCTGTCCATCTTCTTTCGTAAATTTAAATGCATTGGAAAGAAGATTGTTGAGAATCTGCTGGATCCTGGCCCAGTCTCCCTCTACTTCCCCGTGGTCGATACGAATCCTGTAAAGGAATGTTTTTCCTGAATTTTCCGCCTGCATCTGAAAGATTGAAGCCAGCTCCTCCAGGTTTTTCTTCAAATTAAAGCTGCTGCTTTTGATCTCCAGCTTTCCCTGTTCCATCCTGGACATTTCCAGAATATCATTGATCAGTCCCAGAAGCTGATTTCCCAGAGCCTCGATTTTTTTCAGAGACTCCTGTACTTTCTCCTTGTCATCCGGATTTCGGGAAATAATCTCCGTCAGACCGATGATCCCATTCAACGGGGTACGCATATCATGGGACATCAGGGAGAAAAACATATTTTTGGACTTTGCCATCTTGTCTACACTCTCCAGAGACTGTTTTAAAAACTTCAGCCGGGAAAGTTCTTCCTCTTTTTTGTCATTTACATCTTTAAAACAGAGGACCACGGATCCTTGTTTTAAGGATTCATCATAAAGCATCTGGACATGGACCCATCGATATTCATTGTTAAACAGCCGTTTAAAATCTCCCCCGAAATCCCGAACCCGCCGCCCGGTCAGCTCTGTCATATTTTCAATAGAAAAAGTATGGATATATTCTTCATACACATCTTCATGGATCACTTCTGACATGACCTTCAGCAGATCCTCATACTTTCCTGTGGGCGGCAGCTCTGAGCGAACGTAATCCGATCCCTTGAGCATAGAATAAGTAGCTTCTTTTAAATTGATCAGATAAAGCGCATAATAGGAATTTCCCAGGACTCCTACAACATCATTGTAAAGCCTTGCCTTCTTATTGCTGCGGCGGTCCAGAATCAGATACACCGCAGACAAAATAAGAAAGCCTGCCGCCACCGGGCCAAATACCGTCCACATATTCTCCGTTGCCTGTAGCAGTTCCTCATAGGGCATGGTGATCACTGTATACCAGCCGGAGTCCAGCACATAATAATAGACGCCCCTCTTTTCCCCGTCAACGCCTATGATATAGGAGTCATAACTGTCATGTTTTCCTTCCCGGATCTCCTGGAAAATATGCTGAAAACGCTCCTGGAGATTGTCATAAACATCGTTACTGAGATAATCATCGATCAGAGTTCCTTCCTGGTCGCAGAGAAAGTAATTGCAGCCCTCGGGAAGATCTTCCATATTGTCCGGAATGGAAATTCCATCCAGATAAACGTCCATGGCAATCACATTCTGAGAGTCTTCCAGTTCTTTGGCAACCGTCACTACCGGACTTTGAAGACGGACATCTGTGTATACATCTGTATAAATAACTTCTCCCCCGGCCGCCCTGGCCTCCTGATACCAAAGGGCAGAATCAGGTTCAAAAGTTTCATCTCCCTCCCAGTATGTGGCCGCAACAATCTTTCCGTCAATATAGCCATACAGTTCTATGTTATTCAGATCCATGGTCTTTTCCGCATAGCCCTGATAGCTTTTCATCATATCCGTCAGATCCATATTTTCCGGACTGTTCTGGATCTGATATTCTACCGTCCGCAGAACCGTTTCATACTGGTTCAGATAAGTTTCTTCATTGATGGCAAACCGCCTGGCGATCTCCTCTCCCATACGCTGAGCATTATTCAGCAGGGCGTTATTCATAAATTTAATACTCATTGGAAAGAGTACCAGAAGGATCACCATGATCAGCAGCAAAAAGCCGTATTTTTTCAGATTTTTATACTTTTTCTTCATCTTTTTCTATCATCATATCCATATTTTCCATCAGGTTCCATAAAGCAGATAAAAGGCAGACAGTCCCGCCTCCTGTTCACTGCTGTCCTATCTCTACTATATTCCAACAGTGAAAATCAGTCAAACTTTTTCGGAGAAAAACAGAAATAAAGCCGCCGGTCCGGCAGAAAAAATTGTTCTTTTCGCCAAATCCTGATATAATTAGAGCGCGGTAAGTAGGAACTATGATCAGCAGCAGAGAACTGCAAGTCATGGGGGAAAATAAGGAGGTCGATAACGTGTGTACAGCCATTGAAAGACTAAAACGCGAGAATCTTGAAAAGGGTATTGAAGAAGGAAAGATACTCCTTGTTAAAACTCTGCTTCTCAACGGGCTTTCCACAGAAGAAGTCAAAAAATATGCTGCGGTAACAGATCAGGAAATACAAAGAGCAAAAGAACTTTCCTGAGTCAGTTCAGAAAATTTTCCATTTCAAAAGGAGCTGTGTCAGCTCCTTTTCTGTTGTGATTTTTCTGTTCTTTTTTCAAAAGTAGTCCCGATCACGTGGAGGAGCAGGGCCGCCAGGATCACAATTCCGGCTCCTATTTTTCCACTAGTACTGGTGAAAAGCTGAGCCAGTCTTCCCAGATAAGGAATGGACAACGCCAGTTTTCCAATGAACTCCTCATAGGATACCGGATTCACATCCGCTTTTTCATTGGCGTCCCCCTTTGTGACAAACTGCCCCATCAGGGTATTGTTCTCCACCACCCGGTGGGTGATCACTGCCGCCGA
>DXFG01000153.1 GCA_019114545.1 Candidatus Blautia pullistercoris | reverse complement strand
AAAACTTTCAATAGATTCTGAATAGAATTTATAAAAGGGGATTAAAATAAGTACTAAGTACAATAAGAAAAATGGAAGCTAATAACCATTAGAAAAAGATAGTTATCTTAGAGAAAATTCAATAAAGCATTGATTTTAAGTATTGATACTGAATAGAAAAATATCTTTAAGAATAAATATCAAGAAAGAAAACAAGAAAACGAGGTTTGAAAATTGAATAAAGAAGAGCATTAGGACAACCGTTGTATCGGAAAAGAATTGATGATATGACGGTTGTTCCTTTGTGAAAAAATACTGGCATAAGAGGAATTATGGGAATAGAAAAAAGAAGGATTGAAGAAACTATTTTATATGAAGACAAGGATATTCTTGTGTGCAGGAAACCGGGAGGCCTGGCTATTCAGACAAGAAGGACCGGAATGCTGGATATGGAAAGCATGTTGAGAAATTACCTTGCAGCAAAGGGAGAAGATCCTTATCTGGCAGTTGTCCACCGACTGGATCAGCCGGTCCAGGGGATACTGGTGTTTGGAAAGAACCGGAAAAGCGGAGCCAGACTCAGTGAAGAAATGCAGAGGGGAGAAATGGAAAAAATCTATCTGGCCTGTGTCCAGGGAGTTCCGGAGAAAAAGGAAGGAATACTGGAAGATCAGATGGAGAAGATTCCGGGAAGCAATTTGTCCAGAATCGTTGAAAACAAGACAAAAAACAGCAGAAAGGCTGTATTAGAATATAAGGTGCTGAAGGAAGCGGCGGACTGCAGCCTGCTGGAGATTCGTTTAAGAACCGGCAGACATCATCAGATCCGGGTCCAGCTTGCCCATGCCGGATGGCCCATCCTGGGAGATACAAAATATAATGAAAGTGAATCTGGACAAGGAGAGTGGCGCAATATCGGACTTTGTGCCAACAGATTGTCTTTTTACCATCCTGCAACCGGGAAAAAGATGGAATTTCAGGTAAAGCCGGATGGTAATTTTCCTATAGTATAAGTATCTTGCCTTTCCCTATACTAAGAAAAAAGAGAAGCGGGGTGAGGGTCAGATGAAAATAAAGAGATTTGCTTTACAGACGGGAGTTATAGCAGGAGTTATATTAGGCATGAAATATGTCTTTCCTGTGATGCTCCCTTTTTTAGTGGGCTGGATCCTGGCGGAAGTGGTTCATCCTCTGGCCCGATATATGGCAGGAAGAAAGTGGAGCAAGAGACTGCACATAAAGGAAAGCGGATTTGGCGCTGTTTTGATTTTGCTTTTTACTGTATTAGGAATCGGAGCGATTCTTATGGGGGCAGAATATTTAACCGGGAAAATTGGAGAATGTATAAAGTATTTTCCCCGGATAAAAGCGGAGGCGGCAGAGCTGGTAGGCCGGTGCTGTCAGGGAGTGGAGCGGATCACAGGAATACCGGCATCGGAAAGCAGGGAATATATTTTCAGACAGGCAGGAGAATTTCAGAAGTACCTGCTGGAGGATGGCCTCAGCCTGGACCGGGCAGTAGACTCTGTAAGGAACTGTGCAGCAATACTGGGGGTAGTTATTATAGGGATCGTTTCTTCTATTTTATTTCTTCAGGAAAGAGAAAAAATACGAAAATTTTTAAGCAGGTCTGATTTTTACCGGAAGGCAGGAACCCTGGGGAAAGAGCTGTCGGAGGGGGTGAAAGGATATCTGAAGGCGCAGGCAAAGATTACCGGAATGATCTGTGTACTGTGCATTGCAGGGCTTTGTGTGTTGAAAATCCCCTGCTTTTTGGGACTGGGGATAGCAGTGGGCGTCTTGGATGCGCTGCCCATATTGGGAACAGGAACCTTCCTGATACCGGCGGGTATCCTTCTGCTTTTTCAGGGGGAAACATTTACAGGAGCAGGACTCTTTCTCTTATATGTGATTACAGCAGGAGTCCGTCAGATCCTGGAACCCAGGCTGGTAGGGAATCACATAGGCATTTCTCCCCTTCTGATCCTGCTTTCTGTATATCTGGGATTGATCATTTACGGTGGATTCGGGTTTATTCTGGGGCCTTTTTCGGCATTACTGCTATACGGGATCTTCAAAAAATGGGATTTGCTTTTGGCATAATTAATTACAAAGATTTTTCTAAGATTTTAATAAAAATTTATAAACAATGGGAAATGTTCTGGACTAATAAAAAGTTTCGTGTATAATGGAGACGTAGTTGAACCTTAGGATAAACATGTAAAGGCAGGGTAATAGCATGAAGAAGGCGATAACGCTCTTTCTGTGTATCATGCTGACCACAGGAATGATCAGCGGCTGCGCAGGAAGGGAAGAGGAAACGGGCAGCTCGGAAGAAAATACTGCGGCACAAGAGGATAAAACGGACCAGGATTCTCAGACAGAAGACCAGGAGACGGAAGATGATGGCAGTCAGGAGGAACAGAAAGAGGAACCCCAGGATCAGCAGGAGAGCGGCCAAGGGGAAACGGATGCTTCTCAGGGAGAGGGACAGGACCGGGACATGACAGAAGATCTGGCTATGTCTGTACTGAAAGAGCAGGCAGGAACTGTGGATTATACTTCACTTGAAGAATTGAATCCGGAACCGGGAAGCAGGATCGCTGTGGTATTGAAAAGCACCAGAGATGACTTCTGGACTACAGTACGGTCCGGTATAGAAGATGGGGTGAAAGCTCTTAATGAAAAAATGGGCTATACAGGCGAAGACCAGATCACAGTATCTTTTGACGGACCTGCAGATGATACAGATGTGGAGAAGCAGATTGATCTGATCGATACCGTTCTTTCAGAAAATCCTTCAATCCTTTGTATCGCAGCTATTGACAGACAGTCCTGCGAAGCCCAGTTGGAGATGGCGGCGGAAAATGATATTCCTGTGATCATGATAGATTCCGGAGTGGAAAACGGACCTATTTCAGCTCTGTGTGCTACAGATAATTACGGGGCAGGTGCAGAGGCGGCGAAAAAACTGGCAGAAGCTGTAGGTGATGACGGGCAGATTGCTGTAATGACCCATACAGAAAGCGCCCAGACAAGCCAGGATAGAGAAAAGGGATTTACTGATGAGATTACAAAGAATCATCCCAATATAGAAATCGTAAATATTTCCCATGAAAATGAGGATTTTACCATGGAAAAAATGGCGGATGCGGTTTTTACCCTGTATCCGGATGTAGAGGGATATTTCTGTACGAATGAGGCTGCTTCGGAAGCAGTGTTGAATGCGGCCGACGCTGCAGGAAAAGAACTTGCGATAGTGGGATTTGATTCTGGAGAAGTGCAGCGCAGTGCGGTAGAAAACGGTACCCAGACCGGATTTATTGCTCAGAATCCATATGGTATGGGATATGCGGCGGTGATTGCCGGAGTCCGGGCAGATCTGGGACTGGATGTGGATACTTTTATCAATACCAGTTATCAATGGATCGATAGCAGCAATATTGAAAATGAAGAATACAGCAGCTATTTTTATGGATGATGACGGAAATATGCAGAATGACCAGGAGAGACTGACGACTGATCGCCAGCCTCTTCTTTTTATGTGTAAAAAGCCGAAAAAATGGCATAATAATAGCGAAAAAGATAAAAAAATCGTTAATAAATTGACAAGAAGTGCAATCCATAGTAATATCAAACTATATGAAGGTGGTGATATTTTGGTAAAAGACACGATCCAGGCAATCAAAGATACTGAGCAGAAGGCGGAAGCATTGTTAGAAAACGCTAAAAAAGAAGCTGCTGAAATAAGAGAAAATGCCGAAAAAGAAGCTGCGAAGATCGAAAACGAAGAGATTGCAAAAGCCCGGGAAAGGGCGGAAAACGCTCTCCAAGAAGCCCGGAAAGCTGCCGGCCAAAAAGTGGAGATGGCAAAGAAGGCGGCGGATGAAGAAGCCAGCCAGTTGAGAGCAAAGGCCGGGGAATTGGAGAAAACGGCAGTAGAAGGCGTGATCCGGAAGCTGCTGTGAGAGGAAAGACCATAGATAAAGGAGGGATGCAAGTATGGCAGTTTTGCAGATGCAAAAGGTAAGTATCTGCGCACTGAAAAGAGACAGAAAAGCGATTCTGGAAAAGATCCAGTCTATGGGAATCATGGAAGTATCTCAAATACAGGAGGACACCCAGGGACTGGAAAAGATGAATACCCAGACAGCCAGAAGCATGTTTGAAAAAAATGCAGCTTCGGCGGATATGGCCCTGGGGATCCTGGCGGAGTATGTGCCGGAGAAATCTTCCATGTTTGCCAGCCTGGAAGGGAAAAAGCTGGTTGACAAAGCAAGCTTTGACCAGGCAGTTGAGCGAAAAGACAAGATTATGAGTGTGGCTTCATCTGTGATCAGCCAGCAAAAGAAGATCGGAGAGTACCGGGCGAATATCCAGAAGCTGGAAAATCAGATGGAAAGTCTGGAGCCATGGATGAATCTGGATGTACCGATGGCCTTTCGCGGAACAAAAAGGGCGGCTTTCTTGCCGGGGAGCTTTTCCCAGGAGCTGACTCTTGAGGAAATTTACGGCATGATCCTGGAGGATGCCCAGGAAACGGCCGGGGCAGATGTAAACATTCTGTCATCGGGAAAAGACGGCACTTATGTGGCGGTACTATGTCTCAGGGAAGATGAGGAAAAAGTAGAAGAAGCCCTGCGAAAAGGGGGATTTTCCAGACCTTCCCAGTTGACAGCGCAGGTTCCGGCCCGGGCAAAGGAAAGTCTTCAGAATCAGATACGGGATCTGAAAGAGGAAATAAGAAAATGTCAGGAGGAAATCAGCAGATACGCCTATGAAAGGACAAATCTGAGACTGATTTCAGATTATTTCCGAGCAAGAGCCCAGAAGTATGAGGTGCTGGGTACGCTGCCCCAGTCCAGATCGGCTTTTCTGATCAGCGGATATGTGCCGAAGAAAGCGGTAGGTGCGCTTGAAAAAGCTCTTGATAAGTTTGTGATGAGTATGGAAGCGGAAGATATACCAGAGGAAGAAGAGGCTCCGGTCCTGCTGAAAAATAACAAATTTACAGAATCTGTAGAGGGAATCGTGGCTTCCTTTGGACTGCCGGCTAAGGGAGAGATTGACCCCACCGCTATTATGTCCTTTTTCTATGTGTTTTTCTTTGGAATGATGCTTTCGGATGCAGCATATGGAATCCTGGTATTCCTTGTCTGCTTCATCCTGGTGAAGAAGTTTCCCAGAATGGACAGCTCTATGCGGAAATCCTTAAAGCTGTTTATGTATGGCGGATTGTCCACACTGATCTGGGGAATCCTTTTCGGAGGATATTTCGGAGATGCTATTGATGTAGTGGCACGAACCTTTTTCCATGTGAATGTTCCGGACGGAGGACTGATAAAGGCTTTGTGGTTTGTTCCTTTAAATGATCCAATGAAGCTTCTGCTGTACTCCATGGCTTTTGGCCTGATCCATCTTTTTACCGGACTGGGAATCAAAGGATATCTTCTTGTGCGGGATAAGAAATATCTGGACTTTTTCTGCGATGTTGTACTGTGGTATGTTTTTTTGATCGGTCTGCTTCTTATGCTGATACCAAGCAGTCTGTTTGCATCTATTTCCCAGATGGATCCAAGTGCTTTTCCGCCTGCTATGAGCGCAGCAGGGAAGGTGCTGGCAGTGATCGGGCTGGTAGGGCTGGTTCTGATGTCAGGACGGTCCAGCAAGAATGTAGTACTGCGGCTGGCGCTGGGGCTGTATGATGTGTATAACGTAACTGGATGGCTCAGCGATGTGCTTTCCTATTCCCGTCTTTTGGCTCTGGGACTGGCCACGGGTGTTATTGCTTCTGTGGTAAACCAGATGGGAAGCATGCTGGGGGATTCAATCCCCGGAGCGATTGTATTCATACTGGTGTTTATTGTGGGACATACCATGAATCTGGCGATAAATCTTCTGGGGGCATATGTGCATACAAACCGTCTTCAGTACGTAGAATTTTTCGGCAAGTTTTATGAGGGTGGCGGAAAACCCTTTGAGCCGTTTTTTGCAAATACAAAATATGTTGATGTTAAGGAGGAAACATACTTATGAGTCAGTTAGGAATTGTTTATGCATTGTTAGGAGCTGCATTAGCGGTGTTTTTAGCAGGAGCCGGTTCTGCTATCGGTGTAGGTATTGCCGGTCAGGCAGCTTCAGGAGTCGTATCCGAGGATCCCTCTAAATTTGCCAAGGTGCTGGTTATTCAGCTTCTGCCGGGTACCCAGGGTATTTACGGACTTCTGGTAGGATTTATTACATTGTCCAAGATCGGCCTTCTTGGAGGCGGTATTCTGGACCTGACCCCACAGCAGGGACTGCTGGTGCTGGCAGCCTGCCTTCCGGTAGGGATTGTAGGTCTGATCTCCGGAAAGTCCCAGGGACAGACTGCAGCAGCAGCGATTGGAATCGTAGCGAAGAAACCAGAGCAGTTTGGTAAGGCTATGCTTTTCCCGGCTATGGTTGAGACCTATGCCATCCTGTCTCTTCTGATCTCCATTCTGGCTGTAACAAACATTCAGTTTTAAGCCGTCTTGGCTATATGCGAAGATTCAGCAGAGTCAGCAGCGGAAAAGCAGCGCTGGCTGCGGATCCGGGCTGTATGGCTGAATCGTTACAGTTTCAAAAAGAAAAGTTCAGGAAAGGGAGATTGAGAAAATGACTGGATTGGAAAAAATGCAGAGCCAGATTCTTGATGAAGCCCACAGAAGTGCGGACGAGATCCTGGAGCAGGCCCGAAACGAAGCCCAAGAGCGGAAGGAAGAGGCAAAGAGAGCAGCGCAGGAAAAAAGCAGCCGTATTCTGGAAAAATCCAGGACAGAGGTGGCGCATATTGAGGAGCGGGCGGTGTCTTCCTGCGATCTGCAGAGAAGGCAGGTACTTCTGGAAGCCAAGCAGGCGATCATTGCTCAGATCCTTGAAAAGGCATATCATACTTTGGTAGAAGCTGATGAGGATACGTATTTTGGAATTATACGGGAAATGCTGGGAAAATATACACTCGCCCAGGCCGGAGAAATCTGCTTTTCAAAAAGAGATCTGGAGCGTATGCCGGAAGGATTTGAAGAAGAAATTCGGGAAATTGCCGGGAAGAACGGAGGCACATTGGTTCTTTCTAAAGAGCCCCGGAAGATCAGCGGCGGATTTGTTCTGGTGTATGGGGGAATTGAGGAGAACTGCAGCTTCCGGGCAATGTTTAATTCCAGAAAAGATGAACTTTCGGATGAGGTTCATAGGATATTATTTTCATAAGCGGGAACCGCAGAAGGAGGAATCAATTTGAGTAATGCCAACTATACTTATGCGGTTGCCCGGATACGGGCTTTGGAGACGAAGCTGTTTAATCAGACGGTGATCGACCAGCTTATCAGCTGCGCCACCGAGGAAGAATGCATCCAGGTACTGGAAGAAAAAGGCTGGGGTGACCAGGAAACATCCGGCGATCCAGAGGCGATGCTGACCAGAGAGGAAGAGAAAACCTGGGAGACAATCCGGGAAATGGGGGTGGACATGTCAGTGTTTGACGTGCTTTCCTATCCAAACCTTTTCCATAATCTGAAAGCCGCCATTAAGGAAGCATGTACACCGGAAGGAAGCAGACCTGTGAATATATATTATGAGGATACCAGTATTCCTCCTCAGGAAATGCTGGAGATCATTCAGAATAAAGAATTTTCACGGCTTCCGGAAAATATGGCAGAGGCGGCCAGGGAAGCTTACGAGGCCCTTCTCCATACCAGAGACGGCCAGCTTTGTGATGTGATCATAGACCGGGCAGCCCTGGATGCCATTTATCAGGCAGGCCGGAAGGCAAAGGATAAGATCATCAAGGATTATGCAGAGTCTATTGTGGCAGTGGCGGATATCCGTATTGCAGTCCGCTCTCAGGAAACCGGGAAGACCGTGGAATTTATGAAGCGGGCAATGGCAGAATGTGAATCATTGAATATAGATCAGCTGGCCAGGGCAGCCGCAGGAGGCATGGATGCAGTAACAGAATATCTGGCAGGAACAGCCTATGCCCAGGGAGGACAGGCTATTGCAGAATCACCGTCCGCTTTTGAACGGTGGTGTGACAACCGGCTGATGCAGGATATGCAGCCTCAGAAATACGAGGTGTTTTCTGTAGGGCCTCTGGTGGCTTATGTACTGGCCAGGTTAAACGAGATTAAAACGGTACGAATCATCTTGTCGGGAAAGCAGAATGGTTTTTCTGATGATTCTATCCGGGAAAGGGTAAGGGATATGTATGTATAAGATTGCAGTGATCGGGGATTACGACAGCATTTACGGTTTCGCCGCACTGGGCCTTGACATTTATCCCGCAGCCAACCGTAAAGAAGCGGAGGAAAAATTAGATTCTCTGGCAGGGAATGGATACGGGATCATCTATATTACCGAAGCCCTGGCAGCAGAATGTAAGCAGATCATTGAAAAATATCAGGAGCAGGTATTGCCGGCTATTATCCGTATCCCCGGAGTTTCCGGGAATACGGGAATGGGAGTTCAGGGTGTGAAAGACTCTGTAGAGCGGGCAGTAGGCTCTGATATTTTATTCAGTAATAATTAGAAAGCAGGTGATTCGTTCCAATGAGCAAAGGTACGATTAAGAAAGTGGCGGGGCCGCTGGTTATCGCAGAGGGCATGCGGGACGCAAATATGTTTGACGTGGTCCGCGTAAGCAGCCAGCGCCTTATCGGTGAGATCATTGAGATGCATGGGGATGAAGCCTCTATCCAGGTATATGAGGAGACTTCAGGACTGGGACCGGGAGAACCGGTAGAGTCTACAGAAGCGCCTCTGTCCGTGGAACTGGGACCGGGCCTGATCACCAGTATCTATGATGGAATCCAGCGTCCCCTGGACGATATTATGAAGATTTCAGGAACCAACTTAAAAAGAGGAGTAGAGGTTCCTTCTTTAAAGAGGGATTTAAAATGGAATTTTGTTCCTACAGTACAGGTGGGAGATGAGGTGGAAAACGGGGATGTGATCGGAACCGTTCAGGAAACCCAGATCGTGAATCACAAGATCATGGTGCCCTATGGAGTTAAGGGAACAGTAAAGGAAATCAAAGCAGGAGAGTTCACCGTGGAAGAGGTAGTGGCAGTGATCGCTACGGACCAGGGGGACAGAGAACTGACTTTGATGCAGAAATGGCCGGTACGCCAGGGCCGTCCTTACCTGAAAAAACTGCCTCCTGAGAAACCATTGATCACAGGACAGCGTGTAATTGATACCTTTTTTCCTATTGCAAAAGGAGGAGTTGCCGCCGTTCCGGGACCTTTCGGAAGCGGCAAGACCGTTATCCAGCACCAGCTGGCAAAATGGGCGGAAGCAGATATTGTGGTTTATATCGGCTGCGGAGAACGTGGAAATGAGATGACAGACGTTCTTAACGAGTTCCCGGAGCTGAAAGACCCCAAGACCGGACAGTCCCTGATGCAGAGGACAGTGCTCATTGCCAATACATCGGATATGCCTGTGGCAGCCCGTGAGGCTTCTATCTATACAGGTATCACCATTGCAGAGTACTTCCGCGATATGGGATATTCGGTAGCGTTGATGGCTGATTCTACCTCCCGTTGGGCGGAGGCCCTTCGTGAGATGTCCGGCCGTCTGGAAGAGATGCCCGGTGAGGAAGGTTACCCCGCGTACCTGGGTTCCCGTCTGGCACAGTTCTACGAGAGAGCAGGCCATGTAATTTCTCTGGGCAAGGATAAGAGAGAAGGGGCCCTGTCTGTAATCGGCGCCGTGTCTCCTCCGGGAGGAGATATTTCCGAGCCGGTATCTCAGGCCACCCTTCGTATTGTAAAGGTATTCTGGGGACT
>DXFG01000152.1 GCA_019114545.1 Candidatus Blautia pullistercoris | reverse complement strand
CCTGGCAGCTCTTTTTCTATGGGCGGTTGTCTTTCTGCTGCTTTTTCTGGTAAGGAAGATCCGAAAAAAGGAGCGGTGGAAGTGGTGGGAATTTCTTTTTCTGCTTCTTCAAGGTGCATATTCCATATGGCAGGGATATGAGTTTCTAATAGGAATTTTATTCTTTTGACGATATCTGACGGGAGGTATGAAAATGGAGATTAATATACTCAATTCTTCAAATGCTGGCGCTGTAGCACAGTTCATGTCAACAGTCAAACCCGAATGGTGGGATTATACTGGGGCATATCAACAGCTGCAGGATGTATCATTGCTTGCAAGTCTTATAGGTTGGTATATGACGGAAGATTCAAAGATTAAGGGTTGGATTTTGTGTGCGGAATACGCAGGATATTCCTGCTTAAGTATTGAGAATTTAGGATACGACGATAACGGGCAATTTGTAATGGAACAGCAATTGGAACCATTGCTGATACAAGCGGAAACTTACGCAAAAGAAAAAGGTTATCGAAATCTAAAATACATAATCGGCTCAACAGAAATGTCGTGTCATGGAAAGCCCATCCTGGATTTTGCGGCAGCATTGAAAGACTTAAAATCGTACAATAGAAAACACTTTGATTATTTCGTGGACTACGGCTTTAAGCCAACGGGTTTTATTCCGAATTGTTACGGAAATAATTACCACGGTATTGTTATGATAAAGCAATTATAAGGGCAGAACAGGGCCACCGGCTTAGTCGATGGCCCTGTTCTGTGAAGATCATTCCCCATACGGAATCTTTAAAAGAAAAGTACAGCCTCCCCCAGGCGTATCTTTCAGGATCAGATCCCCTTTGTGGAGTTTTGCCAGTTCTTTTCCTACAGGAAGCCCCAGGCCGAAATGGCCTTTCTGATTCCGGGATCTGTCCTGCTGATAGAACCGGTCGAAGACCGCCTCTTTTTCCGGATCGGGAATGCCTTTTCCATGGTCTGCTACGGAGAAGCAGAGATACTTTTTTTCAAGGAAGATTTCCAGGTCTATGGATTTTCCCTGGCCGGTGTAGGACATGGCGTTGTCCATGAGGACGGAGAGGATCTGGATGATCCGGTTTTTGTCGCAGCGGATCTTGGGCAGCTCTAAATCTGGCAGCTTCAGGTTCAGAGGGATCTGATTCTGTCTGCACAGGGGCTGGTAAATCTCATAGACATCCAGTAAAATAGTATCTCCGTCGCAGAGATCCAGAGTAAGATTCCATTTTTTTGAATCGGCAGAGGCCAGGATCAGCAGATCACGGATCAGATTGCTCATACGGGAGCACTCTTTTTCAATATTTTCTACCATGGCAGGAATATCCTCGGGGGAGGTTTTTATGGCCGAGGCACTGGCCTGGATCACAGCCAGGGGAGAGCGGAGCTCATGGGAAGCAGCGGCAATAAATTCTGCCTGCTTTTCTTTGTTTTCCTTTAGGGGGACCAGGGTCTTGCCTACAAATTTCCAGCTTACAAAGCCCAGGAGGAGAAAGCCCAGGATCCCTGCCCCGGCAAAGAACAGACCCTGAAAAAAGGTCTGTCTTTCTGCCTGGGTAATATCCTGAAGGACAAGAAGAGTTTTTTCTCCTGTTTCCGTGGCTGTCTGAAGGGCCATGCCGCAGTAATAATCCCCGGAATTTCCAGTGATGTAGAAAAGAGAGGTCTGCCGGGCGCTTCCGGGAGAAAGGCTGGGGCCGGACAGACCTTCCAGGGAGGCCTGTTCCAGAGCGTTTTGGATCAGTGTTTCCCGGTCTGTGGCCGGATCCCAGGCTCCGGGAAAGAAAATAGGATCCCCATTTTCTTCTATGTGTATGATCAGCCGGTTATTCGTTTCCATCTGGGCAAGCCATTGGTCAGAGAAAAAGGACAGGGACTGGAACTGATTGGAAAGATTCAGGAACAGACTGGAAAACAGAGCCTGGTTCCTGGATTCTACAGCTCCCTTCATATAAAAAAAGCAGACCAGAAGGATACCGGCCAGAATGATCCCGCAGGTTATAGAATAAAAGAAGGTCAGTTTTTTCTGGAGTTTCCGGAACATTTATGTTTCCTCCTCTGTTTCCAGCTTGTAGCCCACCCCATGGACGGTGGTGATTTTTGCCTTAGTCTTTAAGGTGCGGAGACGTCTTCGGAGAAAATAGATGTAATTGTCCAGATTGCCTTCCTCCACTTCCGTATCAGCTCCCCATACATAGGAGAGAAGCATGGATCTCTTCAAACACTGCCCTGGATTCTTCATAAAATATTCCATAAGGCCTGCCTCTTTTTTGGAAAGAGAGAGGGCGTTTTTTCCACAGGAAAGTTCCAGTTTTTCAGGGTCAAAAGCGAGATCTGTCCACACAAGCCGGCCGGGAGCCTGGAGCTGCCGGGGTCTTCGGGTAAGGGCCCGGATACGGGCCAGAAGCTCTTCCGGGGCAAAGGGCTTAGTGATATAGTCATCTGCGCCTTCGTCCAGGCCATGGATCTTGTCGTCCAGAGAATCCATGGCAGTAGCCAGGATCACCGGGGTCTGGATTCCTCTTTTCCTTATGGTATTCAGCAGCGTCAGCCCGTCCAGTTCCGGAAGCATACGGTCCAGGATTATCAGATCATAGACATTCTGAAGGGCGTAGAAAAGCCCGTCTGTTCCATTATTGCATATATCCGTGTCATAGCCCTGGTCCTTAAAGTGGATCAGCAGGGCCTGGCATAAATCTTTATCGTCTTCTACCAGTAATATCCTCATAAAAATCTCCCTTTTCCTATAATAATATGATGTCGAGGGTAAAAGCCTCCAGCTATGATATCTACGGATTGTTACGTACTGTACATTCTCACAATCCTGCCATCATTTAAGAAATTGTTTTATATGGTCAGAAAATTTTCCTGTTCTCATTTTATCACAGAATTCTCTAAAAATTCTCGAAAAATAACTTTCTGTTTTTCAAGATTTTTAGAGAATTCCCTGTTATGATGATAGACAGAAACGAGAAAGGAGAGACAATCATGAATCTGAAAAAAGGAATCTGTTTTCTTCTGGCAGGAGCCCTTGGAACAGGAACGATCCTCAGCGGCTGCAGCCAGAAAGACACCACAGAAGATGCCGTCAGCGCCAAAGGCGGTTATATAGAGGAAGAAATGGAAGCTCCCTGGCAGGAGGGAGAATATTATATGGGCAGCTTTTTTAACCAGGAGGGGAATCTGGAAGTCTATACAGGAGGTACTTCCGACAGCGGGACAGCACAGGTTTTCTCCTATACCTATACCGGAGGAGGAAACTGGGACCAGCAGGAAGAATCCTGGGCAGAGACTCTTCTGGGTACAGATAGCACTGCTTATAAGCTGATACAGGGAGAGGATCAGAACCTTTATCTGATGACTGTAAAAAATTCTCAGGAAGATAGCCAGTCTGAAGAGACGGAGTCCTCAGAATCTGAAGAAGTAAACATTGATGATCTGATCCAGGAATGGCACCTTTACCGGTATGCCGGGGAGGGAGAGGCCCAGGAACTTTATCCCGAATGCCTGTCTGAAGAAGGCCAGAGAGAAGCAGGGGGATTCTTTCCCTACTACTTCGGCGTAAATCAGGAAGGAGATCCGGCCTTTATGGGGATGGGATCAGAGATAGCCATCTATGACAAAGACACAGGAAAAGAACAGTATACCTTTCCCTCCTATATGATCATGAACAGCTCAGATACTATGGCAGATATCAGCGGAAATATACTGGCGGTCCTGGGAAATGAGGATCAGGATCTGGTTCTTTATGACACCCAGACAGGAGAAGAGACAGGAGCTATCGACTTTGGAGACCAGGACCGGGGACAGCTCTGCGCTGCCGGAGAGGGAACCTATTATCTGGCAAATTCCAAAGGAATCTTTGTATATAAGGAAGACGGCAGTATTGTGGAACAGATCTATGACGCTGGCAGAGGGGTTATGGGAGAGACGGCAAGCAGCCTGATCTTCAATCATTTCCTGGCAGGGGAAAACGAAGACTTCTATGCTCTATATACGGATTATGAGACGCAGAAACTGAGTATTTGCTATTACTATTACAACGGTTCGGTTACCAGCGAAGTGAAAAATGAACTGTCTGTTTACAGCCTGTATGAAAGCAGGATGATAGAAGACGCCGTGCGTAAATACGAACGGGAGCACCCAGAGACAGAGGTGACTTACGAGTATGCGGTGGAAAGCGACGGCTCAGGCAATCCGGAAGACGCCATTGATACCCTGAATACCCAGCTCCTTAACAAAGAAGGCCCGGATATTCTCCTTTTAGACGACCTGCCGGTGGATTCCTATATAGAAAGAGGAGTCCTGGAAGACTTGACAGATGATGTTCAGCAGCTGGTGTCGGACGGAACCATTCTGGAAAATGTTGTGAAAGGCACAGCAGTTGACGGGAAAAACTATGAGCTGCCGGCAGCCTTTTCTTTCCCGGTATATTATGGAACTCAGGAGACTATAAAACGGCTGGATACCCTGGAGAGTATTTCACAGTATATGGAGGAAAATCCAAATGGAAAGGTACTGGGAGCTGCTTCTCTTCAGCAGGTGGCTTATCTCCTCTTTGTTGCCAATTATCAGGATATCCAGGAAGACGGAGTTTTCTCTCAGGAAGCTTTAGTACAGCTTCTGGAAACAGCAAAGGCCATCTGGGACGCCAATCCTTCGGAAG
>DXFG01000151.1 GCA_019114545.1 Candidatus Blautia pullistercoris | reverse complement strand
TTTTGGAGGGATTTTATGGCAAAGCCAATGACCTATCGTGAACAGGAAAAAATTGAAAATACAGTAAAACTCCGGGAATTTCTTCAGGAACTTCCTCCATATGTCAAGGATTATTTCCGGGCCAAGGAACCGACCACTTCAGACAAAACCCGTTTGTCCTATGCCTATGATCTGCGGGTTTTCTTCCGGTTCCTTCAGGAATCAAATCCTGCTTTAATGTCCAGGTCTATGTCTGATATTTCTATCCAGGATCTTTCCAATCTTCAGCCTGTGGATTTTGAAGAATTTCAGGAATATCTCAAGGCCTACAAGGCTCCTGACAACAAGCTGGAAACGAATTCCCGTACTGGGATTGCCAGAAAAATGTCCTGTCTGCGGAGCTTTTACGATTATCTGTGCAAAAGGCAGTTAATACAGTCTAACCCGGTCCGCCTTGTAGACATGCCGAAAATTAAGGAAAAAGCTATTATCCAGCTGGATCCTGACGAGGTAGCCAGTCTTCTGGACTATATAGAAAATTATGGAAATCAGCTTACCGGAGTGAAACTTTATCACTATAATAAACAAAAGTACCGGGACATTGCCATTGTCACACTCCTTCTGGGAACAGGTGTTCGTGTTTCGGAACTGGTGGGTCTGAACATTTCCGACATTGATTTTAAAAATAATGGAATCCGGATACTCCGAAAGGGAGGAAATGAAATGATCGTCTATTTCGGGGAGGAGGTAGAAAAGGCACTAAAAGACTATCTGGAAATTTCCAGAAATGCTATCACTCCCCTCTCCGGCCATGAAGATGCTCTGTTTCTCTCCGGCCAGAGAAGAAGGATCAGCGTAGATGCTGTAGAAAAAATGGTAAAGAAATATGCTTCTGCCATCTCCGCCAAGACCATTACCCCCCACAAGCTCCGCAGTACCTACGGAACGGCTCTTTACCGGGAAACAGGGGATATTTATCTGGTGGCGGATGTTCTGGGGCATGCAGACGTCAATACAACGAAAAAACACTATGCCAAATTAAGCGATGCCAGAAGGCGGGCTGCTTCCAAGGCTGTAACATTGCGGGAAAAAATAGATTAGAAGCCGAAAACGGGCTGCTGTAAAGGAACCATATCAGCGATACAGTTTTTACAGCAGCCCATCTTCTATCCTTTCAGAAGAAATCTGTCAGGCTTGTATTATATAAGTCCCATGAGGGAAGGAATTCCCAGGGAAAGTGCAGGTATATAGGTTACTGCCAGAAGAAGCAGGAACAGAACTACAAAATATGGGATCAGTCTCTTTGCTACTGCTTCGATGCTGATCTTGCTGATTCCGCAGCCTACAAAAAGCACGGAACCTACCGGCGGCGTCATATTTCCCATACACATGTTAAAGATCAGCATAACGCCGAACTGGATATCTGTCATTCCCAGACTCTGGGCGATAGGCAGAAAAATCGGTGTAAAGATCAGGATGGCCGGTGTGATATCCATAAACATGCCGACTACCAGCAGAATAAGGTTCATTAAAAAGAAAATCACAAATTTATTTGAAGATACAGATAAAAGGGCATCGCTGATCACTGCAGGGATTCCGGAATATGCCATAACAAAGGACATAGCGGAGGAAGCAGAGATCAGAAACAGGATAATGCCGCTGGTGCAGGCACTGTTTACCAGGATCTTCATAAAAGAATTGACATTAATGCTTTTGTAACAGATGGACAGGATCAGGCAGTAAAGCACGCAGATGCCGGCTCCTTCTGTTGCAGTGAAGATACCGCTTACAATACCGCCGATGACGATAATGATCAGGAGAAGGCTGGGGATTGCTCTGAAAGTTACCCGAACTGCTTCTTTCATACCTACCCATCCGGTTGTAGGATATTTATGCTTCTTTGCATAGACAAAGGCAACCACCATGGAACCAAGGCCCATGAGGATACCGGGAACATATCCGGCCATAAACAGGGTAGAGATGGATACGCCCCCTGCTACAGTTGAATAAACGATGAAAGCACTGGTGGGCGGGATCAAAAGTCCGGTAGGCGCAGAGGCAATGTTGGCTGCTGTGGCAAACGCCGGATCGTAACCCTCTTCTTTCTGGATGGGATAGATACAGCCGCCCATTGCAGAAGCTGCAGCTACAGATGAACCGGACAATGCGCCAAAAAGCATATTTCCTACAATATTTGCCTGAGCCAGGGATCCTGGGATCCAGCCTACAAAAAGCTTGGCAAAGTCTACCAGCCTCTTGGCGATTCCGCCGTTATTCATGATATTTCCTGCCAGGATAAACAGAGGAATGGCCAGCAGAGAAAAGCTTTCCACACCACTGTTCATCTTCTGCATGGTGATAAAAGTGATCTGATCCCAGGACAGAGAAGAAATACCTGCGGCGATAGAGGCAATGACAATAGTTACAGATATCGGGCAACCCAGAAATAACAGCGCTGCAAATACAACAAACATAATAACGGCTACTACAGCAATATTCATACTCAATTCCCTCCTTCGGTCTCTTCTTTTCCGATTTCTTTTCCAGTGACATCCTCGTAGAGATTAATGATCTGAGCTACAATGATAAAGACACCGGAAATCGGAGCCATGGCATAAACAAGGCTTCTGGGGATACCGAGAAGCGCAGAATATACACTCCGGGCACTTAAAGCCAGCTTTATCCCTCCGATAGTAATAACAAAAAGGGCAAAAAGAAGGATCAGGGCATCTATGCAGATCATAAGAATCTTTCTTCCCTGGGGGGACAGTTTGTCACGGAACACAATCAAGGCCATATGCTCTCTGGTGTAGAAAGCATATGCGGCGCCGATAAATCCTGTCCAGATCAGAGAATACTTTACCAGCTCCTCTGTAAAGGCTGCCGGATTATTTAACACGTACCGGGTGAAAACCTGGTACAGTACCAGCAAAGTCATAACCGATAATAATACGGTAGCTATACGGGAAAGGATGAGGATCATCCATTTCTTAATGGCAGTTAACAGTTTTTCCATAATGTTCCCCCTTCTATTCTATGGAATTGATCGTATCCAGAAGTTGATCGACTCCCGGATATCGGTCACAGTATTCCTGGATCATATCAGCAGTTGCCTCACGAAAAGCTTCTTTGTCTACGTCTTCAATAAAGGTAACGCCCATTTCTGTTTCTGCTTCCTGAACAGCTTCCTGAATTGCCTCGTCCCAGGCAACTTTATGACTGTCTGTTGAGGCATAGGCAGCTTCCAGAATTACCTGCTGATCTTCAGGAGCAATCCTGTTCCATACATCTGCTCCCATGACCAGAACGTCAGGGATCATGGCGTGCTGATCCATGGAAAATACTTTGCAGATTTCTCCGTGCTTTCCTGTAGTAAGGGCTGTTTCATTATTTTCTGTACCGTCAATGATGCCTGTCTGAAGTGAGGTATATACATCTCCATAGGCCATGGCTACAGGTGTTCCGCCCAGAGCCTCCAGCATATCTGTCTGAGACTGCATATCCTGCACACGGATCTTCAGTCCTTTCAGATCGTCAGGAGTACGGATAGGCGTATCCTTGGTATAGAAAGAACGGGCTCCTGAGGTATAGTAAGTAATGGTCACAAATCCGTCTTCTTCTGTTGACAGGAAGAAATCTCTCATTTCCTGGGAATCCATTTTATGATAGAAATCCTCTGTATCATCGAAAATATAGGGAAGACCGAAGGTATGGTATGCTTCATTATAGGTGGCAAGACCCGGTGCAGATACCTTTGTCATGGAAATAACGCCGGCCATTAACTGCTCCATATTTTCATTTTCAGAACCGAGCTGACCATTGGGATAAATCTCTACCCTTATCCTTCCATCGGTACCCTCTTCTACTTTTTCTGCGAATTCCGTCATTGCAATATGTACGGTATGGCTTTCACTTAGTCCATGGGCCAAAGTCAGTACCAGGGGATTTTCGGCTGTAGCGGCATCGCTGGTCTGGGCAGATCCGCTGCTTCCGCATCCGGCCAGACCCAGCACCATGGTGGCAGCCAAAGCCATTGCTGCAAACTTTTTCATTGATTTTCTCCTCCTTTTTTACATTCCGATAAGATCAAACTGTTCAAAGGAAACCACTACCTGATAATCCTTTTTGGGATTTGGATATTTGATCTGAACAGATTTCAGTCTCTGGCTGTAATACCAGCCAAAGTCCGCTGCCTCAAATTTTTTCCTGTGAAGGAAATGCGGTACTTCTTTGCCGTCTACAGTTACCCAATAAGGAGACTTCTCTCTGTGGATCATATCAATCTGCATATCTTCCACAGCAGTGTCATAGTTTCCTTCATTGCGAAAAGTAAGGGCAGTCTGCTCTCCTGCTTTCATGGTAATAAATGTTTTCAGGTATGCTCCCTTTTCATAGTCCATAGTAAGGCCATCGTCCTCGTATAATGTGAATGCGCCGTCACGCCCTGCCTCGCAGAGGATGGAAAGACCGGTTACAGTCTGGGTAGAAAAATTATCCATCTGATTAAGGGCCATAGGAATCACGCCGCCGCTTTTGATAAACAGAGGTATGCTTCCAAGGTCTACATCCAGTTCTGCAGTCTCCCCGCCTTCATAGGGCATTCTGGTATAAAAATCAAAGAAACGGTTTTCTTTGGGGAAATAGACTTTTCTGGTCTTGGCACCTTTTTCTACCACATTGGCTACCATAAGAGAATCTCCCAGCATAAAGTCTACTCCTTCCTCATAGCATGTCGGATCGTTCTGGAAAGCGCTGCACATTGGCTCCATAATAGGAAGGCCTGTCTCATGAGCCCTCTCCATAAGAGAATAGAAATAGGGGAAGAGACGATAACGGAATCGGATAGCTTTCCGGATATAGTCAGTACAGTTGCTGTACATCCAGGGCTCTGTTACAGTATTGTCTGTATTGGTAGAATGGATAGAAAATCTTGGCTGGAAGATTCCGTTCTGGATCCATCTTACCAGAAGCTCTGCCTCAGGAGCCGGGCCGTAGAACCCGCCGATGTCGCAGCCCTGGTTGGCTACACCGCTTAAGCTCATGCCCAGGATCGTGGCAATATTATATTTCAGAGAATCCCAGCAGGTGAGATTATCCCCGGCCCAGGTCTGGGCGTAGCGCTGAATGCCGCAGTGTCCGGAACGGCATACGATATAAGGCCTGGTATTCTCAAAGGTTTCATGGATCGCTTCTCCGGTAATATGGCACATAATATTGGACATTACAGATTTTAACTGTCCGATGGTGCCTCCTTTTCCCTCAAAGCTGCAGCGGCAGTCTTTATCAATGAGACTGTCATACTCGCAGTTGTCATTCCACACAGAACTTGTGCCGTATTCCAGAACATTTTCTTTCAGGAGCGCTTTCCAGTTTTCTCTTGTGGAATCCTTTGTGAAATCCACGAACATGCCTTTTCCTCCCCACCAGGTTCCGATCCCTGGTTCATCACTTTCGCTTGCCTTGATGAACATATTTTTCTCTTTCATCTCTTCCAGCTTTGGATGGACCAGAAGCATTCCCGGTTTTACATTTGGGGACACGCAGACTCCTCTTTTCTTCATCTGGGCAAAAAAGTCTTTCGGATCTTTAAAACGTTTTTTATTCCAGGTAAAGGTGCAGCGCTTTACCCCTTCTTCTGTGTCAACGGCACAGTATCCCGAAGAAAGCTGGAACCCGTCTACAGGAATTCCCTCTTCTTTTGTAGTGTCGATAAATTCTGAAATGGCATCGTCACAGTCTGCCTCCAGCTCCGGATAATACATGGAAGAGCCCAGATATCCCAGGGCTGATTTTGGCAGCATCGCCGATTTACCGGTGAGATCAGTATACCGTTCAATCACCTGGCGTATAGAAGGACCACTGATCAGAAACAGATCGATATCTCCTCCGTCTGCCCGGTAACGACTGTGCATTTTCCAGTAATTGCTCTTTTCCCTTCCCATATCAAAGTCACATTCGTAGGTGTTATGATAAAAATAACCCACGGCTTTTTTTGTGTTCCGGTTCAGCTTGATGTAAAAGGGAATATGCTTATACAGGGAATCTGTCTCCTTGGGATTATATCCCATAGCATCTTTAGGGCTCATTCCCATAAATTTCTGGGCTTTGTTAAATTCCCCGCTCTTCTCTCCAAAGCCGTAGAAACAATCTTCAGGGCTGATCTCGCTGGTATGGATCCTGCGGCGGTTGCTGTCTTCCATGTAGGCCAGATCTACAATATCTGCGTGGAGCTGAGTACCTTCCTGATCATAGACACAAATGCGGAAGGGATCTTTTTCCACGACTACTTTCAGCTCTTTTCCCTGAAGCACCGCCTTTTTTTCCTTATCTGTCAGAATGGCCTGTGCCACGGGGATACGCTTTCTGTAATCCTTCATAAATTCATCCATACGGTCTTCCCAGGCGGTGGTAACGAGACTGTAGGACTCCTCTGCAAAGTCGCCGTCAAATCCTGCACGGATACGCAGGATCTGGTCTGTAAGGAACCAGATGCGTATGGGGACACTATCGGTCTGAACAGTAAAATAAGAATCCTGTTGTGTTACGGCAACAGCCTTTAAACACATTTTCATAGAGTTTTCCTCCTTCTTTTTGCTTTAAAACCGGTTTTATGATATACTAGCCGCTGTGCAGCTAGTATTGTAGGCGGTCGCGAAATGAGCATAAATGCTCACTTGGCTCTCCGCTTTATGGTATTATGATATTTGATTAACAATCAGGAAACTATACAAAAATTGCGTATTTACTCTCTCTTTTTTACATTTCTTGCCTTGTTTCTATGGAGAAGAAAAGATTTTAATGTGATAAATGGATAAAAGCCATGACCTGAGAGATGAAAAAATATGATATTTGATAAAAGGGAGGAAAAAATATGATCGATCAGGCAGGAATCATGATGGCCCAGGGAAAAAAGATTGCATGTGAAAGGATACAGGGAGTAAATGACAATATGGTCAAGTCCCATTATCATGAATATTTTGAGCTTTACTATCTGGAGAGCGGCCGGCGCTTCCATATGGTCCAGGATGAAATGTATGAAATGTATCCGGGCCAGTTTATGATCTTTGCCCCTTATATCATGCACCGTTCTTTCGGGGACCAGAATATGTCTTTTAAAAGACTGGTTCTCTATTTTGAAAGGGATGAGATCTTGTCTGAGGGACTTCGAAAGACGATGGAAGCAGGTGTGGGAGTTTACCGGCCGGATAAGCAGGAAGAAACTTTCATCCACAGGATCCTTGGAAATATTTTGGAAGAACAGGAAAACCCCCACGCTTTTTCAGAAGAATATCTGGCAATCCAGCTCAACGGACTTCTTCTGCGGATTGCCAGGGAGCTGGAAAAGCCGGAACGTATAAAAAAACGGGACAGGATCGGTGAGGTACTCCATTTTATCCACACGAATTTTGACAAAGAGATCAGCCTGGAACAGCTTTCCCGGACTTTTTATCTTAGCCCCTATTATCTATGCAGGGAATTTAAAAAGCATACGAACACCACCATTGTCCAGTACCTGAACGTGACCCGGATCATGAATGCTCAGCGAAAGCTCCTGGAGACAAATCACAGCATTACAGAAATCAGCCGGGAAACGGGATTTTCTAATATCACTCATTTTAACCGGGTTTTTAAGAGTATTACAGGAGTATCTCCTTCCCAGTTCAGAAAGCAGTTATAATTTGTAATATTAAAAATCCTCAGAGCAGATTTATGATCCGATATGTTCATATCTGCGCTGAGGATTTTTTATCTTATACAGATTATGATTCTTCTTCCTCTACCGGAACCCATGCTTTGCCGAATTTCACATCTTTAAACAGAGCCGCCAGACCGGTGATCTGCTTAAGACGGAGGATTTCATCCTTATCCATACCCAGATGTTTGGAAATCCAGGCGTCTGAGCGTCCCAGTTCATGAAGCTCTTTTACAATATTACTCATGAGGTCTACATCATGGCTTCCTCTTGCCCGGTTGTGGCGGATAGTGCTGGCCATTCGCTGGTCGATAGGTTTGTTGATCACGGATACCGGCAGCATGCCATGCTCCCGCTCATAGATATCCTTGTGTTCTGTGATTACCCGGTAACGGTGAAAGCCGTCTACGATAATATACTCGTCCTGGGCTTTCACATAATAACAGACAATGGGCATAGTATAGCCGTCAGCTTTGATACTCTCGTACAGCAGCTTCATTTCCGGGGGAGCCACAGCGTTGGGATTGTATGTATTGGGCTTGATCTTCTCCACCGGTACTGGGATCACATGGTATGCAGGACTTTTATACTCCATATTCTATCTCCTCCAAACTTTTGTATTTTTCCCGGATCACATCTACCCTCTTTTGCTGTTGCCTGGTAAGGCCAAAGCCCATAAAGCGGCAGGTGTGGTCGTTTTTCAAAATGCAGTAGCACATCCGTTTCCAGCTTGGAATATCTTTGCTGGATTTGATGTCATCCGTATTATCCGGAATCTTGCCTATAAATACGACCCTGGATTTTTTCTTTTTGGTATAATTGGATACGCCGTTTCGCTTAATCTGATATCCATGATCTTCCAGCTCCCGAATCACTTCCTCGTCTAATCCTCCTCCGGTTTCGTGCCAGAATTGTATGGAGGTATTAAATTTCTTTACATAATTGTTCCGCAGCCGCACCGGAAGGGTATCCAGCAGAAACATGGTATAAGATTTCCAGGTATGGCCTTCCGGCAGGGTGACATTCCGGTAGCCCATAGCTTTTGTCCTTCCGTAAATGGAGGCGAAGTTGGCTCCCCGGACTCTGCCCACCAGCTTAGTCCAGATTTCCGGATCGATCACCCGGTATAGATTTAAAGAATCTTTGGAATAGTCGTTGAAAGGAGAGGCTACCCGCATCTGGGAAGGCTTCAGACCGGCTTTATAGTACAGATCATACAATTCGTTATAATCATAGCCAAAGACTGCATAGGCATGTCAGATATCGTTGGTGGACCAGTCATAAAAAGGAGAAGCGCACCACACATCTTTAAACTGCTTGCTGATCCAGCATTCATCCTTGTAATTATATTTCGTATTAAGAAACCCGCTATATCTCTGAAGGGATTCATCTGCTCTCATACCCAGGAGACACACGGTTTTTTTGGTCCCGTGAGCTACCCGGTACCATCTGCCGAACTGCTTTGCCAGATCTTCCTGGTGCATTTTGTAGCGGTAGGTCCGGATAGGATTGTTTTCCAGATTAATCACATATTCATGTTTGGGCATTTCCCTTACCCAGAGTTCCTGCTTCTTGTCGTCCCAGGGATACCAGAACATTTCATAGCTGCTCATAGCTGTCCGGGTGGCCATAGGAAGGCAGACCCAATAGGGTTCCACCTGATCTTTGATCTTTTCAAAAGTTCTCTCAATATACTCTGTGGTCACTGTATACTGGGGTTCAAAGTCCTGGTGAAAGACTCCGATGGACTTTTCCGGATAATATTTATTCCGGTAGTCCAGGACCAGATTTAAAAGCAGACCGCTGTCCTTCCCTCCGGAAAAGGAAACATAGATGTTGTCGAACTCTTCAAAGAGAAGCTTAAAACGGTCCATCAGAGCTTCATACACATTCTGTTCCAGATATTCACGTACCATTTATGTATTCCCCCTGTGCTAAAATTACCATATTTTCCCAATTCCTATGAAGGATAATTTAGCACATAACGGGAGAAAATTCAACCAAGTTCCCGGTTTTTCGACCTTTTCCGCACCTCTTCCAGATCCTTTAAGGTATCTACGGACAGACTCTCTCCTTTGTCTGCCTGGATCAGATACAGAGGCTTTCCGTAGTCCAGAAACCGGAGGGTATCAATGCCTTCTGCCAGTTCCAAAGGACCGGGTACAGAATTTTGATAAAAATCCAGCATATCCCGGCTGTATCCGATGATCCCGACATGCTTGTAATAAGTGCAGTCCAGAGAGCCGTAGGGATAGGGAATAGGAGTTCTTGACAGATACAGGGCTCTTTTTTCCCGGTCAAAAACCACCTTGATATTGGTAGGATCCAGGACTTCTGCCGGACTGGTCATGGGCATAATGATATTGGTACCGAACTCCGGCTCTTTAGGGAGCCTTACAGGGACTGCTGCAGAAATATTTTTCCAGGAAATTAAAGGCTCATCTCCATTAATCTGTACATAAAAATCTGCCGGGATCTGCCGGGCGGCTTCCTGAAGCCGGTGGGCGGCACAGCGGTGGGTATCCTTGGTAAGGACAGCAGGAATATCCTGATCTTCGCAGAACCGGAGGATTTTCCTGCTGTCTGTGGCTACCCAGATTTCTTCCAGATTTTCTGCCTTTTTGGCCCGTTCATAGACATGCTGGACCATAGGTTTTCCGTTAATATTCAGCAGGGGTTTGCCCGGAAGCCGGGACGATCCGTATCTTGCGGGAATGATTCCTACTGCTCGCATTTTCCATTCCTCCTGTTCTAAAGTTTATATAAAAGAACTTTTCCTTCTGCCCTTTCAATGGTTCCGTCCTTTGGGTGAAAAAGAAATTTATCCGGAGTATAGAGGGGAAATCCCCGGGCGGCTCTCTCCTCCAGGTATTTTACGGCTTCTTCCGGATGGTTCAGATCCAGTCCTTTTAAGATATCGGGACCGTAATCCCACCACCGGATCTCTTCCAGTTTTTCAATGACTTTATCAGAAAACCTTTTCCGTATAGGACGGGCAGGCACTCCTCCAACAATGGTATAGGGTTCTACATCTCTGGTCACTACAGCCCCTGCTCCGATCACTGCCCCGTCTCCGATATGGATTCCCCGCATGAGAATTGCCCGGCTGCCCACCCATACATCATTTCCGATGGAAATCCTGGTTTTTTTCAGAAATTCATGTTCCTTCTGATAACGGACAAGATTTTTCAGATAGCCGGAATCCTCCGGAAAAGTATGAAAATCCTGATTCCAGCTATTGTCCATGTTCTGGAAAAGCAGATGAGTGCTGACCGAAGTTACCGGATGGACGGCTCCCCCTGCGAGTACCTCCGGGGCGAAAAGGCAGAATCTTCCGATGGACTGGACATATCTGAGACTGCAGTTCTGGTTGAAAAAAGAAAAAGCACCGATAGATCCGGCGTCTATCTTTACCCCCGAACAGAACCTTGCCGGCGCTTCAATCTGACAGTCTTCCAGGGAGGCGTAGCAGATCTGGGAGGCTTCTCCTGTAAAAGTAAGTCCCTGGCCCTGAGCAGCAAGAAATCTGAAATTGGAATCTATTTTCATAGGACCCTCCTGTTCTATACGGGAAACTGCTGCAGCAGAGTCTGCCGATCTTTTTCTTTAAGATAAATCATTCCAGTATATTCTCTGTGTTGAAAGGATAAGCAGGTTTCCCCTTTAGGAAGAGGGGGCGTCTTCCCCTGCATCTCTTTCATTTTTTCTAAAATCAGAGACATATGTTCCTTTTCCTTTACCGGTATTTCATTGATCAGTCTGGTGCCGCAGTCCCACCATCCCAGTTCAAGAAACCGCCGGATTTCTTCCTGAGAAAACCGAAAGCCTGTAAGCTGTCCGGGATTCCCCTGCAGGATCCCATAGGGAGGTACATCTTCCCTTGGAACTGTTCCGGGGTAGAGTACAGCTCCGTCTCCCACTTTGATCCCTTGAGGGATCGTACAACGATCGCCGACAAAGACATCATTTCCAATAACTGTCCTTTCTATGGGAACTTTCTCTTTCCAGGAATCTTTCACCGGAAGCCAGTCTCTGCACCAGGGCAGATCTTTTTCCCGGACAGGATAAGAAGTGCTGATAGTATTCGGAGTTTCCAAAACTCTGGCCCCAATGAGACAGTTTTCCCCTATAGTAACAAATCGTCCGATTTCACGGGTAAAAAGGATCCGGGTGTTTTCTCCGATAAAACTGCCGCAGCCCAGAAAGCCGGTTTCCAGATGAACGCCCTGGCTGATACAGACTCCAGGCTCCACATCGGTGCGGGAACACCTTCTGGTATGGCCGATGACACAGGAACCCAAAACAGAGATTCCAGGTTTTCCGGAGGAAAGGAGCAGTTTCAGATTTCTATCCAGTTTCACGGTCTTTCTCCTTTCTGCTTCAGTTTTTCCAACTCTTCCCGCAGCTCTTTTTCTGTTTCAATATACTCCAGCAGGCGTTTTTCTGTAGCTGCCAGGATTCCTTCCAGCATACAGATCCGGATCTGACTGTCTGTCATGGTCTCTATGGAGACCGGCGCCTGTCTTGGGAGCCCTTTTTCCCGGAAGTTTTCTGCCATATTTCTCACCTCGTCTTTCATGGGATAAAAATAGAGAGTGTGGTATTTTTCTTTTTCCCGGATTCTGAAAGGGACCATCCGGAAAAATTTTTCTTTCTCTCCCGGCTGATATATAGAGTACTTTTCTGCAGAATTCAGATACAGGATACCCAGGAAATTTTCCTCCGGGATCTGAGAGATAACCGGATATCCAGATTCAGTCTCTTCCCGGAGTTCTTCCTGAAAGTCATCCCGGATCTGAAGGATCCTTCTCTGTTCTTTCAATTCTTCCGGATCCTGAGCGATTTTCAGCGCTTTGTCATGGGACCAGTGTACCTTTGCCAGATTCTCCAGCTGGACCAGATTGGCGCCATAACACAGGATCCCGTCTGCCAGAAGATGTTCTGCCAGGCACAGAGCTGTGTAATAGGAACCGTCCCAGTGAAAGCTTTTTTCATAAAGGGAATTGAAGATCAGCGTATGGGAAAATTCCTGCCGGATCTGATTGACGCCTGTGGAGCTGACCGTACACAGAGTCACGGGAAGTTTTTCAAAAACAAAGGGAAGAAGCTCTGCGGGAAAGGATCCTTCCAGGATCCTGCATCCGGGAAAAAGTCTGGAATAGTACAGGATATCGTCGGGATGGGGCTTGATCAGTACCTTCTTTCCCTCCAGATAATAGGTAAATACATGCTGATAAATGCTTTTCTGCTCTTCCAGGGAAAGTTGTCCCAGATTTGCAAACTGCTGGGTGAGAAGAAGAACTTCCTCTTCGATTCCCTGCCGGCAGGGAAGGCGGAACAGGCTGCGGATTTCCTCCTGAATCTTTCCGGAAAGATCCCGGAAGGTTTCCAGAACCTGAAAATCCTGAGCTTTTTCATCGGAAAATCCCGGAAGCTGTGCCTTCATGTCGCAATATTTTCTGGTGATCCAGGGACTTTCGTGATCGTAAAGATGGTATTTCTCAATGAGGGCATACCTGGCAGGAGAAGCCTTTTTATGGATATCCCCCAGAATCCAGGGACGGCTTAAAGCGCCGCTTCCGTCCTCAAACATTTCAAAAGGAATCTCCCGGAAAATGAACCAGACCTGGAGATAAGTATGGATCCCTGCAATGAGAAGCTTCTCAAATTTTTCCGGAGCATAAGGGATGGACTTTTTGTATTCTTTCTCCACTTGACGGAGAATCTCTTCTTCAGTACCTTTATATCCTCCAAAGCGGAATAGAAAAACCTGGTCAAAAAAACCCCGGTTTTCCAGCTCCCTGTACCAGGGCATGCGCTCTGTGATATAGCTGCCCAGGATCAGGACTGCCTTTTTATCCGGGTAATATATCTGACGATGGAGGATACATTCTAAAATCTGATAAGATGACAGTGCCTGATATAAAATCATGATCTTCCCTCCCATATTCCTGCTTTTTCCATAACTTCTTCTACAGACTCCATGACCGCTTTTTCCTGAGTGGCAAAGAGATCCCGGCCGAAAATATAGCCGCCGAAATATTTTTTCAGCCACAACAGATTTCTGGAAAAATACTGGAAGGGCATATAGGCGTCATGGCCGGAGATATCCAGCATATAAGGGAAATTCCGGAAACAGCTCTGATATTCCTTCACAAAGTCCAGCGTTCCCTGATGGATCTCCCGGTTTTTCTCATAGTTTTCCACCTCAGGTATGTCATAGAGAAACCTGCCCTCTTTATCAAAGCCCAGGAAAGTAGGGGTGCAGGACTGGGTCAGGATCTCAAAGAAAAAGGAATTCAGCCGGTGATTCTCCTCCTGATGGGCGTCATGAAGGCCTTTATTTTGCATATTAGAAAAAATATAGGTCTTTATCTCTTCTTTCTGAGTCATGGCGGCCATATAGGTATCGTTTACATTTCTGGCTGCAGCCAGAAGACAGTGGGCCTGGCAGTCCAGGGCATATACCTGTTCCAGGAGATATTTCACCTGAAGAACATTGTTGCCGGACCAGCCTACGTCTACTACGGCCACAGATTTTGCTCCTCCAGTCTTCCTGGTGAGATACTGGCGGAGCAGTTCCTGATCCCGGCGGTAGCAGCCGCAGACCTCTTCCCAGTGTTCAATAAGAAGCTGACGGAGGATTTTTTCATTTTCCGGTGTGAGAAACTCTTCTGCTTTTATCCGGTAATCCGGCAGATATTTTTTCAGGTCTCCGATACCGGTGCGGTCAAGGAGCGTTCCTATTTTGGACTTATACAAGGCGTTGGCCTTATGATGAACGATCTGGAGCAGGTAAGGGTGCCGGTTTTTCTCTACAATAGTCTTTACTACTCCGATCCTGGACCAGAGAACATATTCTGTGGGGATATCCGGGTACATGGCGTGAAAGACTTTCTGGTAAAGATCCCCTTCCCGTGCAAGGAACAGGACCTTTTCTATCTTGTGCTCCTGCACATATCGGTAGATCCACTGGCAGAATCCCATAACATAGATTCCTGTATAGACAAAGCCTACCTCGTAATAGGGAGTGTACTGCTGATAACCGCTGTGAAGCTTTGCATTGACGATCCCCCGGTAGGCAGACCCTGCCAGACGGGACATATCCCTTGCCCGGAAAATATTTCCTGCTTCATTTACATTCTGATAGAATCTGGTATCCAGTCCTTTTTCCTTTGCTTTCTCTATATCGGAAATCCGGTTGTCTCCGATATGGACAATGCTGCCGGGGTACTGTTCTTTCAGAAGCTCATACAGGCCTCCGTCTCTTTTGGAACAGTTGTAGTCGCAGGAAACCATAACCTGGTCAAAATCTTCATAACCTTTTAAGGAAAGAAGCCGGGTAAGGAGTTCTTTGGGAAGATACATGTCGGAAAGGGCCACCAGGGTCTTCCCCTGGGCTGCCAGAATATGAAAGACTTCCAGCATATAAGGATTGGCCCAGCAGAGCTCACATTCCAGAGAAAATTCCAGATCTGCTCCTTTCTGAGGATCGATCCCTGTCTCCTGTGCCACCAGCTGATAGATTTCCAGAAGGGTCACTTCCCGGTTTCCACGGAGAAGCCGGTTTTTCTGCCTGGATTCCTCTTCCGCCTTGAGCCGAATCTGAGTAAAGTCCATAATATCCAGTCTTTCTCCTGCCAGCATAAAAAGATCTGAAGGGGAGGAAAAAGGCCGGAACAGCAGGGTATCGAAGACATCAAAGGAAATCACATCATAGGCCATAAGGCCTTTGGCGAAATTCATAACAGAAACCCGGTTAGAAGCCTGAGATTCCGGGCCTTTTTCAAAGAGACGTCCGCTGTTTTTCTTTGTGAATTTTTCTCCGGGAGCCCTCAGCTGTAAGGTATGAGGAAATTCCCTGTATTTTTTTCCGTTTTCCGTGTATTTCACCAGATAGACATAGGAAGTCCCGCTTTTCATCTCCCTGTCCAGGTAAGAACTTTCCCGGGTCTGTGCCAGAAAGCGATAGGCTCCTCCCTCTTCGGAACGGTAAAGATTATAGTGGATTGCTCCTGGTACCGGGGTCCAGACGATCTGGGCCTGCCCCTCCGTGGGAAAACTTCCCCGGAAATCCCAGCCGCCCTTTGAAGCTTTGGAATCCTTTTGTTTCTCCTGGGATTTTCCGGAAGAAGAAGGCGAGAAGTTTTCAGCCTTTTGTGTCAGTCTCTTCATGAAGAAAAGCTGTTCATTATCCACTGTGGATACGGTAAGAACTTCTGAAAAATCGCTGTACCTGCTGCCGTCCATGGACACCTTAAATTTGAAAAAATACATCTGATCCTGCTGCAGGCCCTCTGCTGTATATACATGATGTCTGGTTTTTTCCAGAAAGCGGTAGGTTATGCCGTCCTGGGATACATAAATGTTATAGCACCAAGCCCCCGGGATCCATTCCATGCGGATCTTTGCAGTACGGTCCTTCAGCTTTGCCAGAGTAAGAGTATGGAGACGGTTTATCTGGCTCCTCCTATATTTCCAGGACAGGATCAGAAGTACCAGCCAGTGTTTGAGGCGGCTTTTCTGATGTTCTTCAAGATGAGCCTGGACATAGGTTTCGTAAGCTTTTTGCACCCTGGGATTTTTTCTTACAAATTTTTCGTAAAACCAGTCTTTCATTCTATTCCCGCCTCCTGACCCCAGAGAGCTTCTTTGCATTGGCCCAAGATTCCCTGCTTTTCCAGGAGCAGTTCTGTAAATTCTCTTACTGCCCCTTCTCCGCCCCGGCTTTCTAAAACCAGAGTACAGGATTTTCTCACTTCTTTTGCAGCGTCCCGGGGGCAGGCGGTAATCCCGGCAAGACTCATAGCCCCCAGATCGTTTAAGTCATCGCCTATATAAGCAGCCTCTTCCCGGCTTACCTGACGCTCCCGGAAAAATTCCCGGAGGAACTCTTTTTTCTTTTTCACATTCTGGAATACATAGGGGATCTGCAGCTCCCGGGCTCTCTGTGTCACGCAGAGACTTTCTCTGCCGGTTAAGATCATAACCTGGATCCCGCCCTGTCTGGCCAGAAGGATCCCTGCACCGTCCTTTATAGAAAATTTTTTAATTTCATTTCCCTGGCTGTCCAGATAGACTCCTCCGTCAGTCATAGTCCCGTCTACATCCAGGATCAGATATCGGATTTTTTTCCATTCAATAAACTCTGCTGACATTTACATTTCCTCCGGATTTTTCATACTGCTGATACAGGCCCTCAATATAATCCCGGTCAAAGGCGCTTTTCTTTTCCTTTGGGATCATCTGCAGGATCTGGTGCATGTCCCGGGAGGAAAGGGAGCCTTTTGTAAGGAGATATTCTGCATAATTCCGATGAAGGTTGAATTTGGCGGAGAGGAAGTACTCTGCCATATATCCCCAGGGTTCCTGCTGCTTTATGGGAGTAATGGATTCTTCAATGGCGTCCAGCACCGGATCCAGGTCATAGGACTTCCCAAAATGCCGGTTCAGATAATCCATGATCAGTTCTATGCACAGATTTCCCGGCACCCGGCCCATGCCGTTTAAAGAAGCGTCCAGAACACAGCATCTTCCCTGCTCCCGGATCTTCAGGAAAGACTGGGCCAGAGAATAGGACTGAGCCATATTTTCATGTAAGTGAAGGCCCAGAACAATATCTTTTGCCAGATTGTTTTCACAGAGAGAATAGATCCTGGTCAGTTCCCTGCCGGTCATGGAACCGAAAGTATCTACAATGGCAAAACCATAGGGATGAAGATGGTTTACCTTTTCCAGAAGCTGGAGAAGCTGCTGGTCTGAATACCCCATAATGTTGATGGGATTTACGAAAAGCTGATATCCTTTGGTCTTTACCTTTGCGCAGAAAGCCAGACCTTCTTGGATGTCATAGTCGTGGAAGGTCACCCGGATAATATTGACAGTCCCGTCACAGGGCTCCAGCTTTTCCACATCATACTGGTTATGGAGGATCATGGCTCCAAACTGAGTATTGCCTGGATTTTTAGGCAGGAGCTTTTTCAGCTCTTTCATACTGGGAAATAAGGTCTTGTCTTTTTCCCAGGTGCAGTTTCTCAGAAATCCTACTTCAATGATATCTGTTCCTGCTTCCATAAGCCGGGCTATGATACTCTTTATCGTCTTTTCTCCAAAATCCCATTGGTTGATATATCCTCCGTCCCGGAGGGTACAGTCCAGTAATCTGATGTTTTCCATAGCACATGATCTCCTTTATGAATTTGTTTCCTCCACACCCTGGGCATTTTCTTTCTGAAAAAAGATACGGATGGTAAGAAACAGCAGCCGGATATCCATTCCCAGGGAATAATTGTAGATATAAATAAGGTCATACTTTATTTTGTCCTCAGGCCCGGTACTGTATTTTCCATAAATCTGGGCATATCCTGTAAGACCGCCTTTTACCCGGAGCCGCTCCCGAAATTCCGGAATGATCTTGGAGTAGGTCTCAATAAATTCCTGCCTTTCCGGCCGGGGGCCTACCATGGACATTTCTCCGGAAAGCACATTGAAAAGCTGAGGAAGCTCGTCCAGATGAAGATTCCGCAGGATCTTTCCCGTTCTGGTAATCCTGCTGTCGTTTCTGGAGGCCAGCCGTGGGCCGTCTTTTTCGGCGTCCGCCACCATACTGCGGAATTTCAGCATGGAAAAGGATTTTCCGTATCTGGTCACTCTTTCCTGTCGGTAAAGTACAGGGCCGCCGTCTTCCAGTTTGATACACAAACTGATAAGCCCCATAAGGGGAAGGACGGGGAGCAAAAGAAGAAGAGACAGAAGGATATCCTCGATCCGCTTGATCCGCTCCTGCTCTTTGGTAAGATATCCTCTTCCACTTCGGAAAAGGACCTTATCGTGAAGACGGATCACTCTGGAATTCTGCAGGTATATATCTGCGATCTTCGGCAGAATATAGCATTCCTTCTCCTTACGGATCCCTAATTTTAAAAGCCGGTTTCTCTCTTGATCCGGAATCTGTCCCAGAAGCAAAGCCTGATACTCCGGCAGGATCTTTTCGATATAGGGCAGCCCTTTTTCCCAGGAAACTGCTTTTGCGATCCGGAAATATCCGTTTCTGCTGTTGGTTTCTTTTACACGAAGCTGCCAGTCTTCCTGCTGCCCGTAGATATAGAGAGCCTGTTTCCAGGTCTGCTTTCTTAAGTAAAGAGTAAAGGAAAAGGCCGCCCAGAGGATTCCGGTAAAGGATTCCAGAAGGGTAAGGAGAAAAAACTCCCAGAAAAGAGTTCCTGCACCTTGAACAGAGATGGTCCACAACAGGGTTCCGAAAAGAAGATTGGTACAGGCCGCAGCAAAAAACTGACCGTATACCAGATCCAGGATCCTTCTCTGGCTTACATTTCCAGCTTCCATAAGAACCTGGAAGATTTCCAGCACCCCTATATACAGAACGGTAATAGCCGGATACCTTTTTCCCCAGATTCCGGACATAACCTGAGCAGCGGCGCAGAAATAGAGAAAGACCAGAAAAAGTCTGGAGATAAGACTGAAGGCTTTTAAAATATTGTGTCCTTTTCTCATTTCTTCATACCTGCCTTTTGATGATTATTCAACGTTTTCCCGGATATCCCAGAAGAACGCCTTTTCCAGCTTTCTCTGAAAGTCTGTATCTCCCAGAAGGAGAAGTAAAGGAGCATAGGCATCTCTCCCGGAAATCTCTCCCCGGCCTTTTGCTGTAAACTCCCCAAAGTATCTCTGATAGTCTGAAATAAAGTCCAGGATCCCCGTCTGGATCTGGCAGATTTCTCCTTCATGCTTTTCCCTGGGTGCGAAAAGAAAGTTTATTTCCCCATCTGCTGTCTTTTTAAATCCGAGGAAGCCGGGAGAGGGAGAGGTAAATAAAAGCTCCAGGTACAGATTGTGCTTCTTATGCAGATCATGGAACTTCCACAGATCCCGGTTGTGGGACTGGGAGAAAAAATAGCTTTCCATGCGGTTTTCAAAGAAAAAGTTCTGAGAGCTGTTCCGGTCCGGACTGGGAGCGCCGCTGCTGCCAGCCAGAAAAGTATGGACCTGCCAGGAAGGACCTGAAGTTTTGTGAAGAAGATATTCCACTCCCAAAGGTCCGCTGCCTGCCCAGCCAATGTCCACCAGGGCGATCTTTTCCAGGCCCTCTTGGCTCTCTGCATTCTCCGCATTCTCCGATCCGGGCTCTCCCGGCCGGATTTCCCGGGATTTATCCGGAGGAAGAGACAGCAGTTTTCTCAGATATCCGCCTGCCAGTTCCTGCTCCTCTTTATAAGCCCCTGTCACACTCTCCCACTGCCCCAGGAGAAAGTCCCGGCAGCCTACAGCTCTTTTTTCTGTCAGCACACTGTCCCTCTTACAGTCCAGGACCTGGCAGGCCTTTTCCGTCAGAGCTGTAAGTCTCATACTTGCGAAAATCTTTTCCATGGTATATCCCTGGTTGATCTTCTGAAAGAGAAAGCGCTGAAAGAAGTCAAAGGGAAAACGTTCTGCCGACAGTCTGGCTGAGACATTTCTGGACCAGAGCAGGTAGCAGGTCGGAGAGCCGGGATAGAGCCGATCATAGACCTGTTTCAGGATGTCCCCGTCCCGGGCCAGAAAGCATACCTGACGAATTCCCAGTTCCCGGGCTCTCCGATGTATAAACTGACAGAAACCAAGGGCTGCCAGACCTCCGTAGATATATCCCAGCTCATAGAAAACAGAATACTTCCGGACTCCTGTATGAAAGCGGAGATTTACCAGTCCCCGATAAATCCCCCCGGTGATCCTGGACATTTCAAAAGGCCGCCGGGGATTTCCGGCATCCTGAGGATTTGGATATAAGAAAGGCTCTATTTTATTTTTCCGGGCCATAAGGATATCTGAATGAGGATTATCCCCTATATGAGCGATAGAACAGGCTCCTTTGAAAGGCGCTCCCCTCGCTGTCCTCAGCTCACCGGCAATATTCCGGACCTTTTCGTAAAGATTGCCTTCACCTTTGGAACAGCCTTCTTCTTTGGAAACCAGGATTCTGTCAAAGACCGGCCCATAAAATTTTTCCAGTAACTTTTGGATAAATTCTCTGTCCAGATACATGTCGCTGACTGCCAGAAGTATTTTCTCTTCCTTTTTCAGAGCTTTTACCAGAGGCAGAAAGTAGGGATTTCCCAGACAGTATTTCTCTTCCAGGGACATTTCCATAGCCATTCCTGCCGTCGCCGGGATTCCGGTAAGGGGGTTCAGACATTCCCAGATTTCTTTTAAACTGACTTCTCCGGTCCCCTCTGTTTTTTGTTTTTTCTGTCGGGCCTGATCTTCTGCCAGTATCCTGAGAACAGGAAAATCCGGGTAATGAAATTCTATACCCATCATATAGAACAGATCTGTGGGTGCGGAAAAAGGCCGAAGCAGCAGGGTATCAAAGACGTCAAAGGAGATTACATCATAGCCGGACAATTCTCTTAAAAGCTTTTCCCCGGACATGCCGGTGAAGCTTCCGGATTCCTGAAACAGAAGCTTTTTCTTTTCAGGGAAGGAACATTCGCCTCTCCGGTTTTGTCCGCCCAGGAAATAATATTCCAGATTCCAGAGAAGAAGTTTTCCAAGAAGGAGAACCCGGTCTCCTTTGGAATCTGCTTTTTTTCTGGCTTCCTGGTATTTTCTCCGGATTGCCGGCACCCGGTTTACCAGAAGTCTGTAAATCCTGGTTTTCATTCATCCACACCCCGTTTCCTTCCGTAGTCCAGATAGGCCTGGCAGACTTCTTTTGGACTGCCTGTAAGCTTCTGAACGCCTTTTTCGATCCACAAAGCCCGGGTGCAGTTTCTGAGGATCGTGTCTGTGGAATGAGAAACGATCAGCACTGCCCGGCCCTTTTCCATCAGTTCCCGGATCCGGGCTGTACTTTTTTCCTTAAAAAATACATCTCCTACACTGAGCACTTCATCCAGGATCAGGATCCCCGGATTTTCCCAGGCAGCGGCCACTGCAAATCCCAGTCTGGAAACCATACCTGAAGAGAAGTTCTTGATCTTCTGCTCCATGAAGCCTTCCAGCTCTGCAAAACGGACAATATCCGGATACTTTTCTTTAAGAAAACTCCGGCTGTATCCAAGGAGGGCTCCGTTTAGGAAAACATTCTCTCTGGCAGTCAGTTCCCGGTCAAAACCGGTGCCTAAGGTCAGGAGCTGGATATTTTCTTCCTCTGTTTCCACTCTGCCTCTGGTGGGGGTGAGGGCTCCTGAAATAATTTTCAGCAAAGTGCTTTTTCCAGAGCCGTTAGTTCCTATGATTCCCAGGATCTCTCCTTCATAAACTTCCAGCCAGATATTTTTCAGCGCCTTTAAGGTACGGCTGGAATTTTTTCCTGTAAAGACCTTGATAAGATATTCTTTCAGACTGGAGCTTCCCTCCAGCGGTACCTGGAATTCCATACTGACATTTTTTACAGAGATCACCGGTCTGCCCTTTTCCATATGTTTCCTCCTGGAATTTTAAAGTTTCAATGTAACTTTAGTTTTTGCTTTTCGGAAAATATATATTCCTGCCAGATAAAACAAAATACTCCACAGAATTATTTTTATCCATAGACCAGCAGAGGGAATCTCCCGGTACATGACACAGGATCTGGCAGCATAAATAAACTGATAGATGGGATTTTGCCGGATAAAAGCCTGCATTCCTTCCGGCAGCAGCTCCAGGGGATAAAAAAGAGCGGAAAGATACATAAGCAGGGTGAGAAACACAGAATAAAGATGGCGGATATCTCCGAAAAACACATAGAGCACCGCCAGGATATACCCGGCCCCCAGAGAAAAGAAAAACAGCAGGATCATGACCAGAGGGAAGAAAAAGGCGGAGATCCCCAGGGGAATCCGGAACACAGCCAGGATCACCACATAGGCTGCCAGGGAATAGAGAAAATTTACAAAAGCGGTACAGACTCTGGAGAAAGGAAATATCTCTCTGGGAAGCCGTATCTGGAGAAGAAGGGCCTGATTGTCTCCAAGAGAAGTCATGGCGCTGTTGGTGGCTGTGGTAAAAAAGTTCCAGATGAGAAAGCCTGTAAGATAATATACCGGATAGTTTTCAATGGATTTCCGGAACATGGTAGAAAAAACCAGAGAAAGAACCGTCATGGATAATAAGGGATTGAGAACACTCCATAAAATGCCCAGCTTAGACCGGCTGTATTTCCGCTTCATTTCCCGGGCTACAAGTTCCTGTATAACAAATAAGGTCTGTTTCATAGATTATTGCTCCATTTTTCGCTTTTCTCTTACTTTTTCCAGAAAGTGTGAAAAATACACGAGGAAGAAATAAAAAGAATGACGATATATCCGGTTCGTGCTATAATGGGCATTGAAAAGCGCCGACTGAAAATTCTGTAATTTTGATTTGTGAAAGGAAGTTTCATGATGATACAAAACAAAAACAATTCAAAAAAATATATGTTTCTTTTCATGTTGATCCTGCTTTTTACAGCTACATTGCTTTTCTTTATTGGAGAAAAACTGCTGCCCCAGGGCTGGCACTATGTTCCTGAAAGTGCTGTTACTGTGGTCGTAATTTTATATATTTTATGGCTGGGTGTATGTATAGTTGTTGTACGCTTTTTGTTAAAGAAAATAAAGCTGCATTTACAAGGTTTTTTCAATGTTATAGCGATAATCTTGACTTTTGTCGCTGCCTTTTTTCTTGCTTTATTCCTGGCCTGGCATTTATTTCTATACAGTCTGAAATTTGAAGTGAAAGAAGAACAGTATGATCAGCATATTGCTTTGTATGTGAAAAATACTTTTATCAGGCCGGAGTATCGATATCCTCATTACCAATATGAAGAAAACTGGCTGCTTATGCGGAATCTGACAGATGATGAACTAAGAGATGCTGTTCAAAAATACGGTAATCCAGACGATTATTATAACCGATAATTTTAATACGAAGGAGGAAGTGTAAGATGAAGAGACCATTGATCGGCATTATTCCATTGATTGATATAGAAAGGGAAAGCTACTGGATGCTTCCCGGTTATATGAAAGGAATCGAAGATGCTGGGGGAATTCCTGTTATGCTGCCTCTTACTTCTGACAGAGAGGCTTTAGGAAAACTGGTAAATTATTTTGATGGATTTTTGTTTACCGGAGGTCATGATGTCTCTCCTTCCCTTTACCGGGAAGAAGTTTCAGCGCAATGCGGCGAATGCTGCCCCCAGCGGGACAAAATGGAAACTATTCTTCTGCCTATGGTGCTGGAACAGAACAAACCTGTACTGGGGATCTGCCGTGGCCTGCAGCTGATCAATGTGGCCTTGGGAGGAAGTCTTTACCAGGACCTGCCCACCCAGCATCCATCTTCTGTCTGCCATCGGCAGCCTGCCCCTTACGATCAGCCTATACATCCGGTGGAACTGGTCCCGGATACGCCTTTGCAGAAATGCCTGAGAAAAGAGGAACTCCCGGTAAACAGCTGCCACCATCAGGGCATCAAGGAGCTGGCTTCTGGTCTCCAACCTATGGCCTATGCCCAGGACGGCCTTGTGGAAGCTGTATGGAAGCCGGGCTCCAGATTTGTGTGGGCGGTCCAGTGGCATCCGGAGTTTTCTCATAAAGTAGACGAGAACAGCCGGAAAATATTCAGGGATTTTGTAAAGGCAGCCGCAGGGGACAGTATTTTCGGAGCAGATGGGCCTACAAGCGTTTATATCAAAGGGGTAACGGACAGGGAAGTCTCTCCCCGGGAACTTGAAGAGCGGGCTTTGTTTAAGAAAAAGAAAGAAGAAATTGAAAAAAGCATTACTCCAGATCCCCATACGATAGATCAGGTTATCCAGTTTATTATAGAAAAATATCACGGAAAAGAACTGCCTGGGAATACTCATACTTATCGTATACAGAAAGAATCCATCAGGGAAGCTCTGATCACCAAATACTGTCCTCAGCTTCTGAAAGAGGCGAATATTCCTTCTCTGGAAAATATCCGATTTTCGGAAAACATGGATCCGGAGGAGCAGAAAACAGTTCTTGAGCAGATGAACGTCCAGCAGGAAATCCGTCACAAGAAAATAAATGAAATACCGGATGAGAAATTTCCTATGGACTATCACATGTTTGAAATATTCTATGGAGAAGGAAGAGTATATGTGGATATTGAAAAACACTGGGGATTACTGAGCTGCGGATTCAGCGGAAATGAGTCGAAATTGCGGGAAATATGCAAAGATATCATGCTGTATTATGGAGTGACAGAAGAAGATATCAAAACAAGGTCCGAAAGATTTTCCAGTCTGGTTTTAGAGCTGTGCTTATAATAAAAAAGGAGGGGTCTGTGGAACTGCGGGTCCTTAACTATTTTCTCGCCTAAAGATCTTCTATGATAAAAGATGGTGGAATGCTGAAAAATCAAGCATTCCACCTTTGTTTTATATATACCATTTTGCGGTATATTCCTTTTGGTATAACCACTGCGCCATAGGGCTTATATTTATACAATTCGGCTCGGAATCCTCTAAGTCCCAGAGCCGGAAAACTCTGTCTGCGCAGTCTTGCTTCTCTCCTGCGGCTTTGAAAGGTCCTCTTTTTATAGCTGTTTTTCTCCTCCCGGTAGCAGAGGAGGATCTCCTCCAGATTACAGCCATAGCTGCCTGCCCTGTGAAGGCGGATAAACAGCTCATAGTCTTCACATCTCCGGCACAGATCTGAAGTGTTGTAAAGACCATATTTTTCAAAGACTTCTCTCCGGAACATCACCGAAGGATGGATATAGGGAGAAAAGGAGAGAAAATTTTCTTTTTGGGGAATGGAAGCCAGCCGCCGCATGCCCCACAGCTTCTCTCCCTCCAGGAGAGAAGCGGCAGACCCTACATAATCAAACTGCTTGTTCTCATCCAAAAAAGCCGTCTGTATTTCCAGGCGATGATGTAGGGAAATATCGTCTCCGTCCATACGGGCCAGATATTCTCCCTTTGCTGCCCGTATACACGCATTCAGTCCATAGGCGATTCCCCGGTTTTCTTCACCCCGGAGGATACGGATCCTGGGATCCAGTTGGCCGAGTTCTTCCATAAACCGCCGGCATTCTTCGTCAGATCCATCGTCGTAGATGAGGAATTCAAAGTCTTTAAAACTCTGATCCAAGATGGAATCCACGGCTGCCTTCAGCCAGTGGAAAGGCCGGGGATTGTAAAGGCTCATGATGACGCTGACCTTTGGTTCGGAAGTCATTTTCCTCTTCTCCTTTCCATGCAATCTTATATACCTGTTCCATATAGAGTCTGCTCTCTTCTTTCCCAAATCGCCAACTATCCTTTCTGGCTCTGACAGCCATTTTCTTTCTGAGGATGGGATTTTCATAGAGAATGTGGATAGCTGTTGCAAAATCCTCCCCATTTCTGGGCGGACACAGAAGACCGTTTTCTCCATGACGGATATATTCCCTGGTCCCCCGGTTGTCTGCGCCGATCACGGGAACGCCGCAGGCCATAGCCTCTAATGCTGCCATACCCAGCCCTTCCCGGACAGAGGGAAAAAGAAAGATATCTGCTCCCTGAAGGAGAAAATCCAGATCCTTCCGGAAGCCGAGAAAGGTCACATTCTCTTCCAGGCCCAGACGGACGGTCTGCTCTTCTAATGCCTGACGGTAGGGTCCTTCTCCGCAGATATAATAGTGAAAAGGCAGATCTTTAAGCTTCTCTAAAGCTTTTAACACTGTCTGATAATTTTTTTCCTTATCCAAAAGAGCGGCAGTCAGAAGACACAGCTCTCCGCTCTGGAGCCCAAGGGCCTTTCTGGCCTCCTGCCTTTTTTCAAACTGAACCCGGAATTTTTCCCGGTCAACTCCTACGCCGGGTATTTTCATAACCCAGCCGGAATCCCTGAGAGAAAAGCTTCTGGCTCTTTTTTCATCTTCCCGGTTAATGGTTACAAGTATATCCGTATATCTGGCCAGAAAACGTTCCGCCTGGTAATAAAGCAGCCAGTTTTTCAAGCCGGCGCCTTTATAAAAATGGAAACCATGGGCAGTATAGATCACCGTTACTTTTCTTTTGGAAAATCTCGCGGCCAGACGTCCCAGAACCGCTCCCACAGGGGTGTGGCAGTGGAGGGTGTCGATTTCTTCTTGCTTAATGATCTTTATAAGACTTTTCAATGCTCTGAAATTTTTCTTAATCTGATAGGGGGATTTCTGAATAGGAATGGGATGAATCATGATCCCATTATCCTTAAAATATCCCTGGTCAAAAGCGTAAGCCGGGTTCTCAAAGTTTGACGCATAATGGATCTGTGCATTCCGGCTTTTTAAAATTTCTACGGTGTTTTTTTCAAACTGCCATAAAAATCCGCTGACCGTTGTGACGATCAAAACCTTATGTGTCATTTTTCTTTGCTCCTTTCTGTCAGGGGCAACCCCTTGCCATCTCGTTACGGCTACAGTGTAACAGGAGCAATATAAAATTTCCTTATGAATCCGCTGGAAAAGAAAACGGATTCTGGAAGAATTTCCTCCGGAATCCGTTTCTGAAAATTTTGTTCTTTTCTTTTACATATTTAATTTTTCAGCAAAATCAGCCATTGCTTCAGATACTTTGATCTGCTGAGGACAGACTTCTTCACAGCTTCTGCAGCCTACGCAGGCGCTTGGCAGCTTATCTTCCGGATAAGAAGACAGAGCCATAGGCGCAATGAATCCGCCCTTGGTAAAGCAGTGCTCGTTATAGAGAGCCAGTAAGGTTGGAATATCCAGTTCCTGAGGACAGTGGCTTACACAGTAATGGCAGGCTGTACATGGAAGAGCGATCTTCTGTACCATTTCATCAGCCATAGCCAGCAGATTTTTCATTTCTTCTTCTGACAGAGGCTTGTCTTCCTGGAAGGTATGTATATTGTCTTTCATCTGTTCCATGTTGGACATACCGGACAGCACTACAGTAACTTCCGGAATGGACTGAAGGAAACGGAATGCCCATGCAGGGGTTCCCTCATCGGGACGCATAGCTTTTAATTTTGCTTCTTCTTCCTCAGTAAGGTTTGCCAGACGGCCGCCTCTTAAAGGTTCCATAACCCATACAGGGATATTATATTTCTTCAGCAGCTCTACTTTTGCTTTGGCATCCTGGAAGCTCCAGTCTAAGTAATTCAGCTGAATCTGGCAGAATTCCATGCTCTTTCCATATTTCTCCAGGAAACGTTTCATTACATCGTAGCTTCCATGAGCGGAAAAGCCAAGATGACGGATCCTTCCGTTTTCTTTCTGCTTCATTAAGTAGTCATAGATTCCGTATTTTTCATCCAGATATGCGTCAATGTTCATCTCGCATACATTATGGAATAAATAGAAATCAAAGTATTCCACCTGGCATTTCTCCAGCTGTTTCTCAAAGATTTCTTCTACCTTGTCCATATTGGAAAGGTCATATCCCGGGAATTTTGTAGCCAGATAAAAACTGTCTCTTGGGTACTCTTTTAAGGCTCTTCCCATTACCAACTCAGAATTGCCGTCATGGTAGCCCCAGGCGGTGTCATAATAGTTGACGCCCTGTTCCATAGCGTAAGCAACCATTTCTTTTGCAGCTGCTTCGTCGATCCTGGAATCATCTCCGTCAATAACGGGAAGACGCATGGTGCCCATGCCCAGAGCAGATAATTTCAAATTCTGAAAATCTTTGTAAATCATTGTTTTGCCTCCTTTTATCTTTGTCCATGGGGATCTGTCACCCGAATCAAAATCGAGAATATTTATACATTTTATTGCTCAGTCTGCGCTGCTTTGAGCCTATAGTCTCAAAGCCGTGCTCGACAAATTCGCATAAAATGTATAAATATTCCTGATGTATGATTGAGTGCGACAGATCCATATTCTTTAATATTATACAACCTGGAGTGAACTTCAGGTCAATTACTTTGTAAGAATAATCTCGCCTTTTGAATTTTCATCATCCCGGATGATCTCTTCTACTTCCGGAACCTGGATACATCCGGAAAGGGGATTTTTAATACTGATCACAGGGGTGGTGATGGTAGCTGTCACATCGGATTTTTCAAAGCTCAGGTCTGTATCGATCATTTCGCAGTCGATCAGCTTCAGATTTTTGCAGTAGCAAAGAGGCTGTGTGCCGATGATCTTACAGTTTTCCAGTGTCAGCCCGTCGCTGTACCAGGCCAGGTATTCTCCTTTTACAATGCTGTTTTTTACAAGGACGTTTTTGGCATGCCAGAAAGCATCTTTTGTATCCAGCTGGCAGTTTTCAAATACAGCATTTTCAATATACTGGAAAGAGTATTTTCCCTTCATTTTCAGGTTGTGAAAATACAGGTTCTGAGAACGCATCATAAAGTATTCGCTTTCTGCGGTGCAGTCCTGCATATTCAGTTCCTTTACAGACCATCCGAATTCCGGAGAGATGATGTCGCAGCCTTTCATAATAATATCGCTGCACTCTCTGAGGGCTTTAATGCCATGGAGTTTTGTATCGGTGATCTCCACATGATCGGAATACCACAGAGCCGCACGGCAGAGAGGGGTCATTTCCGAATCTGCAATCTTCAGACGATGATCATGCCAGAAGGGATAGCGCAGATTACAGAAGCAGTGTTCCACATCAATATCACTGCTTTCCTTTAAAGCACTTTCCCCGTCTGCCGGTCCGTCAAAGGAACAGTTTTTTACCAGAATATCATGGCTTCCGTACAGAGCTCTTTCCATGTCAAATCTTTGATCTTCTATCGTTGTCATTTTCACATTCCTCCTTATTTTTTCTGTATCTAAGCCTTCCTGTGTTTAATCTGATAGATCAGATAATCCAGGCAGGTGATCTGACGTTCTTCTTTATGGATCTTCTGCAGCAGTTTTTCTCTGTGAGCCGTCAGCAGATTTATTTGCTCTCCTTCCCTGGATTCGGGAAGTTCCATAAATTTACGGATCAATTCTTTTCCGCATCCGGCGTCCTTCAGATTTTGTAGCAGAGCTTTTTGAGATAATTCTTCCAAAGGATTTCTCTCCTTTCTATGGACAGATCTTTTCTGCTTCTAATCTATCACTATAGATAAAAAATATCAAATACCCAAAAAGTATAGATTTCCATAGCTTTTTTCTATTCATGGAAAACCTCAAAAGCAGCGCCTGTATCCGGAGATT
>DXFG01000150.1 GCA_019114545.1 Candidatus Blautia pullistercoris | reverse complement strand
TTCTGGAAGAAGGACAGGAAAAACCGGAGCTGGGAATCTACGTAACAAACGGCTATATGGAGCATCCTTTTGTCCATACTCTCTATTTGATCCCCAGGGTGATCACCACGGGAGTAGGCTGTAAAAAGGAGATGCCAAAGGAGATTGTAGAGAAGGTGATCCGCAGGGCCTGCGATGAACAGCTGATCCCCTCTGTGGCTATGGAACAGGTAGCCAGCATTGACCTGAAAAAAGATGAAGAAGGGATCCTGGAATATTGTGAGGAAAGAAATCTTCCCTTTATCACCTACAGCAAAGAAGAACTGGAAGAAGTAGAGGGAACCTATGCTGCCTCCTCTTTTGTAAAAGAGGTTACCGGTGTGGATAATGTATGCGAAAGAGCCGCCCTTCTGGGAAGCAGCAGGGAAGGAAAGGGACGGCTGATCTTAAGAAAATTTGCCCAGGACGGGGTGACCGTAGCTCTGGCAATGAAGAAATGGAGTGTGAACTTTGAATAAATTATATGTAGTCGGAATCGGTCCGGGAGCTTATGAAAAGATGACCATTGAGGCAGCCCAGGCTTTAAAAAACAGTGATGTGATCATAGGGTATACGGTGTATGTAGACCTGGTAAAAGAACATTTTCCGGGAAAAGAATTTATGACCACCCCAATGAAAAAAGAAGTAGAGCGGTGCCAGATGGCCTTTGAAGAAGCCATCAAAGGAAAGACCGTCTCCATGATCTGCAGCGGAGATGCAGGGGTCTATGGCATGGCAGGACTGATGTATGAAGTGGGCGTAAATTATCCCCAGGTAGAACTGGAGATCATCCCGGGAGTAACTGCCGCCACAGGAGGTGCCGCAGTGCTGGGAGCCCCTCTGATCCATGATTTCTGTCTGATCAGTCTCAGCGATCTGCTGACTCCCTGGGAGAAGATCGAGACCCGGCTTCTGGAAGCTTCTAAAGCGGACTTTGTTATCTGCCTTTATAATCCTTCCAGCAAAAAGCGCCATGATTACCTGGAAAAGGCATGCAATCTGATGATGGAATATAAGGCTCCGGATACCGTCTGCGGCATTGTGGGAAACATCGGAAGAGAGGGAGAATCCATGAAAGTCCTGACTCTGGAAGAATTAAAAACCACAAAGGTAGATATGTTCACTACGGTTTTTGTGGGAAATTCCCAGACGAAAAACATAGGAGGAAAAATGGTAACTCCCAGAGGATATAAAAATGTGTAAAGTGATTATTTTTGCCGGTACCACAGAGGGCAGAGAGATCGCAGAATTTCTGGACCGCCGTCAGATACCGGGACATATCTGTGTGGCTACAGAGTACGGAGAGCAGCTTCTGCCGGAAAGCCCGGTGCTGGAAATCTCCCATCAGCGTCTGGACTTAGAAGAGATGAAAGTTTTATTTCAGGAAAAAGATCCGGATATAGTGGTGGACGCTACCCATCCTTATGCGGCCCAGGTTACAGAGAATATAAAAAAAGCCTGTGAAGAAACGGGAAAAGAGTATATCCGTATTCTCCGGGAAAACCAGGAGAGGAAAGAAGAGGGAGACTGGATCTTTGCGGACAGCGTGGAAGAAGCGGTGGAACTTCTTTCCCATACAGAAGGAAATATTCTGGCTACCACCGGAAGCAAGGAAGCGGCTAAGTATACCAAACTGGAAAACTATCAGGAAAGAGTTTTTCTCAGGGTCCTTTCTCTGCCTAAGGTAGCCGCTGCATGCAGCCAGCAGGGATTTCAGGGAAAAAATCTGATCTGTATGCAGGGACCTTTTTCTAAAGAACTGAATGCCGCCATGATCCGGCAGCTGGATTGTAAATATCTGGTTACAAAAATGTCAGGAGATCCAGGGGGATTTCAGGATAAGATGGACGCAGCCAGAGAATGCGGCTGTATTCCTGTAGTTATCGGAAGACCCCTGAAAGAAAAAGGGATTTCCGTAAACCAGTGCCGCCGGCTTTTATGCGGGAAGTACAGTCTGAAATTTCAGGGGGAGATCACTCTGGCAGGGATCGGCATGGGCAGCAGGGAAGGTCTTACACTGGAAGCCCGGAAGATCATCAGCAGCGCCCAGCTTCTGATTGGAGCTAAGAGAATGGTAGAGGCCTGCAAAGAACCGGGCCAGGATTTCTTTATCGAGTATAACAGCCAGAAGATCGCTGAGTATATAGAGGAACATCCGGAATATGATAAAATTGCCATTCTTCTTTCCGGAGATCCAGGCTTTTACAGCGGCGCAAAGAAACTCCTCCAGGCCCTGGAGGGAAAGAAGGTACGGGTTGTCCCCGGGATTTCTTCCCTGGTTTATTTTATGAGCCGTATCGGAAAGTCCTGGGATGATGTGCTGATCACCAGCGCTCATGGCCGGGATGCGGATCTGGTTTCTCTGATCCGTCATAACCGGAAAGTATTTTCCATCCTGGGAACCAGAGATGGGATCCGGAACCTGGCCAGGAAACTTGCAGAGTATGATATGAAAAATGTGACCCTGTATACCGGAGAATGTTTCTCTTACCCGGAGGAAAAGATCCGGAAGGGAAGCCCGGAAGATTTTCTGGACTATGAAGGAGATCCCCTGAGCGTCGTCTATGCAGAAAATCAGGAATGCAGGGAGCTTTTGGCAGTCCACGGTATCCCGGACAGCGCATTTATCCGGGACAAGGTGCCTATGACAAAAGAAGAAATCCGTACCGTTTCTCTTTCCAAGCTGAGGCTTGGGAGAGATTCCGTCTGCTATGACATCGGGGCAGGAACCGGTTCCGTATCTGTGGAAATGGCCCTGCGGGCACCCTATGGGAAGGTTTTTGCCATTGAGAAAAAAGAGCTGGCTTTTGAGCTTTTAAAGAAAAATAAGAAAAAGTTTGCGGCAGAAAATCTTATCCTGATCCAGGGCACGGCGCCGGAAGCCTTAGAAGAGCTGCCGGCTCCTGACCAGGTATTTATTGGCGGTTCTTCAGGAAATATGAGGCAGATCCTGGAACTGTTGCTTCAGAAGAATCCACAGGTCAGGATTGTGATCAACTGTATTGCTCTGGAAACGGTGGCAGAGACCCTTAACTGTATAAAGGAGCTGGCTGTTACAGATACAGAAATCGTCCAGCTCAGTGTGAGCAAGGCGAAAGAGATCGGTTCCTATCACATGATGATGGGAGAGAACCCTATTTATATCATATCCTGCACGGGAAATGGAAAGGGGCGCTGACTATGGAGATACCACGTTTTCTGCTGACCGCAGGAGCCAGCGGCAGCGGAAAGACCCTGATTACCTGCGGAATCCTGCAGGCCCTGAAAAACAGAGGATTAAAGCCAGCCTCCTTTAAGTGCGGGCCGGACTATATCGACCCTATGTTCCATACCAGGGTCATTGGGACAAAATCCAGGAATCTGGATACCTTTTTTACAGAAGAAAATACATTGAAATATCTCCTGGAAAGAAATAGCCGGGACTGTGACATTGCGGTGATGGAAGGGGTTATGGGATATTATGACGGGGTGGGGGGCACCACTTTCCGGGCCAGTGCTTATGATCTGGCCAGGACTACCAAAACCCCGGCGGTCCTCATAGTGAACAGCAAGGGCATGAGCCTTTCCCTTCTGGCTTATATTAAGGGGTTCTGTCAGTACAGAGAAGACAGCGGGGTAAAGGGAGTGATCCTGAACCAGATGTCTCCTATGCTGTATCCCAGAATGAAGAAAAAGATTGAAGAAGAGCTGGAAGTGAGGGTATACGGATATGTTCCAAGAGTAGAGGAATGTACCATTGAAAGCAGGCATTTAGGCCTGGTCCTGCCCGGGGAAGTGGCGGATCTGAGAGAAAAGCTGAACCGCCTGGCGAAAGTCCTGGAGGATACTCTGGACCTGGACGGCCTTCTGGACCTGGCCAAAACTGCGCCGGCTCTGGAAACGGTGAAGCCAGACCTGCCGGCTGTGGACAGGAAAATTCCGGTCCGGATCGGTCTGGCAAGAGATGAGGCATTTTGTTTTATTTATGAAGATAATCTGGAGCTTCTGCAGGATCTGGGGGTGGAACTTGTAGAATTTTCCCCCATCCATGATGTCCGGCTCCCTGAGGAGCTGGACGGCCTCCTTCTTTACGGGGGCTATCCGGAACTTTATGGCAGGGAACTTGAAGAAAATACAGATATGCGCAGACAGATAAAAGAGGCCTTGAAGAGGGGACTTCCTGTGATGGCGGAGTGTGGGGGATTCATGTATCTCCACCAGTATTTCCAGGATATGGACGGAAAGGACCGGGAAGGCGCAGGGATCATTGCGGGAAAGGCTTATAAGACGCCCAGACTTTCCAGATTCGGATACCTGATTCTGGAGAAAAAGGACGGGGAGGTTTTCGGGCAGAGGATCGGCGCCTGCCCTGCCCATGAATTTCATTATTTTGATTCTACAAGCTGTGGAGAAGACTTTCACGGACAAAAGCCGGAAAGCAGACGGGGATGGGACTGTATCCACTATACAGATTCCATGATCGCCGGATTTCCTCATTTTTATTACTGGGGAAATCCAAAACTTGCTGCAGCTTATGTGGATAGATGCAGAAACTATAGAGAAGCGAGAAGGAGGAAGCAGTTATGAACTTACAGGAAGCAGTTAAGGAAATCCGGCCTTTAGATGAAAAGGCCATGGAGCAGGCCAGAGAGCATTGGGACAGCATCGCACACCCGCTGCACAGCCTTGGAAAGCTGGAGGATATGGTGGTACAGATCGCCGGGATTACAGGAGATCCAAGAGTCCGTGCAGAAAAAAGAGTACTGGTTCCCATGTGTGCAGATAATGGCGTTGTGGAAGAAGGAGTAACCCAGACCGGACAGGAGATCACAGCTTTGGTGGCCGAGAGTTTCCTTCAGACAAAAGCCGCTTCCAGCATTATGTGCCGGACCGTAAACTGCGACATTTTCCCTGTAGATGTGGGAGTGGCTACAGATGTGAGTATTCTCAACCGGAAAATCGCCTATGGAACAAAAAATATGGCAAAAGAGCCGGCTATGACCAGAGAACAGGCCATTCAGGCTATTGAAACCGGTATAGAAGTAGCCTGTATGATGAAAGAAAAGGGATATCAGATCATGGCAACAGGGGAGATGGGTATTGGAAATACCACCACCAGCAGCGCCATTGCCTCTGTGCTTCTGGATCTCCCTGTAGAAAAGATGACAGGAAGAGGAGCAGGACTTTCCACAGAGGGACTGAACCGGAAGATCCAGGTGATTAAACATGCCATTGAAATACATAAACCAGACAAGGCAGACCCTATAGATGTTCTGGCAAAGGTAGGAGGCTTTGACATCGGCGGGATCGCAGGCCTGTTCCTGGGAGGAGCCGCCTGTCATATGCCGGTAGTCATTGACGGCGTAATCTCCGCCACAGGAGCGGTCCTGGCGGCTGCTATCTGTCCTCAGGCAAAAGACTACATGCTGGCTTCCCATGTATCCAAAGAACCGGCGGGACAACTGATCCTGGAAGCCCTTGGAAAAGATGCGCCTCTTCACTGTGACATGTGCCTTGGCGAGGGAACCGGAGCCCTGAATCTCTTCCCCCTCCTGGACACCGGCCTGGCCGTTTACCATGGCATGAGCGACTTCCACAACTTCGGTATGGAAGCATACGAACACTTGCAATGAAAGCCCAGTCTCAAAGCAGAGACAGGCAGACTGCTGGCAGGCTGAGCTGTTTATGCTTTAGAGACGCTAACCTGCATGAGCAAGTAGGCCGGCAGGCCGGATTGGGAATGCAGGTCAGGATTGCGGGAGTGCGGAAGCACGGAGCAATCCGGGGGCTTTCATGGGAAGAGCCGAAGGAACAGGAGGATTTAAAAGATGGTTACATTAATAACCGGCGGCAGCGGCAGCGGCAAGTCTGCCTATGCGGAGAGTGTTATTACCGGCTTTGGAGATTATGAGAGGATCTACATTGCTACTATGTATCCTTTTGACGAGGAAAGCCACGCCAGGATCCGGAGGCATCGGCAAATGCGGGCCAAAAAGAATTTTCAGACACTGGAGTGTTATACAGGACTGAAGGATCTTAAAGTCCCGGCAGGGTCCTGCGTGCTCCTGGAATGTATGTCAAATCTGGTAGCCAATGAAATGTACCAGGATCAGGGGGCAAAGGAAAAGACAGTGGAAGAAGTCATGGAAGGGATCCGTTCTCTGGCCTCTCAGGCCAGAGAACTGGTGATAGTGACTAATGAGATCTTCTCTGACGGAATCCGGTATTCCCCGGAGACCATACAGTATCAGGCCTTTCTGGGGCAGATCAATCAGGAGATCGCCAAAATGGCAGTCAATGTAACAGAGGTGGTTTACGGGATTCCCCTGTGTTATAAAAACGAGAGAAAAGAAGGACAGAAAATATGAAACCATGGTGGAACAGTTTTAAGATCGCTTTTTCCATGTATTCTAAGGTGCCAATGCCAAAAAGCGAGTGGACAAAGGAAAATATGCGCTATATCATGTGCCTCTTTCCCCTGATCGGTGTGATCATCGGAGCCGTTACCTGGCTATGGGGATACTGGGGCCTTCAGATCACCCAGAGCCACCTCTTTTATTCTGTGGTGCTGGTGCTGATTCCGGTGGTGATCACCGGAGGCATTCATCTGGACGGGCTTCTGGATACCTCAGATGCCCTTCATTCCTATCAGCCACGGGAGCGGAAACTGGAGATATTAAAAGATTCTCACGCAGGTGCCTTTGCCATTATCACTGCAGCGGTATATTTTTTATTTTACCTGGGTATTTACAGCGAGATGACTTTAAAAGCCCTGCCGGTGGTCTCCATAGGCTTTGTTCTTTCCAGGGCCATGGGGGGCTTTTCTATTGCCGCTTTTCCAATGGCAAAAAATACCGGTCTTGCCGCTACTTTTTCTGATGGAGCCCAGAAGACCTGTGTGAAGATTTTTTCCATGGTCTATGTGGTAATCTGTGCAGTTCTTATGCTGGTTTATGAGCCGGTGATAGGAGGTTGTGTTCTGGCGGCGACAGCCCTGGAATACCTGTATTATTATAAAATGTCTCAGAAAGAATTCGGCGGGATCACTGGAGATCTGGCAGGATTTCATATGCAGCTTTGCGAGCTGGTAATTGCTTTCGGGGCAGTGATAGGAGAGAAATTATGCAGTTGGTTATAGGAGGAGCCTTTCAGGGGAAAAAAGATTATGTGAAAAATACCTTTCACCTGGAAAAAGGTGAAATGCAGGACGGCGCCAATGCCTCTTATGAGGATATTTTTTCCTCGCCCTGTCTGTATCATTTTCATCAGTGGATCCGGAAAGGGTTAGAAGAAAACTGGGATCTGGAAAACCTGGAAATAAAGCTTCTGGAAAAAAATCCCCGGATCATCCTGATTTCCAACGAGTTGGGATACGGAGTGGTACCTATCGAAGCTTTTGACCGGAAATACCGGGAGGCTACAGGAAGAATCTGCACCAGGATTGCAGCCAAAAGCAGTCAGGTGATACGGGTAGTCTGCGGAATCGGGACGGTGATCAAAAATGCTTAGGATCTATCTGATACGCCACGGAAAAACAGAGGGTAATCTTTCCGGAAAATATATCGGATCCAGAACTGATGAACCTCTCTGCCAGGAGGGAATCCGGGAACTGGAAGGAAAGACTTACCCAAAAGCAGCCCTTCTCTTTGTCAGTCCGATGCAGCGTTGCCGACAGACGGGAGAGCTTTTGTATCCCGGACTGGTTCAGAAAGAGTGTCCTCTTCTGAAAGAATGCGATTTTGGAGATTTTGAAAATAAAAATTATAAGGAACTGTCGGGGAATCCGGACTATCAGGCCTGGATCGACAGCGGCGGCACCCTTCCCTTTCCGGACGGGGAGGATTCAGAAGCATTTCGCATCCGGTGCCGGGAGGGCTTTGTTCAATGTGTGGAGGAAGCCTTTGCCCTGGGAAGTCCGACAACGGCCATTGTGGCTCACGGAGGTACGATCATGAGTATCCTCAGCGCCTACGGACATCCGAAACAGGGATATTTTGAATGGCAGATAAAAAACGGAGAATATTATGTCCTGACTCTGGAAGAAGAAATCTGGAAGAAAGAAAGACATGTGCTCTCTGCCGAGAAAGGATTATGGACAGATGTTTAAATGGACACCACTGGCCCTTGTGCTGGGCTTTGTTATAGATTTGCTCCTGGGGGATCCCAGATGGCTGTATCACCCGGTCCGGGTCATCGGCCAGGAAATCAGTTTCCTGGAAAAAAAGCTCCGGGGAGTTTTTCCAAAGACACCAAAGGGGGAAAGGCAGGCAGGACTTCTTATGGTGATCCTGCTGTGTATCCTGGGTTTTGTGATCCCTGCAGGGATTCTTTTTCTGGCTTATAAGATCCATACTCTGCTGGGAATCCTCCTGGAGACTTTTATGTGCTACCAGATGCTGGCGGCCAGGTCTCTGAAAGAAGAGAGCATGAAGGTATACCGGGAACTGAAAAAGGAGGATCTGGAAGGATCCAGACATGCGGTTTCCATGATCGTAGGCAGGGATACCCAGAATCTTACTTTTGAAGGGGTGACCAAGGCCGCAGTAGAAACTGTGGCAGAGAATACCTCAGACGGAGAGATTGCACCTCTGTTCTATATGGCTCTGGGAGGGCCGCCTCTTCTGTACCTGTACAAAACCATAAATACCATGGATTCTATGGTAGGTTACAAAAATGATAGGTTTCTGAATTTTGGCAGATACGGCGCAAAGCTGGATGATGTGGTCAATTATATTCCTGCCAGGATATCGGCACTCCTTATGATTACAGCAGCCTGGATCACAGGAATGGATGGGAAAAACGCCTGGAAGATTTTTAAAAGAGACCGGTATAACCATGCAAGCCCTAATTCAGCCCAGACAGAATCAGCCATGGCCGGGGCTTTGGATATCCAGCTTGCAGGAAATGCCTATTATTTTGGAAAGCTATATGAGAAGCCTACTTTGGGAGATCCGAAACGTCCTGTGGAGTTTGAAGATATTCCCAGGGCAAACAGGCTTTTGTATGTAAGCGCCATTTTGGCAACAGTGATCTTCGCAGGGATCCGGCTGACAATAATGGGAATTCTTTCCCTGATCTAGAGGTGAGACAATGACAGAGATTCATAAACATGGAGGAGATATCTACCGGCATAAAAATGTACTGGATTTTTCCTCGAATTGTAATCCCTACGGAACACCTGAGGGAGTAAAAAAAGCGGGAGCGGCGGCTATGGAACTGGTCTGCCATTACCCAGATGTTGAGTGTGAAGGACTGCGCCGGGCTTTGGCGGAAGCAGAGGGAGTTCCTATAAAGTCCATTATCTGCGGAAATGGGGCGGCGGATCTGATCTTTGGCCTGGCCCTGGCTCTGAAACCTGGAAAAGCGCTCCTTCCGGCTCCTACCTTTGCAGAATATGAACAGGCTTTAAGGGCCTGGGGGTGTGAGACAGAGTATTATTTCCTTTCTGAAGAAGAGGGATTCTGTCCGGGAGAGGGATTTCTGGATCATATCGGAAAAGACACGGATATGGTTTTTTTCTGCAATCCCAATAATCCTACGGGGGTAGCAGTGGAGCCTGAATATCTGAAAAAGCTGGCACACCGCTGCCGGGAAACCGAAACTTTTCTGGTCCTGGACGAGTGCTTTGAGGATTTTCTGGAGGAGCCCCAAAAGTATTCCATGAAAAGGTATCTGAAAGAATATCCCCAGATGTTTTTGTTAAAGGCCTTTACAAAGAAATATGCCATGGCGGGAATACGGCTGGGATACGGTTTCTGTGGAAACCCTCAGATCCTGGAAAAAATGAAAGAGGTCATGCAGCCCTGGAACGTTTCTGTGGTGGCCCAGGAGGCGGGGATGGCTGCCTTAAAAGAAGAGACATATGTGAAAGAGTCTATGAAGAAGATCCGAAAGGAAAGGGAAATCCTTCTGGAAGGAATGAAAAAGCTGGGATTTTTCACATTTGCCTCAGAGGCCAATTATATCTTTTTCAAAGGGCCGGAGGATCTTCAGGAGAAATGCCTGGAGAAGGGAATTTATATCCGGGATTGCAGCAATTACCGGGGACTGAAAAAGGGTTATTACCGTGTGGCTGTCCGGACGGGAGAAGAAAACGAAGAGCTTTTAAAGGTTTTTAAGCAGATATTAGAGCAAAACAGATAATACAGACAAAAGAGGGAATGATTATGGCAAAAGCAATTATGATACAGGGGACTATGTCCAATGCAGGAAAAAGCCTTCTGGCAGCAGGTCTGTGCAGGATTTTTAAACAGGATGGATACCGTGTGGCTCCTTTTAAATCTCAGAATATGGCGCTGAATTCCTTTATCACCCAGGAAGGCCTGGAGATGGGAAGAGCCCAGGTCATGCAGGCGGAAGCAGCAGGTATCAGTCCTTCTGTGTTGATGAATCCCATATTACTGAAACCTACTAATGACGTAGGCAGCCAGGTGATCGTAAACGGGGAAGTCCTGGGAACCATGAGCGCCAGAGATTATTTTAAATACAAAAAACAGCTGGTGCCGAAAGTAATGGAAGCTTATGAGACACTGGCGGAAAAATATGATATTATTGTGATTGAAGGAGCCGGAAGCCCGGCGGAGATCAATCTGAAGGAAGAAGATATCGTCAACATGGGCATGGCGAAAATGGCCAAGGCTCCGGTACTTCTGGTAGGTGATATTGACCGGGGAGGGGTTTTTGCCCAGCTGATGGGAACCATCATGCTCCTGGAACCGGATGAACAGAAGATGGTGAAAGGCATGATCATCAATAAATTCCGGGGGGATAAGACTATACTGGATCCTGGAGTGGAAATGCTGGAGGAAAGGACCCATATCCCGGTAGTGGGAGTGGCTCCCTATATGGAACTGGAAGTAGAGGATGAGGACAGCCTGACAGAACGGTTTTCCGGAAATCAGGAGGTAGGCCTCATCGACATCGCCGTGATCCGGGTGCCAAGGATCTCCAATTTCACAGATTTTAATGCTTTGGAAGTGATCCCGGGAGTATCTCTTCGATATGTGCGCCATGTTCAGGAGCTGAAAAATCC
>DXFG01000149.1 GCA_019114545.1 Candidatus Blautia pullistercoris | reverse complement strand
TTCTTATGAGCCGTTCTATGGAGCGGATAGTGGCTAACAGCAGAGGAAAGATGGAGAGTATCTGCCGGATCGCTTCCTGGGAATATTCTTCTATGAGAGAGGAACTGCGTATGCTGATCCTGACGGACTATGTGAGAAAGGAGGCAGAGAAGGCTCTGGGAGATCCGGAACAGGAAGTGGGAAACATAGGCGTACTGCCGGTTTTTGAGCTTTTGAGGAGACAGGCTATGGACTGGAGGCTGGGCGTTCTCTGCGGCAGCTTTCTGATTTTTCCGGACAGCGGAAAAGAAGCGTTTCTGGAGGAGGCAGCCCGGCAGGCACCGGAACTGAAGCCGGAATGGAAACCTCTTACAGATGCCGGTGGAAAGGCTCTGGGCTATACGAAGATTCAGATTCATGGAAATTCCCATGTCTATACACAGATCATGACAAGGCTTTTTGAGATGGGTGAAGTCCAGATTCTTACCGGTACCAAGGCTCTTTTGGGAGAAGGCTGGGACTCTCCTTGCATTAATGCATTGATTCTGGCAAGCTTTGTCGGATCTTATGTTCTGGGAAATCAGATGAGGGGACGGGCAGTGCGGATCAATGAAAAGAAACCGGATAAGGTCAGCAATATCTGGCATCTGGTCTGTCTTCTGCGTCCGGAGGAACAGCAGGAGAAGAGGAGGCTGGGGATTTCCGATCCGGAATTATCTCAGGATTTCTATACACTGAAGCGGAGAATGGATGGAATCCTGGGCCTTCGCTATGACGGCAGCGCTATTGAGAACGGAATAGGCCGGCTGCATATTATTTCAGGGCCATATGAACCTTCCCATGTACAGAGAATCGATCAGGAAATGGAAGAGCTGTCTGCCCGGCGGGAAATCGTTGCCCGGCAGTGGAAGGAGGCCCTGTGGCTTTATAAAAAGACAGAAACTATGGACCAGCGTGCAGCAGAGAAAAAATCCATTTCCGGGAGCGTGCATTTTTATAATGCCCTGGGAGCCCAGATCATCCTGGTCCTTATGGAAATCTGCAATACATTGATACGAGTAAATCTTACCAGAGGGACCTTTTTTTCTAATACGGTCTTTTTCCTTATTTCTGCAATTTTTATAGCAGGAACTTTTCTTTTCGGAAAAAGACTGATCTGGTGGCTGACGCCCATGAGCCGGTATAAGGCTTTGACCAGAGGCCTTCTGGCTGCTCTGAAAAAAAGAGGCTGTATTGACTCTGGATGCCGGGCAGCTGTCCGGGAAGAAAGGGGGATCCGTTTCTGGGCATGGCTTGAAGGAGGCACAGACAGGGAGAAGGCAGTTTTTGCCCAGGCCCTGGAAGATATGCTGAAACCTATTGAAAATCAGAGATATCTTCTTGTCTATGGACGAAACAGAGAAAAACCTGTAGAATATTTCTGCGTGCCCGGGATTTTTTCGGGGACAAAGGAAAAAGCAGAAAATTTTCGGAAAGATATGGAACCGCATATCGGAAAATATCATCTGATCTATACAAGAAACCCGGAAGGAAGAAGAGTACTCCTGAGAGGGAGGGCAGAGGCTTTTTCCAATAAAAATGAGAGAAAGATCTACAGAAAAAAAACAGTAAAAGGAGCTTTGGAATGAAGGAGACGGGAAAATATCTGGACCGGACGCTGTATCAATATGGAAGAGGCCAGGATTATCCTTTTCATATGCCCGGCCATAAAAGACAGGCAGTGACCCCTTATCTGACAGATCCATGGAAAGAAGATATCACAGAGATTACGGGCTTTGATAATCTCCACCATGCAGAAGGGATCCTGAAGGAGGCGCAGGAATACGGGGCAAAGATATTCAGGGCTAAGAGAACCTGGTTCTTGATCAATGGAAGTACCGCCGGGATTCTGGCAGCAGTATCTGCCTGTACCAGTCCCGGGGGAAAGATCCTTATGGCCAGAAACAGCCATAAAGCAGTTTATCACGCCGCTTATTTAAGACAGCTGAAGACAGAATATCTTTATCCTTCCCGGGAAAAGACACTGGGGATAAACGGCGGGATCTTCCCGGAAGACGTGGAGTCTGCCTTAGAAAAAGATCCGGATATCCAGGCAGTACTGATCACTTCCCCTACTTATGACGGGATTCTGTCTGATGTAAAAAGAATCGCCCAGGCAGCGCACAGACACAGGATTCCCCTTATTGTGGACGAGGCCCACGGGGCTCATCTGCCCTTTCACCAGCTCTTTCCCAAATCTGCCCTGTATCTTGGAGCCGATCTGGTGATACAGAGTTTACATAAAACACTTCCTTCCCTGACCCAGACGGCGGTCCTCCACCAGCAGTCTGACCTGGTGTCCGGAGAAAGACTGGAGCGTTTTCTTGGAATCTATCAGACAAGCAGCCCTTCCTATGTTCTCATGGCCTCTATAACTGCCTGCCTGCGCTATCTGGAAGAAAATGGCGGACAGGCTTTTGACAGGTATGTTTTCCGGCTGGAACAGTGCAGAAGAAAGCTGAGCCAGATGAAAAATCTCTATCTGCCGGGGAGAGAGATCTGGGGACAGGGGGGGATCTTTGATCTGGACCTGTCAAAGATCCTTATATCCGGAGCAGGAGCAGGTATACAAGGCCCGGCCCTCCACAGGATCCTGAGAGAGAAATACAGGCTGGAGATGGAAATGGAAGCCCCGGGATATGTGCTGGCTCTTACCAGTGTTATGGACACAGAAGAAGGATTCGGAAGACTGACAAAGGCTCTGGAGGAGATAGATTCCGCACTGGCTCAGGCATATCCCACAAAAGCAGGGATTCACAGAATAAGCATTCCTTCTTTTGGAAAATATCCGGAAGAGCTCCGGCCCAGACAGGAAATGACCATAGCCCGGGCTATGGAATCAGAGATGGAAGAAAAGGACCTGGAATATGGCGCCGGAAGAATATCCGGGGAGTTTGCCTATCTGTATCCCCCGGGAATTCCCATTCTGACACCCGGAGAGGAGATCAGCCGGGAATTTATCCAAAGGGCCGGCCTCTGGAAGAAACAGGGACTGGAGCTTCAGGGACTTTCCGATTATAGTTTGAAAAAAATAAAGACAGTAAAAATATAATAATAAAGCAGGCGGCGAGTCTGGAATCCTGCAGGATTTGCCGACCGGGAAATAAAGAGGAAAAAGATGGGAAAAATATTTTATATTATGGGAAAAAGTTCATCGGGAAAGGATACGATATACAGAAGGCTTCTGGAGGATAGAGAGCTGGAGCTGAGGAATATCATCCTATATACTACCAGACCTATGCGTCAGGGAGAACAGCCGGGAAGAGAATATTATTTTGTGAATGAAGAGGATTTCCGGGAATATCAGGCTCAGGGCAGGATCATTGAATCCAGAACCTATCAGACTGTGTATGGCCCCTGGATCTACTTTACCGCAGATGACGGACAGATCGAGCTGGAAAAAAGGAACTACCTGGGAATCGGTACCCTGGAGTCGTATATATGTATGAAGGAATATTACGGAGAGGGAAATCTCTGTCCTCTTTATATAGAGGTAGAAGACGGGGAGAGGCTGAAGAGGGCCATTCATAGAGAGGAACTTCAACCGGAGCCGAAATATGCGGAAATGTGCAGGAGATTTCTGGCAGATGAGGAAGACTTTTCTCCTGAAAACCTGAAAAAGGCAGGAATCATAAGGCACTTTGAAAATACAGAGCTGGAAAGCTGTGTAAAGGAGCTGAAAACCTGTATACAAAAGTTGCAGTAACTGAAAAAACTGTGCTATAATTACATAATGTATTATATTTGCAAAAACATAAACAGGAATTGAGGTGGATTGCAATGCAGGAAATGGAAAAAGTATTGGGACATGAAGAAGTGATCAAACATTTACAGAATGCTGCGGCTATGGACAAGGTTTCCCATTCCTATATTTTTGCAGGAGAGAAGGGAAGCGGCAAAAAACTTCTGGCAAAACTCTTTGCTATGACATTGCAGTGTGAGAAACATGGAAAAGAACCATGTCTGCAGTGCAGTTCCTGTAAGAAAGCCATGAACCGGAATCACCCGGATATTATTTATGTGACCCATGAGAAGCCCAACTCCATCGGAATCGAGGATATCAGAGAACAGCTGATCGGGGATGTGGCAATTAAGCCATATATCGGTCCCCATAAAATATACATTGTAGATGAAGCAGAGAAGATGACGGTACAGGCACAGAATGCGCTGCTGAAGACCATTGAGGAGCCCCCGGCTTACGCAGTGATCCTTCTCCTGGTAAACAACGGAGGCTCGCTGCTTCCTACTATTTCTTCCAGGTGTGTGACTCTGAATTTTAAGCCGGTGCGGGATGAAGTGATCCGGCAGTACCTTATGGAAGAGCTTCATGTGCCGGATTATCAGGCGGAGATCAGTGTTGCCTTTGCCCAGGGAAATGTTGGAAAGGCAAAACAGATCGCTACGGCAGAGGATTTTTCTCAGATGATGGAGTCTGCGCTCAGGATCCTGAAGAAAAGCAAGGACATGGAGGTCTATGAAATGGTGGATGCCATTAAGACACTTTCTGAGGAAAAGCATACCATTTATGAGTATCTGGATCTGTTTCTTGTATGGTTCCGGGACGTACTGATGTTCAAAGCCACACATGAGATAGACGGTTTGGTGTTCAGACAGGAATATAAGGATATAAAAAGCCGCGCAGACAAAAGTTCTTATGAAGGTCTGGAAAATATTATCAAAGCCATTGAGAACGCAAAAGTGCGGCTGCAGGCAAATGTGAATTTTGAGCTGACCATGGAGCTTTTGTTTTTGACAATCAGGGAGAACTGACATGATAAGAGTAATTGGAGTAAGATTTCGCAACGTAGGAAAAATATATTATTTTTCACCAAAGAATCTGGAAATCAAAGCGGGAGACCATGTGATCGTGGAGACGGCCAGAGGTGTAGAATACGGAAATGTGGTGCTGGCGCCCAGAGACGTGAAGGAAGAAAAAGTTGTCCAGCCTTTGAAGGACGTTATCCGGATCGCCAATCCTCAGGATGACAAGAAGGAAGAGACCAACCGGAAGAAAGAGAAGGAAGCTTACAAGGTCTGCCAGAAAAAGATCCGGGAACATGGACTGGAAATGAAACTGATCGATGTGGAGTATACCTTTGATAATAATAAGATCCTGTTTTATTTTACTGCTGACGGCAGGATTGACTTCCGTGAACTGGTAAAGGATCTGGCGGCGGTTTTCAAGACGAGGATCGAGCTGCGGCAGATCGGCGTCAGAGACGAGACAAAGATCCTGGGAGGCATTGGTATCTGCGGAAGAGAATTATGCTGCCACACTTATCTCTCAGAGTTTGTTCCTGTTTCTATCAAGATGGCAAAGGAGCAGAACCTGTCCCTGAATCCTTCCAAGATATCCGGGGTCTGCGGCCGGCTGATGTGCTGCCTGAAGAATGAGGAAGAAACTTACGAGGAGCTGAACAGAAAGCTGCCCAACACAGGAGATAAGGTGACCACGCCTGAGGGGCTGAAGGGAGAGGTGCAGAGTGTCAATGTCCTCCGCCAGCAGGTGAAGGTAGTGGTAGACATAGATGATGAAAAGGAAGTAAGAGAGTATCAGGCTTCAGAGCTGAAATTTAAGTCCAGACAGAAAAAGATAAAGATCACAGATGAAGAAATGAAAGCCTTAAAAGAACTGGAAAAGGATAAATAAGGAAAGGATCATCCATTCATGGAAGAGAACAGACTGATCAGAGAAAATGAGAGGCTGGATGACCTCCAGAACGGATATATGCTGATACAGAACCCTTCGCAGTTCTGTTTTGGCATAGATGCAGTGCTTCTCTCCTGGTATGCAAAAGTCAGACCGGGAGAGAAAGCGCTGGATATGGGGACGGGCACAGGGATCGTCCCTATTTTATTAAAAGCAAGGTATCCCGAGGGAAAATATACAGGTTTGGAGATACAGCCGGAAAGCGCCCAAATGGCCAAAAGAAGTGTGGCCTATAATCACCTGGAGGAGGATATTTCCATTACCCTGGGAGATATTAAGGACGCTTACCGGATCTATGGAGGTTCTTCCTTTGATGTGGTGGTGACCAATCCTCCCTATATGATCGGAAGCCATGGGCTTACCGGAGAAAATCAGGCAAAGATCATTGCCCGCCACGAGACCTTGTGTACTCTGGAGGACATCCTGGAGCAGAGCGCAAGAGTGCTGCGGCCAAGGGGAAGATTCTATATGGTACATCGGCCTTTCCGGCTGGCGGAGATCCTGTCAGCTATGGTGAAGCAAAAAATAGAGCCGAAAAGGATGCGGCTTGTTCATCCTTATGTGGATAAGGAACCAAATCTGGTACTTATTGAGGGGATGAGAGGGGGCCGGTCCAGGATGACAGTGGAGAAGCCTCTGATCGTATATGAAGCTCCCGGCGTATATACCAGGGAGGTTTTGGATATTTACGGACAGGAGTGGAAGAAATGAAGGGACAGCTGTATTTATGTGCAACCCCTATCGGCAATCTGGAAGATATTACTTTCCGGGTGCTGCGTATATTAAAAGAAGCAGATCTGATCGCAGCGGAGGATACCAGGAACAGCAGAAAGCTTCTGAATCATTTTGAGATAAAGACCCCTATGACCAGCTATCATGAATACAATAAATATGACAAGGGCAGATGGCTGGTAAGCCAGATGGAAGAAGGAAAACAGGTAGCTCTGATCACCGATGCCGGAACTCCGGGGATCTCAGATCCGGGAGAAGAGCTGGTGGCTATGTGCTGGGAAGCGGGAATACCGGTGACTTCTGTTCCCGGACCGGCAGCCTGTATCGCGGCCCTTACCATGTCCGGACTGCCAGCCAGGAGGTTTTCTTTTGAGGCTTTTCTGCCACAGGACAAAAAGGAGCGGAGAGCAATCCTGGAGGAGATGAAGACAGATACCAGGACCCTGATTCTTTATGAAGCTCCCCACCGTCTGGTAAAGACACTGGAAGAACTTTTTCATGAGCTGGGAGACCGGAAGATCGCAGTCTGCAGAGAACTGACCAAAAAACATGAGACAGTCTTTAAAGGAACTTTGGGGGAAGCCTGGAAATGGTATCAGGAGAACCTTCCAAAGGGGGAATGCGTCCTGGTCCTGGAAGGGAAGTCCAGAGAGGAAATTTTTCAGGAAGAGAGAAAAAAATGGGAGGACATGTCTGTGGCAGAACACATGGAGTTGTATCTGAGCCAGGGCATGGAGAAAAAGGAAGCCATGAAGCAGGTGGCAAAGGACCGGGGCGTAGGTAAGCGGGAGATTTATCAGACCCTGCTTCAGAAGCCCTGAATCCAACTGAGCCAGTACGGGGGATAAGTTATGGAGGAGAACGAAAGAAAAAGACAGAGAGAACGGGAGAGAAGAAGGGAACTGCGCCGCCGTCAGGTACGCAGACAGAAGATAATTTTTGGAGGAGGGGCGGCGGGGATTCTGCTTCTTCTGATACTGGTACTTGCGGTGCAGGGCATGTCGGCTGCCAGTGCAGAGGCAAAGGTGAAAGAACTGGCAGAGAAAAAACAGGAACAGGCCCGAAAAGAAGAAAAAGAGCCGGAAATCGTCAGTCTTACCATAAGTGCGGCCGGAGACTGTACTCTGGGTACAGATGAATATTTTAATTATTCCACCAGTCTTCCGGCGAAATATGAGGCAGTACAGGAACCGGGATATTTTTTTCGGAAAGTAGAACCTATTTTTTCCCAGGATGATCTGACCATTGTGAACATGGAAGGAATCCTTACCTCGGAGGAACTGCCAAGGGAGATCAAGCAGTTTGCTTTTAAAGGGGATCCGGAATATACCCAGATACTTACGGAAGGGTCTGTGGAGGCGGCCAACCTGGCTAATAATCACAGCCGTGACTATGGGGAGCAGAGCTATACCGACACCATAGAGATTATGGAAAATGCCGGCATCCCGACCTTCGGCTATGACAGAACGGTGCTTCTGGATGTAAAGGGGATCAAAGTAGGTCTTCTGGGAACTTATGAGCTGGCGGACCATATGGGATGTGAGGAAGAAATGATCAAAAATATTGAGAGCCTGCAAGCCCAGGGGGCCCAGCTGATCATCGCTTCTTTTCACTGGGGAATCGAGCGTACCAATATCCCCAATGAGATCCAGGTGGATCTGGCCCATTCCGCTATAGACCACGGCGCAGATCTGATCCTGGGGCATCATCCCCATGTACTCCAGGGGATCGAGACTTATAAAGGAAAGAACATTGTCTACAGTCTGGGAAATTTCTGTTTCGGAGGAAACTCCGGGCCAAACGATATGGACGCTATGATCTTCCAGCAGACTTTCACGCTGGAAGACGGAGAACTGACAGAAGACAATGTGACCAATGTGGTTCCGGTGAAAATTTCCGGATCCTGGGCCCAGGGGGTGAATGACTATCAGCCTACCCCTGTGGACGGTGACATCGGAGAGGCTGTCATCGCACGTGTGGAAGAGTACAGCCAGAGCCTGGCAGAACAATATGGCACAGAAGCGGCGCAGATCCAGTCTTCGCTGGACAACAACCAGGAAAAGGAGGCGCAGACAGAGGCTGTAGCCGGAGCCGCTGTGGGAGAATAGACTTATAATATCAGAAAATCCTTCATATAGTTAATTGAGAAAAAAATTGGGAGTTTCCTATGCTGAATTATCTCTGGGGCGGCATGCTCCTGGTAGGGATCCTATATGGAGGGATCACAGGAAATATGAATGAAGTGACGGAGGCTGCCCTTTCCTCTGCGGAAGAGGCAGTATCTCTTTGCATTACCATGGCAGGGATCGTGGCCATGTGGGTGGGATTGATGGAGATTGCCAGAGCCTCGGGCCTGGTGGACCGTCTCACCAGTGCAATGAGACCGGTGCTTCATTTTTTATTTCCTCAGATACCAAAAGAACACAGATCTCTGGAATACATATCTGCCAATATGATCGCTAATTTTCTGGGCCTTGGCTGGGCGGCCACGCCTTTCGGACTGAAGGCCATGGAAGAACTGGGAAAACTGGAGGAGGGCAGAAGAGAAGGAAAAGCGCCGGGAAAGGCCAGAGGAAGGGGAATTGCGGGAAATGAGATGTGTACCTTTCTTATTATTAATATTTCTTCTATACAGTTGATCCCGGTAAATATCATTGCTTATCGGAGCCAGTACGGCAGTGTAAATCCTACGGCGATCGTAGGACCGGCTATTGTGGCCACGGCGGTGAGCACTGGACTGGCAGTGGTGTTCTGCAAGATGATGGAGAGAAAAGGGAGAGCATAAAAAGCTCTCCCTTCCCTATCCGCTTGATCAGAAATCCTTCAGTACTGCGCCTGCTGCTTTACACAGTATCCACCAGATCACAGCCGCTGATGATCCTATCCCACAGATTTTCTCTTAACTCCGCTTTGGGATCCTGAGGATTTGCGTCTCCCAGCTCCCAGTAAGGAAGACGCTCCTGCTCCAGCTCTTCAAGTTTTTCAACTCTGCCTTCCAGAAAACTCCGAAGCCTTCGGCGGCAGCTTTCCAGACGGGTTTGTATCCCTCCCAGACGGATATCCAGCAGCTCATAGCCAAAAGGCTTGGCGTCAGCAAACCAGAGAGCTTCCCTGGAAGTATGCATATCCCCCAGATTCCGGAGAATATTGGGGATAACTTTCCCGCAAATTTCTTTTAATGTGGATAAGTCCCTGGCATCATAAGCGTTTTTTATCCGAACCCCCAGGCCGGCCTTTTGAGAAAGAACCAGAGCCAGGCAATAATAAAATCTGAAAAATTCCTGATATTCTCCGGGGGATGCTGCCAGGACTTCCAGCTTATCTGCCAGTGTCTTATAATAAATTTCCGTGTCCGTATCCTTCAGATGATAGTCGAAGATCCCCAGCATAGGATCCTGGTACAGCAGATATTTGGAAGGATTGTCTGCGGACAGATTTTTTCCGGAACCTTTGAACAGGGCATCCAGAAGATCCAGCAGGAGAAAGTCTTCCATCTCGGCGTCTATACAATCCCGGAAATAAGTGCGCAGTTTTTCCTCGTAAAGATCTTCGTGGAAGCAAAGGAAGGAGAAGACTGCAAGGCCCGGCCAGATGGCGTCAATGGGTGTTTCGGCGCCGTTATCCATCCAGCCGGTGGCAAAGACTTCCTGTATGCCCTCCTGCCGGCAGGCATCAAGGGCCAGACGGCTGCAGCAGAAGGCTTTGCCGTAGTTAGGGGAGATCCCGTTCCAGTTCCAGATCCCCCCGGCGAAGACCACCCGGTCTGACAATGCTTTGTGGACCCGGAGCATATGGCGGTATAGATCCTTTCTGGTGTTATAATAGTCCCAGTATACCATTCCCAGTCCTTTAGGCGGCCTTTCCCAGTCAGAGGTATCTGTATCCCCCTTCACATCGTAATAGCCTCCTCCGGTGTTAGCAGTAATATACATATCGCTCCACATCATAGGAGTCCAGCCGGTTTCCCGGCAGAGTTCCAGAACCTTATCAGTATGTTTCCGGATGATCACAGAACTTTCTTCATAGCCATTTTCTCTCAGATAATTTCCCAGTCCCAGCATATGGGCTTCGTCCATGCCGATATGGATGCTGCAGGTGGAAAAGCAGGATTTCAGAGAGGTTAGCAGGCTGCGGATAAAGGTATATACTTCTTCAGCGCCCACTTTTAAGATGTCCCCTGTATCCCGGAGAGCTTCCGAATTGTGCCACCGAAGAAAGCTGTGGAGATGAGCCAGAGTCTGTACGCAGGGGATCAGCTCGATGCCGAAGAGCGCGCAGTACTTATCCAGATCCCGAAGCTCTTCCCGGGTATACCTTCCTCTGTAGGTGCCGAAATAGGGATAGTCCGGCACCTCATAGGTATCTTCCATATAGAGAAAAAGCTGGTTCATGCCCATCTTGGCCAGTCTGCGGACCAGAGATTTGAGTTTGCCGGGCTTAGCCACAGCATTTCTGGAACAGTCCAGCATAAATCCCCGTCTGGAAAAATAAGGCTTTTCTTCCAGTGAAAAATCTTCGCTGCTATGATGAAGGACATAATTAAACAGGCGGAAATACTGTGCCGGCTCCTGGAAGCGGATAGTACAGGCATCGCCCTTTTTCTCTATAGAACTAACCGCATTTTCCGGGCTTTCTTCTAAGAGAAAGGTCATTGCCGGTATTTCACCCAGGTTTTTTTCAGATAAAAGAAGGCGGCTCCCTTTCTCAACGGACCGGATCAGGTCCTGGTTTCCACGAAATGAAATATTCATAATGCAGATTCTCCTTATTGATGGGTCTTATAAAATTTTTTCTGATCAAAGTAGTAGTAGACAATGAAAAGCACTGCCGTGAGGCCCCAGGAAATAGGATAGCTCATCAGGATGGACTGTACCCCCGGCCAGTGAGGCACTGCCAGGAAGATCCACAGGATCCGCAGGATACACACACCCGTACAGGTCATGATCATGGGAACCAGCACATTGCCCATACCTCTCAGGGCGCTGGACAGGATTTCGATGAAAATGAAAAGCACGTAGGAAGGTGCGATGATCCTTATGATCTCCATGCCGATCCGGATAACCTCCGGGTCCGTGGTAAACAACTGAAGAAGATACTGCCCCAGGAACAGCAGCAGGGCACTGACCAGCAAGGAAGCGATAAAGTCCAGCAGCAGGCAGACCTTGACGCTTTTTTTCATACGGTCATATTTTCCCGCTCCGTAGTTCTGACCTATAAAGGTTATGATGGACACACTGAAGGCACCGGAGATCATCCAGTAGATAGCGTCGATTTTGCCAAAGGCAGTATAGGCGGCCATAGTGTCAGTTCCCAGATCATTCAGAGAAGTCTGGATGATAATATTGGAAATATTATACATAATGGACTGGATGCCTGCGGGGAGTCCGATGGTGATAATAGACACCAGCAGGAACTTATGAAAACGTATTTTCTTAGGCTCCAGGCGGTACATGTCGGTGGATTTTATAAGGGCGTGGATGATCAAAATGGCGCTGACCACCTGAGAGATTACAGTAGCGATGGCTGCACCTGCCACTCCCATGTTAAAGCCTACCACCAGAAGAATATCCAGAAAAATATTGATAAAGCAGCAGACAATAAGAAAGTACAGGGGCCTGGTAGAATCTCCCACAGCCCGCAAAATAGCAGAGCCTACATTATAAATGAACACAAAAATAATACCTGCAAAATAAATCCGCAGATAAGTGACAGAATCCGGCATAACATCTGCCGGGGTTTTCATCATTTCCAGAAGGACCGGGGCCAGTGCGATTCCTGCTATTGTGGTAAGAATCCCGCCCACGATGGACAGGGCAGCAGCGGTGTGAAGGGTATCGTTGAGATCCTTCTTATTTTTTGCTCCGTAGTATCGGGCGATGATAACGGTAGCGCCGGAGGCCAGGGCAACGAAAAAGTTGACGATCAGGTTGGTGATCTGTCCGGTAGAGCCTCCCACTGCCGCCAGGGCCTTCGTCCCCACAAAACGGCCTACGACTACGGCATCTGCCGTATTATAAAGCTGCTGAAAAAGGGTTCCCAGCATAATGGGAAAGAAAAAGATCAGCAGCTGCTTCCAGATAACCCCTTCCGTAATCTGATTTACGGAGGCGTCTTTCTTTGGCATAGTAAAATTCCCCCCTATAGCTATTAGTATTTGATATAACAATATATATCATAGCTTATGCTAATTGTCGATACGGAAATTTCATGATATGATATATCAGAAGGGTTTTACGGATGGATTACAAAAAGCAGCGGTATCAGGGAGAACGGGAGGAGGAGACCCATTGAGGATTAAAATACGCATAGCTGATCCGGCGGGGAATATTACCGTTTTTGTGACTACTCCTGTGGACAGAGAAAAGTATCCTGCTATAGCCAGACAGATTCTTGCCAGAAAAGAATTGAAAGGCGAGCAGGTAGGCTTCATAGAAAAAACAGAGCAGGGCAGTTTTCGAATGGAAATGATGGGAGGAGAATTCTGTGGGAATGCGTCCAGAAGCTTTGCATACCTTCTGTGCCAGATGGCCGGAAAAGATAGACAGGAGCTGGAAGTGGAGGTCAGCGGTTCTCCTGTTCCTTTAAAAGTAATTGCAGACAGGACAGAGGGGACCAGTCAGATCGATATGCCTCTTCCAAAAAGCATAGAATTGGTACAGACCGGATCGAAGGATGTTTTCCATATGGTGATTTTTGATGGAATCTGTCATCTGATCGTGCCTGGAAAGCCCAGAGGAAAGGAATTTGTAGAAAATGCCCTGGCAAGGGCACGGGAAGCCTGCCCCTGCGGCGCCTGGGGGATTATGTTCCTGGAAGAAGACAGGATGGTTCCGGCAGTTTATGTGGAGAGTACAGATTCCCTGATCTGGGAAAGCAGCTGTGCCAGCGGCAGTATGGCGGCGGCAGTCTATTTGTCCAGAGAGGAGAAAGAGGGAGTTTTTGCCTATACTCTGTTCCAGCCGGGAGGAAGGATCCGTGGGGAGGTCCGGAAAAAGGATGGCCGGATTCTCCGGTGTACACTGGGTGGCCCGGTAAAGATATCGGAAGAGATGGAAATAGAATTAGAAAATGGCGGGGTTGACATAATATGAAAATAGTTCGTCTGAAATATCCGTATGTGGCAGTGATGAAAGACGGAAGTCTTTCTTATGGAGGAAATCAGGGCTGGTTTTCTGGAAATGTTCTCAAAAAATATGGCTGCGGAGTAATCGCAGGAACAGATGTCCTGCTGTATTTAAGTTTACATAAAGAATATTGCCGCAGCAAAGAATTCAAAGAGGAAGAAGACAGCGGTATCTGGGAAGAGGAAAGATACCAGCAATTGGTCAGGACCATGCACCACCGGTATTTTCCTTTGATCCCCGGTTTTGGTATGCCAGTGTGGTTTCTGGCCGCAGGCATGAACCATTATTTTCGCAAAAACAGGATTCCTCTGAAAGCTTCTTTTGGAGTTCTGGGAAGAAATATCTGGATCCGAATGGCAGCGATGCTGACTCATGACATTCCGGTGGTCCTGGCTATAGGACCGAATCTGTCTTTATTCCGAAGAAAAAACAAGCTGAATTTTTATGTGAAGAAGGGAGAGATGTATGTCTGTGCCTGCCAGGCGGCCGCTCACTTTGTTACCGTTACTGCTATGGAAGGAAAATATCTGAAAATATCTTCCTGGGGAAAAGAGTACTTCCTGGACATCCAGGAATATATGGATTATGTGAAAGAACACAGCAGTTTTCTGATAAGCAATATCTTTTATATCCGAAAACGATAAAAGATATAAATTAACATTGACAAAGTTTCTGTAAGTGCTATAATGATGACCGTTGTTACAAAGACGGAGAGTTCCGTCTGTATATCGTGCCAATTGAAGGATGCAGGAAAGAGGCGAAAGGCCCACCGAAGGAGTAATACTCTCAGGGGTTCCTGAAAAAGGGAACAGGACTGTATCTGGATGGCTCTCTGGAGAATCCCGTTAAGGGTGCCGAAGGTGTAAGCAGATATCAAGTATCTGTGAATCTCTCAGGCAAAAGGACAGTGAGATCATAAAAACAGCCGGACAGCGGTCTGATTTTGAAAAAGTTTCAGAGAGTTATTGCATTGGGATCATGCGGTAGCTCTCTTTCTTTTTCTGTGTTTTCACAGAGACTTCCGGGGAGGAGCATGGATCAGAAAACAAGAAAAGAGAAGGAGACAAACAATGGAAATGTTATCGCAGATCGTAGAAAGAGTAAATTCCTTTTTATGGGATGGAGCTTTGCTGGTGCTGCTTCTGGGAACAGGAATCTTTTATACCATTAACCTGAAGTTTATCCAGGTCAGGAAGTTTAAAGAAGGAATGAAGCGGATGTTCGGAAATTTTTCCCTTCATGGAAAAAGCACAGAAAGGGGACTGAGCTCTTTTCAGGCGCTGGCTACGGCCATTGCCGCCCAGGTAGGCACCGGGAATATTGCAGGAGCGGCTACCGCTATCGCATCCGGAGGCCCGGGAGCCATTTTCTGGATGTGGGTCAGTGCTTTCTTCGGAATGGCAACCATCTATGGAGAGGCAGTTATGGCCCAGCTTACCAGGAAAAAAGAAAACGGAGCCATCGTAGGCGGTCCGGTTTACTATATACAGTACCTTTTTAAAGGAAAATTCGGAAAGTTCCTTTCCGGCTTTTTCTCCATAGCCATCATCCTGGCTTTGGGATTTATGGGAAATATGGTACAGTCTAACTCTATCGGAAGCTCTTTTGACACCGCTTTCGGAATAAAACCTTACATAATGGGGATGATAATTGCCGTGATCTCCGCCGTGATCTTCCTGGGAGGGATCAACCGGATTGCCAGAGTTACGGAAAAGATCGTGCCCCTTATGGCGTTGATCTATATTGTGGGCTGTGTGATCATTCTGGGAATGAACCTGGAAGGACTGGGAAAAGCGTTTCACGATATTTTTGTGGCGGCATTTTCACCCTCCTCTGTATTAGGAGGCGCCGCGGGAGTGACAGTGCAGAAAGCCATGCGCTTTGGTGTGGCCAGAGGTCTGTTTTCTAATGAGGCAGGTATGGGTTCTACACCTCATGCCCATGCTACTGCTGATGTAAAACATCCGGCAGATCAGGGGATCATTGCTATGATGGGGGTCTTCATTGATACCTTTGTGATTCTCACACTTACCGCCCTGGTGATCCTTTCCACAGGAGCCCTTTCCACAGGAGAAACCGGCTCTGCCCTTGCCCAGGCAGCTTTTAATTCTTCTTATGGTTCCTTTGGAAATGTATTTATTGCCATCTGTATGCTGTTCTTTGCATTTACCACCATAATCGGCTGGTATTACTTCGGAGAGGTAAATGTCCGTCACCTTTTCGGGAAAAAGGCAGTCCGGGTGTATGGCTTTTTGGTAGTGCTCTGTGTTTTGATAGGCTCTACCCTGAAGGTAGACCTGGTATGGAACATGTCGGACATGTTTAACGGGCTGATGGTGATCCCCAATCTGATCGCTATATTAGCGGCTGTGGGCACGGTAAAAAAACTTAGCCGGGAACATGAAGAACTGGTATAGAAAAATCAGAAAAAATATAAAAATAGTTGTTGAAATTTCCGGGAATATGTTTTATTCTAAGGGCTGATAAAGTTAAAAGCTATGAAGAAAAGACTCAGGAGGAAGGAAATATGAAGGAAAGGAAAGTACGTTTTCGTCATATTGAAGAGATGAAAGAGTTTGTCAGCGCTGCCTGCCGCTGTGATTTTGACATTGACATTGTCAGCGATCGCCTTGTGGTTGATGGAAAATCTATTTTAGGCGTTTTAAGCCTGAGCTGTGATCAGGATCTTCACGTAAAATATGATGGTACAGAACCTCAATTTGAGGAAGTTCTTGGAAAATATGCAGTTGCTTAAAACCTTTTAAATGAGTGTTTACAAATACTATGGAATGTGTTAGCATGAATTACAGAGAAAAACACTGAGACGGAGAGAGTACTTATATTGTCGGTTTTACAGAGAAGCTTTCATGGTGGTTCAGGGCCGCCGGGCTGAGAGAAAGCGGATCGGGATATAAGGAAGATGGCTCCTGAGAGGCGCACCGAAGCAGGAAGAGCAAAAGCTTTTCTGTCTAGGCTGCGACAGGTTCCGCCTGTTACAGCGGCAGGGTATAGAACAAACTGTACCTGATGAGATCTGTGCCGTGAGGTACAGATGAACAGAAGTGGTAACACGGGTTTGACGGCTCGTCTTCTTTGGAAACAGAGGGGACGGGCTTTTTCTTTTGGAGGGGCGGCGGGTGTGTTGAGGGAATCCTGGTATCTTTTATTGCTCAGTCTGCGCTGGTTTGAGCCAAGGTCTCAAACCGTGCTCGACAAATTCGCATAAAAGATACCAGGATTCCCCTGGACACTGTGGCCGCTCGAAAAGGAAAAACCCCGCCAGGGGCTGGATGTGGGGATGGGCTGGTTTGAGCCGGGGGCTCAAACTGCGCTGGATAAATTTGTATAAGGGATAATTAAGAGTCAGGAGGAAAATGAAATGGATAAGAAGAAGTATTATATTACTACCGCTATTGCTTATACTTCAGGGAAGCCTCATATCGGGAATACTTATGAGGCGGTTCTGGCGGATAGTATTGCCAGGTTTAAGAGGCAGCAGGGGTATGATGTGTTTTTCCAGACAGGAACGGATGAGCACGGACAGAAGATTGAGCTGAAGGCGGAGGAAGCCGGTGTCAGCTGCAAGGAGTTTGTGGATCAGGTGTCCGGTGAGATCAAGAATATCTGGGATCTGATGGGAACTTCTTATGATAAGTTTATCAGGACCACCGACGATTATCATGAAAAACAGGTCCAGAAGATCTTTAAAAAGCTTTATGAGCAGGGAGATATTTACAAAGGCTATTATGAAGGGCTGTACTGTACCCCCTGTGAGTCTTTCTTTACGGAGTCCCAGTTAGTGGATGGAAAATGTCCGGACTGTGGCCGTCCGGTGACTCCTGCAAAGGAAGAAGCTTATTTCTTCAGAATGAGCAAATATGCTCCTAAGCTCATCGAATACATTAATGAACATCCGGAGTTTATCCAGCCGGTATCCAGGAAGAATGAGATGATGAACAATTTTCTCCTTCCGGGACTTCAGGATCTGTGTGTATCCAGAACTTCTTTTAAATGGGGGATCTCGGTAGACTTTGATCCGAAGCACGTGGTTTACGTATGGCTGGACGCACTGACCAACTATATCACCGGGATTGGCTATGACTGCGATGGAAACAGTACAGAGCAGTTTGAAAAATACTGGCCGGCGGACCTTCACCTGATCGGAAAGGACATTATCCGCTTCCATACCATTTACTGGCCGATTTTTCTGATGGCTCTGGGACTTCCTCTGCCGAAACAGGTATTCGGCCATCCGTGGCTGCTCCAGGGGGACGGCAAGATGAGCAAATCCAAAGGAAATGTTCTCTATGCCGACCAGCTGGTGGACTTCTTCGGAGTAGACGCTGTCCGTTATTTCGTTCTTCATGAAATGCCTTTTGAAAACGACGGTGTGATCACCTGGGAGCTGATGGTGGAGAGATTAAATTCTGAGTTGGCCAATACTCTGGGAAATCTGGTGAACAGGACCATCTCCATGTCCAATAAATATTTCGGCGGCGTGGTAAAGAGTACCGGAGTGACAGAACCGGTAGATGATGAGCTGAAAGCCGTTGTCCAGGGAACCAAGGGAAAAGTGGAAGCTAAGATGGAAGACCTTCGTGTGGCTGACGCCATTACTGAGATCTTTACCTTATTTAAACGCTGCAACAAATATATTGACGAGACCATGCCATGGGTACTGGCAAAAGATGAGGAAAAGAAAGACCGTCTGGCAGAGGTGCTCTACAACCTGGTAGAGGGAATCTGTGTAGGCGCCACTCTTCTGGAATCCTTTATGCCGGGCACTACAGAGAAGATCCTGGCTCAGCTTAATGCCCCCAAGAGGACTTATGAGGAGCTGGATTCCTTCGGTCTGTATCCGTCGGGAAATAAAGTGACAGAAAAACCAGAGATTCTTTTTGCCCGCCTGGATGTGAAAGAGGTCATGGAAAAGGTAGAAGCCATGAGAGCACAGGAGGCAAAAGAACAGGAACCGGAGGAAGCAGAAGCTCCTGTTGTGGACATTGAGGCAAAACCGGAAGTAACCTTTGAGGACTTTATGAAAATGCAGTTCCAGGTAGGAGAGATCATTGCCTGTGAAGAAGTGAAAAAATCCAAGAAGCTTCTTTGCTCCCAGGTAAAGATCGGAAGCCAGGTGAAACAGATCGTTTCCGGAATCAAGTCCAACTATAAGCCGGAAGACATGGTTGGAAAGAAAGTCATGGTACTGGTGAACCTGAAACCGGCCAAACTGGCGGGGGTACTTTCAGAAGGCATGATTCTGTGTGCAGAAGGTCTGGACGGGGAGCTGGCCCTGATGACTCCGGACAAGGATATGCCTGCAGGTGCGGAAATCTGCTAGTCAGCTCCATTGGGAAAACTCCGCTTATATGCTTACAGCTGCTGTTGCTGAAAATTTAGGGGTTGACAAGGCTTTTTTAATCGTTTATCATCTTTTTTAATGAAAGGGAGTAGCTGGCACCTTTTAGAGGTGTTTGCGGCATCGTCAATCTCGATGAGGAATCTCTCATCCGTGTCGTGATGAAACAGCGAGACTTTTATTGCATATATCAACTGTGCAGTAAAGGTCTCGCTTTTTGCATATAAAGACCTTTACGAAACAAACTATCAGTAAAGAGTCCGGGAAAGAACGGCTCGGAAAAACGAATGGAGGAAGAAGCATGAAAGAGTATTACCAAATGTCCAGGACAGAGGTACAGAAAGCTGTCAATGGCAGCACCCAGCCTCTGACAGAAGAACAGGTAAAAAAGAATCAGGAAAAATATGGTCCAAATGCTCTGGCCGAAGGCAAGAAAAAGACCATACCCCAGATTTTCCTGGAACAGTACAAAGACTTCCTGGTAATTATCCTGATCGTAGCTGCTATTGTATCAGGTATCCTGGGAGAGACAGAAAGCGCCATTGTTATCCTGATTGTTATTACCATCAATGCAATCCTTGGAACGGTCCAGACGGTAAAGGCAGAACAGTCCCTGAACAGTCTGAAAGCCATGTCGGCGCCGGAGGCCAAAGTTGTCAGAGGCGGAGATGTGATCAAGATCCCATCTTCTCAGGTTACTATAGGCGATATGGTTATGCTGGAGGCAGGAGATTATGTGCCGGCTGACGGACGTATCCTGGAAAACGCCAGTCTGAAAGTAGATGAAAGCGCACTGACAGGAGAAAGCCTTGCTGTAGAAAAAATGGAAGAAGCCATTGAGGGAGAAGTTCCTCTGGGAGACCGGACCAATATGGTCTTCTCCGGAAGCTTTGTTTCCTATGGAAGGGGTTCCTTCCTGGTAACCGGCATCGGTATGAACACAGAGGTTGGAAAGATCGCCAGTCTGTTAAAGAGTACTTCTGAAAAGAAGACACCTCTTCAGATGAACCTGGATAATTTCGGACAGAAGCTGTCTATTCTGATCCTGGTGTTCTGTGCCATTCTTTTCGCCATCAGCGTATTCCGGGGAGAGGGAGTTGCCGATGCTTTCCTTTTTGCTGTAGCTTTGGCTGTAGCCGCAATTCCTGAGGCTTTGAGTTCTATCGTTACTATCGTGCTGTCTTTCGGTACCCAGAAGATGGCAAAAGAACACGCCATTATCCGTAAACTCCAGGCTGTGGAAGGTCTGGGCAGTGTGTCCATTATCTGTTCCGATAAGACAGGAACTCTTACACAGAACAAGATGACCGTAGAAGACTACTATGTAGAAGGAAAAGAAATTCCCGCGGCTTCCATTGATCTGGAAGACGAGGCTCAGAAACAGCTCCTCCGCCACAGCATCCTGTGCAACGACTCTACCAATAAAAATGGTGAAGAGATCGGAGATCCTACAGAAACAGCTCTGATCAATCTGGGGGATAAACTGGGATGTCCTGCTGAGACCATCCGTGAAAAATACCCCAGATACAGCGAGGTTCCTTTTGACAGTGACAGAAAGTTAATGTCCACCTTGCATAATCTGAAAAATGGCTGTACTATGGTAACAAAGGGAGCAGTAGATGTTCTTCTGGGAAGAGTTTCTCATATCCAGAAAAACGGAGAGGTATGTCCGATTACAGAAGAAGACAAGAAAATTATTGAGGAACAGAATCAGAAATTCTCCAGAAATGGTCTTCGTGTCCTTGCTTTTGCATATAAGAAATTTGAAGAGACGAAGTCTATTTCTGTGGAAGACGAATATGATCTGACTTTCTTAGGACTGATCGCCATGATGGATCCTCCAAGAGAAGAATCCAAGGCGGCAGTTGCCGAATGTATCCGTGCAGGGATCAAACCTATTATGATTACCGGTGACCATAAGGTGACGGCGGCAGCTATTGCCAAGAGGATCGGTATCCTGAAAGATGAGTCAGAAGCCTGCGAAGGCGCAGTTATTGAAAATATGACAGACAAAGAACTGCAGGATTTTGTAGAAGGCATTTCTGTTTATGCCCGTGTTTCACCGGAACACAAGATCCGCATTGTACGGGCATGGCAGGATAAAGGAAATATTGTAGCCATGACCGGTGACGGCGTCAACGATGCTCCGGCGCTGAAACAGGCAAACATCGGCGTTGCCATGGGTATTACCGGAACAGAGGTGGCCAAAGACGCTGCTTCCATGGTACTTACCGATGATAACTTTGCAACTATTGTAAAAGCTGTAGAAAACGGAAGGAATGTATATAAGAATATCAAGAGCTCTATCCAGTTCCTTCTTTCCGGAAACTTTGCAGGTATCCTGTCCGTACTCTATGCTTCCCTGGCCGGTCTGCCGGTACCTTTCGCACCGGTACACCTGCTGTTTATCAATCTTCTGACAGACAGCCTTCCGGCCATTGCTCTTGGACTGGAGCCGCACAATCCGGAGGTTATGAACGATAAGCCAAGACCTATGAATGAGTCCATCCTTACAAAGGACTTTCTCTCCAAGATAGGGATCGAGGGTCTGGTCATCGGTATTATGACGATGATCGGCTTTTATATCGGTTATCAGGAAAATACTACCCTGGCTATGACTCTGGCTTTTGGTACCTTGTGTACTTCCCGCCTGGTTCATGGATTTAACTGTAAATCTGATAAGCCGGTGCTGTTTACCAAAAGATTTTTCAACAACATTTATCTGGCAGGAGCTTTCCTTCTGGGATTGGTGCTGATCACCGGTGTAGTCATGATCCCGGGATTGGATTCTATCTTTAAGGTACAGACATTAAACTTTACCCAGCTGCTGATCATGTACGGACTGGCAGTGGCCAACCTTCCAGTGATTCAGCTTATTAAATGGATCCGCATGAAGATAAAGAAATAAGTAATAATGAGTGCGCCTCGCAGACTGTCTGCGGGGCGCAGACTGAAAGAGGGAGGATGCCTATGGATCTGAACAAAAAGAATATGAAGAATATTATGCTGCTGATCGTTTTTGCGGTACTTTTCTATATAGGCGTACAAAAGATTGAAAGCGTGGCGGCAGGAATTGTGTTTATCTGGCATCTTGTATTTCCTTTTATTCTGGGAGGCGCCATTGCTTTTATCCTTAATGTGCCCATGCATGCTTTGGAGAACCGTCTTTTCGGCAGGCTGAAAGAAAAAGGAAGAGCGAAAAAGCTCGCAAGGCCGGCAAGCCTGATCCTTTCGATCCTGCTGGTGATTGTAATTATCTGGGTTGTTCTGGTCGTGCTGATTCCGGAAATCGGGAGTACGATCGTAAGCCTGAGCCGTCAGATCGAGCTGGCGATTCCCAGGATGCAGAAGTGGTTTACAGATAATTTTCAGGCCAATCCTCTTATTGAGGATCAGATCAACAGCTGGTTTAATTCTCTGGAAGTTAACTGGGACCAGATCATACAGACCGGCATTGATTTCCTGAGAAATGGAGCCGGAAATGTTCTGGGCACTACATTCAATGTGGCAGTAACGCTGATCAATTCGGTGATGAATTTTGTTATTGGCTTTGTATTTGCCTGCTATATTCTGCTTCAAAAGGAAAAATTGTCTGTGCAGATCCGGAAAGCGCTCTATGCTTTTTTACCGGCAAAGGCTGTGCGCCAGGTATTGAAGGTTGCCTCTTTGAGCTATAAAACCTTTTCCAGCTTTGTCACCGGCCAGTGCCTGGAAGCGGTGATCCTGGGGACCATGTTTTTTGTGGTCATGAGTATTCTGCAATTCCCTTATGCCCTTCTGGTAGGTGTGGTTATTGCCTGCACAGCGCTGATCCCCATCTTCGGGGCCTTTATCGGCTGTGTGGTGGGTGCTTTTCTGATCCTGGTGGTAAACCCTATGCGGGCGGTAGCCTTTGTGATTCTGTTTCTGGTACTGCAGCAGATCGAAGGAAACCTGATCTATCCCCATGTGGTGGGAAATTCTGTAGGACTGCCTTCTATCTGGGTACTGATGGCAGTAACCGTAGGCGGCAACCTTATGGGCGTGGTGGGTATGCTGGTGTTTATTCCGCTGACTTCTATACTTTATGCCCTGTTCCGCCAGACTGTTCATAAGAGACTGAAGGAGAGAAAAATCCATGATATTTGAAACACATGCCCATTATGATGATGAGGCTTTTGATGAGGACAGAGAGAAACTTCTTGAGACCATGCATGCCCAGGGAATCGAGAAGATCATCAACGTGGGCGCTTCCCTGCAAGGTGTGAGAGATACGGTAGCATTGACGGAAAAGTATCCTTTTGTCTACGGTGCCGTGGGTATCCATCCTGATGAAGTGGGAAATCTTACAGAAGAGGATATGAAGGAACTGCGGGGCTACTGTGACCGGGAGAAGATCGCTGCCATAGGTGAAATCGGCCTGGATTACTACTGGGATAAGGAAAACCATGAAATCCAGAAAAAATGGTTTGTCCGGCAGATGGATCTGGCAAAAGAGACAGGACTTCCTATTATCGTCCACAGCCGGGACGCTGCAAAGGATACGCTGGACATTATGAAAGCCGAGCGGGCTGATAACCTCAGCGGTGTGATTCACTGCTATTCTTATTCTAAAGAACATGCCCGGGAATATATGAACATGGGTTATTATCTGGGCGTAGGCGGCGTAGTTACTTTTAAGAATGCAAAGCGGCTGAAAGAAGTGGTAGAATATGCACCTCTGGATTATCTGCTGCTGGAGACGGATGCCCCTTACCTGGCTCCGGAACCTTACAGGGGAAAAAGGAATTGTTCCCTGTATCTTACCTATGTTGCCCAGACGATTGCCCGGATTAAGGGTGTGCCTTACGAGACTGTGGTGGAGACCACCAGAAAAAATGCGGAGAAGCTTTTTAAAATATTAATGTGAAATATGAATTTTGTTGAGATGGGTAAAAGCCTCCTGAAACACCTTGTCTTGGGGATTGATTTGGAGAATATAGCGGATCCTTCCCTTCAGCTTTTCCAGATATCTTTCCGGCGTAAGATCCGAATGGATATGCGCCAGATGTTCTGAAAGACCGAATTTTTCTATATAATAAATTTCCTGGCGCAGGCTCCGGCGGTATGCTTTGGGGACCTGTGCCTTTTCATTGACTATAAGTCCTGTTATGATCTGCTGCTGCCCCTGGCGGCAGACTTTTGTTTTCTTCGGATTGACCTCAAATCCCATACGAAGGAGGAAAGAGGATACTTTGGGGATTAGCATTTCAGGCTCAAAGTTTCCGGAAAAGGTCAGATCGTCACAGTACCGGGTATAGGTAATGTTCCGTCCTTTGCACCAGTTTTCCATATAGTGATCAAAAGGAGCAAGAACCAGATTGGAGATATAAGGGGAGGTGGGAGCCCCCTGGGGCAGAAAATCCTTATAACAACACAGATGTGTCAACAGGGTCCTGACAGAGGGTGGGAACAGCTCTCCGGGGAAGGCATGCTGATAGACGCTGATAAAGGTAATATTTCCGAAAAAATCCCAGATATCCATCTTCAGAACAATGGGTTTTCCGGAATGTGGAGCTGCGTTTTCCTTCAAGGCGCAGCCTTTTTTATATGCAGAGGCACAGGAGGACACAGGAAACTGCATAAGAATCTTGTGCAGGATCTGCTTTTGGATATATTTCAGTAAACTATCGGGTACATATAAGGTCCGCCAGGTGCCGTTTCTCTTAGGAATCTGTACCTTTTGATAGTGTTCTTCCGCATGATTGGAAAGACCATATAAAAGAGAAAGCTGCTTTTCTTCCGGGAGATTTAATTTTCCGGTAAGCCCCAGGGAAAGGAGAAATTCTCTGGTATGGCTTTTGTTACAATATTTCCAGATATCCGATTTCATAGATCACGCCTCCGGGAAGTATTTGAAAAGGACCGGGAACACAAAATGGTGATACCGTAAGCAGCGGCTGTGTACCAATAAGCCGAAGGCTTATTTATGCACATGAAGTGTGCGGATGTACACAAGAGCTGATGAAGGGCTGGCTGTGCCATCATACCCGGAAAAGATCAAAGCAAAAGCGACTCGCTTCTGCCGCAGAACATTTCCTGCAAGAAAATTTTCTGCATATGCTGTCCCCGGTCTTTGGATTCAATCTACCATATTTCTGTAAGGTCTGCAATCTGGTTTTATAGCAGCGATTTCAAAAGTCAAAATATTGTAGTTTTTAATCAAAGAAATGCAGGAATTCATGATCTGTCTGTAATAAAATGTTAAACAGAAGATTATGGCAGGAGGAATGTTGTTATGCCGAAGTGGTTAGATAATGCGATTTTTTATGAAATTTATCCCCAGACTTTCCTGGATACTAACGGGGACGGTATCGGAGATTTCCAGGGAATTATCCGAAAGTTAGACTACATAAAGGAACTGGGCTGCAACGCCATCTGGATGAATCCATGTTTTGTTTCCCCGTTTTCAGATGCCGGCTATGATGTAGCAGATTATTATACGGCTGCTCCCAGATATGGAACCAATGAGGATCTGAAAGAGCTTTTTGCAAAAGCCCACGAAAAAGGAATGCATGTGATTCTGGATCTGGTTCCGGGACATACCTCTATTGAGCATCCCTGGTTTAAAGCATCTTTAAGTCCGGAAGAAAACGAATTTACCCACCGTTATATATGGACGGATAAGGCCTGGAAGGGCTTTGAGAATGTAGGAAACATTAAGGGCTGTATCCGGGGGCTTTCAGACAGAGACGGTTCCTGTGCAGCTAATTATTATACTACACAGCCTGCTCTGAACTACGGATTTTACAAGGTAACAGAGTCCTGGCAGAAAGATATGCACTCTCCCGAAGCAATGGCTACCAGAGAGGCTATAAAAGATATCATGCGGTTCTGGCTGGGAATGGGCTGTGACGGTTTCCGTGTGGATATGGCAGGGTCCCTGGTGAAAAATGATGAGGACGGAAAGGGAACCATTGAGCTGTGGCAGGATTTCCGCAAGTTCTTAGACGAAGAATTCCCTGAGGCAGCTATGATCTCTGAGTGGGGACAGCCGGACAAGTCTCTGGAAGGCGGATACCATATGGATTTTCTTCTCCACTTTGGACCTTCTTATTACATGGACCTGTTCCGCAGCGAACAGCCTTACTTTAAGAGGGACGGCAAGGGAAATATTGGAGATTTTGTGAGAACTTATCAGGCAAACTACGATAAGACCAACGGAAAGGGACTGATCTGTATTCCATCTGGTGATCACGATATGACCCGTATCAAAGAAAAACTGGATGATGAGGAAGTGAAGATTGCCTTTGCTTTTCTCCTTTCTATGCCGGGTGCACCCTTCATTTACTACGGAGATGAGATTGGCATGAACTATCTGGCAGGAATCCGCTCTGTAGAGGGAGGATATGAGAGAACCGGAGCCAGATCTCCCATGCAGTGGGATAAAACCACTAATGCAGGATTCTCCAGTGCAAAACCTGAAGACCTGTACATTATGATTGATCCCGATAAAAACCGGCCTACCGTGGAGGCACAGATGGCAGAAGAAAATTCTCTGTTCCATGAGGTACAGAATCTGATCCGGGTTCGTCTTGAGCATGAGGCTCTTCAGAGCAATGCGCCTTTGGAGTTTCTGTATGCGGAAGATCATGCATATCCTCTGGTTTATAAGAGGACCGGAGAGACAGAGACTATTATAGTGGCCCTGAATCCTTCTGACAGAGAGGTTACCTGTAAGATTGAAGCCGGGGATGGAAAAGAAGTTCTGTATTCCAACAATGGTGAGGCTGTGCTGAAAGATGGAACCCTGACGGTTCCTCCCGCAAGCGCAAGCTTCATAAAAATGTAACTATTCAGCCATACAGCTTTCCTCTATCCGAATCTGCATGCCTGAATAGTTATCTCAAAGTCAAAAATCCAGATGCAGGCAAGTCCGTTTGGCTCGTTGCCTGCAGAAATAAAAAGAATAAGTAGGAAGAGCGGCAGGGACAGTTCCGGTAAAAGGGCTGTTTTTGCTGCTCTTTCTGCTTACATAGGGGAAGCTTTCTTTTTTACAAGGAAGTGTTGATTTTTTATATACCGATTGGTATAATAGTCCTATCGTAAATATCATAAGTAAAGGTGGTGGTCCTTATAGACAACAGAGAATTAATTCTGGATGCCGCATTGGATCTGTTTTATGCCAAAGGCTATGATGCAGTAGGGGTCCAGGAGATCGTAGACAGGGCAGGGGTCACAAAACCTACACTGTATTATTATTTTGGAAGCAAGATAGGACTTTTGCGAAATCTTCTGGAGAGGGGATACAGTATAATGGAGAAAAGCGTTTTGGAGGCATCCAGAATGAACGCCAATCTTCCGGAAGTCCTGTACAAAGTGGCAAGGGAGTTCTTCGATTATGCCGCAGCTCATGAAAAGTTTTATCTTTTTATGCTGGCGCTGTTTTACTCCGGAAGAGAAAATGAAGCTTATAAAACAGTTTCCCCTTTCATTGAAAACTACTATAATATGATCGTAGGGATCTTTGAAAATGCAGCTTCCCAACTGGGAAATATGCGGGGAAGACAGAAACTTTTCGCAGTAGGCTTCACAGGAGTCCTGAATCACCATATTATGACAGTAAGCTACGGCCTTTCGGAGAACGAAAAATTTGAGATCTCCAATGAGACCACTTATGAAATTGTACACCAGTTTTTATATGGAATATATTCATAACAGGAGGAAATGAAAATGGCAGCATGGTATGAAGAGGCAGTATTTTATCACATTTACCCGATTGGTATGACCGGGGCGCCCAGAGAGAACAGGGAAGAGCAGGTGGTTCATAGATTTGATCTTCTAAGCGACTGGTTACCCCATGTGGCAGAGCTGGGATGCACCGCAATTTATATAGGACCTCTTTTTGAATCTACGACTCACGGATACGACACCAGAGACTATAAATTGGTGGACAGAAGACTGGGGGATAACGAGGATTTTGCAGAATTTGTAAAGAAAGCCCATGACCTGGACATCAAGGTAGTGGTAGACGGAGTTTTCAATCATACAGGAAGAGAATTTTTTGCCTTCCGGGATATTCAGAAAAACCGGGAAAGTTCTCCTTACTGCAGCTGGTATAAGGGAATCAACTTCGGCTGGAACAATCCTTATAATGACGGTTTCGGCTATGAAGCCTGGAGAAACTGCTTTGAACTGGTAAACCTGAATCTTCAGAATCCGGAGGTAAGGGACTATCTTCTGGATGTGATCGATTTCTGGATCGATACCTTTGACATTGACGGTATCCGTCTGGACTGCGCTGACTGCCTGGATTTCTATTTCATGGAAGAAATGCGGCGGCGGACAGGAGAAAAAAAGAAGGATTTCTGGTTGATGGGCGAGGTGATCCATGGGGATTACAGCCGTTATATCCAGGATGGACAGAAGATGCTCCACAGCGTTACAAACTATGAACTTCACAAGGGACTTTATTCGGGACATAATGATCACAACTATTTTGAGATCGCCCATACGATCCGCCGGGAATTTGACGAGAACGGCGGCATCTATAAAGGTATGAAACTTTACTCTTTTGTAGATAATCATGATGTAGACAGGATCATGAGCAAGCTGAACCAAAAGGATCATATCTACCCGGTGTATACTCTTTTATATACCCTTCCGGGAATTCCCTCTCTCTATTACGGATCTGAATGGGGAATCGAAGGGAGAAAAGAGGGAAGTAATGATGATCCTCTGAGACCTGCCCTTACCATGGAGGATCTGGATAAAGAAAAGGAGTCTCCTATTATGGAGTGGGTGAAGAAGCTGGGAGAGATCCATAAGAGATTCCGCCGGTGTCTGGCGTATGGACGCTACCGGGAGCTGCTTCTCACCAACCGGCAGTATGCCTTTGCAAGATTTACAGAGGATCAGGGGCTTTTGACAGCAGTGAACAACGACGAGCAGGAGGCAGAAATGTATATACCTGTCCCATTTTCAGATAAAACCTATGTGGATCTGGAGACAGGGGAAGAAGCGGCAGTGGAAAATGGAAAGCTGCATGTATCCGTTGAAGCTGCAGGAAGCCTGTTCCTGGAAATACGTTAAAGGAACAGATTTCTGAATATAGCAAAGAAGGGGAAGATTTTTATGGGAAACAATATGAAAATAACAGAACTGGACCGGTATCTTTTCGGACAGGGAACGCATTATGAAATCTATAAGCTTCTGGGAGCTCATCCCGGAACCCAGAGAAAAAAAGAAGGAGTTTTCTTTGCAGTGTGGGCTCCTCATGCAAAGGAAGTTTCTGTAGTGGGAAACTTTAACGACTGGGATCCGGAAGCAAATGTGATGAATTGTGACAATGACATGGGAATCTATCAGCTCTTTATTCCGAAAGTGAGAGTAGGGGATCTGTATAAATTCTGTATTACCACCTATAAAGGAGAAAAGCTTTATAAAGCAGATCCCTACGCCAATTGTTCGGAACTTCGCCCCGGTACGGCGTCCAAAGTAGTGGATATTACCAATTACAAATGGACGGATGCCACATGGATGAAGAAACGGCAGGAGTTTGATGCGAAAAAAGACGCTATGGCTATTTACGAAGTCCATCCCGGCTCCTGGAAAAAACATCCCCGGAAGGATGAAGAGGATAAAGGATTCTATAATTATCGGGAGCTGGCCCATGCTCTTGCGGACTATGTCAAGGAAATGGGTTATACCCATGTAGAACTGATGGGGATTGCAGAACATCCCTTTGACGGTTCCTGGGGCTATCAGGTGACGGGTTACTATGCGCCCACTTCCCGCTATGGAACGCCGGAGGATTTTCGTTATTTTGTCAACTATATGCACCGGAATAAGATTGGTGTCATCCTGGATTGGGTTCCTGCCCATTTTCCAAGAGACGCCCACGGACTGGCAGATTTTGACGGAACGCCTACTTACGAGTACGCAGACCCGAGAAAGGGAGAACATCCGGACTGGGGTACCAAAGTTTTCGACTATGGCAAAAACGAGGTGAAAAATTTCCTTATCGCCAACGCTCTGTTCTGGATCCAGGAATATCATGTTGATGGCTTAAGAGTCGATGCAGTGGCTTCTATGCTGTATCTGGATTATGGCCGGCAGCAGGGACAGTGGGTGCCGAATAAATACGGAGAAAATAAAAATCTGGAAGCCATTGAGTTTTTCCGGCACTTAAACTCTGTAGTTCTTGGAAAGAACAAAGGCGCTGTAATGATCGCTGAAGAATCCACAGCCTGGCCTCTGGTTACCGGAGATCCCAAGGATGGCGGCCTGGGATTCAGCCTGAAATGGAATATGGGCTGGATGCATGACTTTCTTGAATACATGAAACTGGATCCCTATTTCAGAAAATATAACCATAATAAGATGACTTTCTCCATCACTTATGCCTATAGTGAGAACTTTATCCTGGTTCTTTCTCATGATGAGGTTGTCCATCTGAAGTGTTCTATGATCAACAAGATGCCCGGCCTTGGCCAGGACAAGTTTGAAAACCTGAAGGCAGGCTATTCCTATATGATCGGACATCCCGGCAAAAAACTGCTGTTCATGGGACAGGATTTCGGCCAGTATCAGGAGTGGAGTGAGGAGAGAGAGCTGGACTGGTATCTCCTGGGAGAACAGAGCCATCAGCAGCTCCAGAACTATGTGAAACAGCTTTTTGCCCTGTATAAAAAATATCCTGCCCTGTATGCCAACGATGCCAACCCCCAGGGCTTTGAATGGATCAACGCCGACGACGCCACAAGAAGCATTTACAGCTTTATCCGTCTGTCCCCTACGGGAAGAAACAATCTTCTCTTTGTGATCAACTATACCCCTGTGGCCAGAGACGACTACCGGGTAGGCGTACCAAAACGGAAACAGTATAAGCTGATCCTGAACAGCCGGGAGCCGGAGTTTGGGGGGCATGAACACAAAGAGCAGCTTGTCTATAAGGCAGTAAAGAAAGAGTGTGACGGAAGACCGTATTCCTTCGCATATCCCCTGCCGGCTTATGGAGTGGCGGTGTTCCTGTTCTAAAGGAATATGAGAGAGTATATGGTTTCTGATTAAAAGGAATATTGAAAAGATAAGGAATCCCTCAGGATCTCTGGAAGGCCCATGGTTATTGATTGTGGAGACAGAGATCTTGGGGGATTATTATTTAAATTTGTTTAAGGGGAGGTGCTTGACAATGAGAGTACTTGTCATACCAGACGTTCATTTAAAACCATATCTTTTTCATCAGGCTTCAGAACTTATGGAAAAAGGGGAAGCTGATCGGGCGGTATGTCTCATGGATATACCGGATGACTGGAACCGGGAATATGATATCGGACTGTATGTACAGACCTATGATGCAGCTATAGAGTTTGCCAAAAAGTATCCGGACACTCTCTGGGCATATGGAAATCATGATCTGTGTTATATGTGGAATGAAAGAGAGAGCGGATACAGCGCCGCAGCGGCCCGGACAGTACAGGAAAAACTGCTGGAGCTTCACAAGGCTCTGCCGGAAGGAAATGAAATAAAATACATTCAGAAAATCGACAATGTATTGTTCTGCCATGGCGGCGTGCTGGATTATTTTGTGAAAAGCCTGGTAAGTCCTTCCGAGTATAAAGATGAGGATAAAGCAATCCAGAAGATCAACGGGTTTCATCACGATCTGATGTGGAATGACATGTCGCCCATATGGTTCAGACCTCAGCATTCAAAGGGGAAAATGTACAAACCCCGTAAGCTCCTCCAGGTAGTGGGCCATACTCCGGTAGAGGCGATATACAGAAAGAGGAATGTGATATCCTGTGATGTGTTTTCTACATACAGAGACGGCAGGCCTATTGGGCCTCGGGAATTTCCGGTGATCGATACGGAAACGTGGGAGTTCTGGGGTATCAGGTGTTAGAATGATCATTGATATAGATAGTTTATTTATATAGATAGATGACTGCTATTATGTTAAAATTTAATCAGTCTGTTACCTTGGATTATGAATCAAAATTCATCCAGTAAGTAGATACAGAGTAATCGGGAAAGGGGACAAAAATCATGAAACAGGAAAACAATTAACGAAGTATTCAAATTTCGGGATGAACGGAACTGGAAACAGTTTCATAATCCGAAAGACCTGGCAATTTCTATCAGCTTGGAGGCGGCAGA
>DXFG01000013.1 GCA_019114545.1 Candidatus Blautia pullistercoris | reverse complement strand
TCAACGGAATATTCTGCAGCTTCCTATATAGTAAATGAAGAAGGAAGAATCATGTCTACGAACAACTGTCCCTATCAGGGAACGAAATTCCCCATGGAGATCCAGACCCTGAGAGAAAAAGACGTAGCGGTATATGATATGCTGGACAGTACCCAGGCTTTCTATTATGTGGGGAATGAAATGCCTAACCAGTGGACTCTGGTACAGGCAGTTTCGGTAAAAGAATTCTATGGAAATCTGAACAGACAGATTGTCGCTGTGGCTATGGTTGTTCTTGCAATGCTGGGTATCAGTATTCTTTTCGTTTGGATCGCAACACTAAGGATCGCAAAACCTACGAGAGAGCTGCTGGAGAGTATGAAGACTCTCGGAAAGGAAAATCGGTACCCGAGAGTTCGAGTGGTTACTCAGGATGAGATTGGGATGATCGGTACGGAATATAATAAAATGGCAGAAAATATTGAGACTCTGATTGAGAAAGTGTATAAAATGGAGCTGGCTCAGAAACAGGCGGAACTGGAATTCCTTCAGATGCAGATTAATCCTCATTTTTTATATAATGCACTGGATACGATAAGCTGGAAAGCATTAGGAGAAGGGAACATGGATGTGTCTGAGATGACCATTGCCTTAGCGGAGCTTCTGCGTGCGACCATAAAAAAAGAAAGCTTTATTCCTCTTAAGGAGGAAATGTCTACAGTCAGAGATTATCTTTTTATTCAGGAGCAGAGATTCGGCGATAAAATAACGGTTATTTATCAGGTGGAAAAAGAGGCTGATAAATATCAGGTTCCCAATTTTATCCTTCAGCCGTTGATTGAAAATGCGATCATCCATGGACTGGAACCGAAGATCGGAAAGGGAAGCCTTCTAATCCGGATAAAAAGAGAAAGCAACAGACTTTATTTTTGTATCGAAGACGACGGAGAAGGAATGTCAGAGAAAGAGATAGGGACTCTGTATCAGAAGTGTGAAGAGGGTGACACAGGGAAATCTATCGGAATTAAAAATGTGTACAGAAGGCTGATCCTCTGTTATGGTGAGGAAAGCCGTCTGAATATAAAAAGTGAAAAGAACAAAGGAACAAAAATCCAGTTTTCCATTCCTCTGCAGGAATGGAAAAAGGAAACAAAAACGGAGGTATTATGAGAAAAGCACAAAACCATCAATGGAAAGAACTGTCCCTGGGGACCTGCTATTATCCGGAGCACTGGGACAGAAACCTGTGGAAGGAAGATCTGGACAGGATGCTGGCAAATGGTATCCACACAATTCGTATTGGAGAGTTTGCATGGAGCAAAGTGGAACCCAGAGAAGGGGAGTTTACCTTTGCATTTTTTGACGATTTCCTGGAGGTGGTAGCTCAGACAGAGATGAAGGTGATTTTCGGAACGCCTACGGCCACACCGCCTGCCTGGCTGACAGATAAGTATCCGGAAGTTTTAAACTGCCGCATGGATGGGGTAAAATACCGTCACGGTATGCGCCGGCATTACAATTATAATTCCAAAGTGTACCGGGAGCTCAGTGCCAAAATCGTGGAAAAATTCGGAGAACACTATGCTCCACATAAAAATGTAGTGGGCTGGCAGATCGACAATGAGATCAACTGTGAGGTAGCGGAGTTTTATTCTGAGAGCGACACTCTGGCATTCCGGGAATTTCTGAAGAAGAAATACGGAACTCTGGAAGAACTGAACAAGGCCTGGGGCGCAGTGTTCTGGAATCAGGAGTATACCCAGTGGGAACAGGTGTATGTTCCCAGAACTACCATACATAATTCCACGAATCCCCATGAGACCCTGGATTATATCCGGTTTGTATCAGACAGCGCTATTAGTTTCTGCAAGATGCAAAGTGATATTTTAAGAAAATATATCAAGCCGGGAGACTTTATTACGACCAATGGTATGTTCCAGAATCTGGACAATCATGCTATGACAGACGAAGCCCTGGATGTTTATACTTATGATTCCTATCCAAACTTCGCCTACTGTCTCTGCGAAGATCCAAAGCATTCCAAAAATCTGAATGACAGACGCTGGAGTGACAAGCTGACAGAAGTCCGTTCTATCTGCCCTCACTTTGGTATTATGGAGCAGCAGTCAGGTGCCAACGGATGGAATACCCGCATGGAAGCTCCGGCTCCCAAACCGGGACAGATGATGCTTTGGGCTATGCAGAGTATCGGCCACGGCGCAGACTATGTAAGCTTCTTTAGGTGGCGGACCTGTACTATGGGAACAGAGATCTACTGGCATGGTATCCTGGACTATGATAACAGGGACAACCGGAAACTGGCGGAAGTGAAGAAAATCCATCAGAGAGTAGAAAAAATGAAAGAGATCACCGGGGCCCAGTACAAGGCTGCCTTTGGAGTGATACGGGATTACAGTAATGTATGGGACGCCCAGGTGGATAAATGGCACCAGAGGCTGGCCTGGACCAGTGAGGAAGAAATTTTTATAGGGGCTCAGTTAAGCCATACGCCTATGGATTATGTGTACCTTCTGGATTCCACAGAAGTGGAAGAACTGCTGAAATATCCGGTACTTATTTATCCGCATCCTATGATCCTGTCAGAGAAAAAGGCAGAGCTTCTCAGACGCTATGCAGAAGAAGGCGGCTGCCTGATCCTGGGAGCCCGCACCGGATTAAAGGACGAGACAGGGAAGTGCGTCATGGATGTGATGCCGGGACTTCTGAAAGATATCACAGGAACTACAGTAGAAGAATTTACCTTTCTAGGTCCGGCAGATGACCAGGTTTCTATGGAATGGGAGGGTAAACAGGTAGAGACAGGAATCTTTAACGATATTCTTGCAGCAGGCCCTGGAGCCAAAGTACTGGCTTCCTATTCTTCTAATTATTATCAGGGCCGTCCTGCGCTGATCGAGAATCATACAGGAAAAGGAAAAGTCCTGCATTTTGGAGGAACCTTTACAAGAGAAAATATAAAAGATTTTCTGGCCTATGGGGGAGTTCTTTCAGCTTTTAAAGAGATGGTGGAACTGCCGGAAATGTGCGAACTCTGTGTAAGAGAAAAGGATGGAAAGCAATATATCATCATTTTAAATTACTCTCCAGAAGAACAGAAGGCTGTGCTGAAGGTGCCGGTGACAGACCTGGATACAGGAGATAAGGTTCAGGGGCAGGCAGTGCTAAAAGGATACGAGACAAAAGTCTACTGCTGCTGTTGACGTATCAGAACCTCCTTGGTAACATGGTAGTTATAAACGAAACATATGTTATCAAGGAGGTTTTTATGTTCAGCAAAAAGGTGAAAAAGGGGTATGTGTTGTACCAAAATGAAAACGGACCTGAAATCGGCACCTCTAAAGACAGAGTGATCATCCAGGACGGATGCGTCTTTAAAGATCTGGCTGGAACAGGGGAGCTTCTTCCATATGAAGACTGGAGACTGGGATATGAAGAACGGGCAAAAGACCTGGCTGCCAGACTTCCGGTGGAGATGATTGCCGGCCTGATGCTTTATTCTCCTCATCAGATGGTTCCAGGAATGCCGGACAGTCCTTTCCCTGGAAAATATAAGGGAAAAGATTTTCCAGACAGCGGCTGTGAGCCCTGGGAGATGAGTGACCAGCAGTAGGAGTTTCTGTCCCAGGACCATATCCGTCATGTACTGGTCAGCGCCTATCAGGATACCAGGACAGCTGTACGCTGGCAGAACTCTGTTCAGTCCTATACAGAGGCCCTGCCTTTTGGAATCCCGGTGAATTTTTCGTCAGACCCCCGTCATGGCGCAGCAGACAGTGAGGCAGAGTATAAAAGCGGAGCAGGAGAAGTTTCCAAATGGCCTGAAGGAATCGGGATGGCAGCCCTTTTTGATCCGGAAAGAGTGAAGAAATTTGCTGAAATCGTTTCCAGAGAATACCGGGCCCTGGGGATCACCACGGCCTTGGGATCTCAGATCGATCTGGCCACAGATCCCAGGTGGATGCGGCTCCAGGATACCCTGGGGCTGGATTGGGAGAGGACAGTAAAGATGACAAGAGCATACTGCGACGGCCTTCAGACTACAGAAGATGCAGAAGACGGCTGGGGAAAACACAGCGTCAACGCTATGGTAAAACACTGGCCGGGAGGAGGGACCGGAGAAGGCGGCAGAGACGCCCATTATGCATTCGGACAGTTTGCGGTCTATCCGGGAGGAAAATTTGAGGAACATCTGAAGCCTTTCACAGAAGGAGCTTTCTGCCTGGAGGGACCTACAAAGAAAGCAGCCTCTGTAATGCCTTATTATACTGTATCCTGGGAGCAGGATAAGAAAAATCATGAGAACGTGGGAAATTCCTACAGTGAATATATGATCAAGGACCTCTTAAGAGGAAAGTATGGTTATGACGGAGTAGTCTGCACAGACTGGGATATTACTGCAGACCCAGGCGCGGATCTGGATGATTTTGGAAGCCGATGCTATGGAACAGAAAATCTGACTGTGGCTCAGAGACACTTACGTATCATCATGAACGGAGTAGACCAGTTCGGCGGCAATCAGGATAAGAAGCCGGTTATGGAAGCCTATGATATGGGCTGCCAGCTGTATGGGGAGGAGGCTATGCGCAGACGGATGGAAGAGTCGGGCTTCTGGAAGAATATTTTATCTGGGAAGACAGCCCCAGGGAAGCAGATGCGGCAGTAGTCTTTATAGAAAGTCCGCTGACTGACGGAGGATATGAAAAGGACGCCTATGTTCCTATCAGTCTCCAGTATCGTCCTTATAAGGCGGAAACTGCCAGGGAGACAAGTATTGCAGGAAGTAACTGGTGGGAAAATGACAGGAATCGTTCTTACAGGGGAAAGACAGGACATACGGCCAATGAAGAAGACCTGGACCTGGTGATAAATACGAAAAAAACCATGGGTGAAAAACCGGTGATCGTCTGCGTGACCATGCATAATCCCGTGGTATGCAGAGAATTTGAACCGTATGCAGATGCCATTCTGGCTGAATTTGGCGTCAGCACGAAAGCTGTGCTGGATATGATCTCCGGCGGGGCTGTCCCGAAAGGGAGACTTCCGGTACAGCTTCCCAAAGATATGGAGACGGTGGAAAGACATCAGGAGGACGTGGCTTTTGATCTGGAAGTCTATAAAGACGAAACAGGAAATTGTTACGACTATGGATTTGGACTGAATTTCCAGGGGGAAGAGCTTTCTGCGAAAATCTAAAGATAAAGAACGCAAAAATACCGCTGTGAAAATATGGCGGTATTTTTGCGTTCTTTTATCTGAGGAGGAGACAATAAAACGCCAATTTGTGTAAAATCACTTTATCACAGTAGATTGAAGAAAGAGTAATAAGTAAAAATCACCAAAGAAGTTGTGGGTTTTTTGAAAAATCACCAAGAAATAGACGTTTTTTAGACTGTATAAATGGTAAAATCGTAAAAAAAGTAAAGGAGACGATGAAAAATGAACAATGCGGAAATCGGAAAAGCAATGGTAATTAAGCTGGATCCGGTGCTTCCGGAGTACCCTACTTTCAAAGAGGGCGTAAGAAGAGCACCGAAAAGAGAACTGACACTGAATAAAAGAGAGATTAAACTTGCAGTAGCAAATGCTTTGAGATATGTGCCGGAAGAACTTCACGAACAGTTGGCTCCCGAATTTTTAGATGAGCTTTTGACAAGAGGCCGTATTTACGGATATCGTTTTATGCCAAAGGAGAGAATTTACGGAAAACCCATTGATGAATATAAGGGAGAATGCATTGAGGGAAGTGAGATATTGATCGGGGACATTGTGTTAAACCCGCATGAAGTGGGAGTGATTAAGCAGTGGAATACAAAAGCGGGAATCAGGGTTGCAGCACGAAAGCAAAGCCGGTTGGGGATCTGCAGAGCGGAACTTTAGGAAAAACTGTCGCAATAGGCTGGAAAATGTCTTGTTGCGGCGTTTTTTTGCACTTATATTGTGCAAAAGTTAATAATAAAAAGAAAAAACAGATATAGAATGGTCAAAATATTTAACTTTTTAAGTAAAAAACACACCTGTTTCGTCAATATGATAAGTGATACAGTTATATTATCAAAAAGAAAAAGGAGGAACGAGAATGAAGAAAAAAAT
>DXFG01000012.1 GCA_019114545.1 Candidatus Blautia pullistercoris | reverse complement strand
AGCTGAACCTGGACGGACAGATGATGCGCAGAATGGAAGGCTATGTATCGGAGGAATCCTTTGTGAGCATCCTGATTCTGGATGGAGAGGGAACCGTTTCCTGCGGAGATGAGGTAACCTATAAAAAAGGTGACAGCCTCTTCCTTCCGGCAGGAAGCGGAACTTATGTAATAGAGGGAAGCTGTGACGCTCTGATCACTACAATCCGTGAGAAGCGGCGCCTGTCCGGATTGGTATTGATATTGGAGGGACAGATACAAAAATCGGTCTTGTAGATGTTCATCAGAAACTGATTGATGCTGTTTGCATTCCTACGGAGGCAGAAAAGCCGGTTAAGGAAGTAATCCAAAAAGTGGGAGAAAGGGCTCTTGAACTTTTGGAGAAGAATGGAATTCCTATGGACCAGTGTGTAGGAGCAGGAATCGGCGTGCCTGGAACTGTGGACAGGAAAGCCGGTGTTGTCCGCTATTCCAACAATATCCGCTGGGAGGAGGTTCGCCTGGCAGATGAGATTGGAAAATACCTGCCCATTCCGGTGGAGATTGCCAATAATGCAGACTGTGCGGCTCTTGGGGAAGCTGTAGCAGGAGCAGGGAAAGAATGCAGCGATGTGGTTATGCTCACTCTTGGAACAGGCGTAGGAGGGGGCATTATCCTGGACGGCGAAATTTATGAAGGCAGAGGCATGGGCGGCAGTGAATTGGGCCATATGGTTATTGTGGAAAACGGAGAACCCTGTACATGTGGACGGCGGGGCTGTCTGGAGGCATATGTTTCTATAACTGCTTTAAAAAGAGAGGCCTATCGCGCCGCTGGAAAAGAGATGGACCAGGAGGAAATTTTTGCCCTGGCAGAGCAGGGAGACCCTGAAATGAAAAAAGTTGTGGATACTTACATCCGCAGACTTGGCCTGGGTATCGTAAATATTGTGAACATCTTCCGGCCTCAGCTTGTCCTTCTTGGAGGCGATATTCCTAAACAGGGAGAGGCCCTTCTTTCACCTCTTCGCAGAATCGTGGAGGAAGAGTGCTTTGGCAGAGACAAAGGTGACGTACCTGAAATCGAAGAGGCTATACTGGGAAGGGAAGCAGGAATGATCGGCGCGGCGGGGCTGGTGTAAGAAATCGGAGATATGGAAGAGCAAAAGGCCTCACTTTTTGACATTCAGAGAGGATGGTACGATGGAAAAGACTATGGAAAAAAATCCTTTTGAGACACTTGAGTCTGTAAAAACAAAGACCGGACGATTTACTATTGTTCAGGACCAGGTAAGGGTAAATGGACACAGACAGCCTTATGACTATCTGGAAATCCGGGAAGGAGTCAGTATCCTGCCTATTCGGGAAGGCAAAATTCTGCTGCAGAGACAGTATCGCTATCCGGTCCGTTCCTGGCAGTGGGAGCTTCCGGGCGGCTTTATCGATCCGGGAGAGACGCCGGAAGAAGCGGCAGTACGGGAACTGGGAGAAGAGACAGGATATACAGTAAAAAAGCTGTGCCCTCTGGGGGCCTTCTACCCTTCTTTCGGTTCAACAAATGAAAAAATCTGGCTTTTTATGGCGGAATGCGGAGAAATGGGGGATATAGACAGAGAACCAGGAGAAGTTATCCGTCTGAAAGAGATGCCCCTGGAAGAATTTAACGGGCTTGTAGCAAAAGGCGAGTTTATGCATGGCGCTGGTCTGGCTGCCTGGGCAAGATATCTTAGCAGCAACTTTCGTTATAATCACAAGGAGGGATTCTCCGCCTTTTATCCGAGAGTGGTGGGACAGCGGCGATAGTGTAACTCTGATCACCAGACCCAGACGTTTTGGAAAAACATTGAATATGAGTATGGTGGAGCAGTTTTTTTCTGTGGAGTATTCAGGGCAGGAGAAGCTGTTCCAGGGGCTTTCCATCTGGGAGCATGAGGAATATCGCAGGCTTCAGGGAACCTATCCGGTGATCAGCCTGTCTTTTGCCAATGTGAAGGAAAAAGATTTTGATACTGCCAGCTACCGTTTACGGCAGATCCTGATGAAGGAATATGAAAAGAGATCTTTTCTCCTAGAGGGAGATCTTTTGTCTGATATGGAAAAAGAATATTTCAGAGGAATGGCTTCGAATATGGGGGAGAAGGACTTTCCCATGGCTTTGTACCAGTTGTCGGATTATCTGTACCGTTATTACGGAAAGAAAGTGATTATTCTGCTGGATGAATATGATACGCCTATGCAGGAAGCTTATGTGGACGGATATTGGGAAGAACTGGCGGGAGTATGCGGATTCTTTTGGATTTACAGAGGAAGAGGTTTTTGCGGCACTGGAGGAATGCGGACTTGAAGAGGATAAGGAGGAGGTCAGGAAATGGTATGATGGCTTTATTTTCGGCAGTAGAAGAGACATTTACAATCCCTGGTCAATCCTAAACTTCCTGGACACGGGCAAATTCCGAACTTACTGGACCCCTGTAGATTGCCATCTACAGGTCGCTATGATGTAGTCCTGGAACCCAAACGGACAAAGGAAGATGATGCAGTGATCCTGGAGTTTAAAGTTTTTAACGGCAGAAAGGAAAATAGTCTGGAGGATACGGTGAAGGCTGCGCACAGACAGATTGAAGAAAAACAGTATGCCGCTGATCTGGAATCCAGGGGAATCCCCCAGGAGCATATCAGGAAATACGGATTTGCGTTCAGGGGGAAAGAAGTATTGATAGGTTGATGAATAAAACCTGTACTCTGATGGCATGAAAGATCATTGCCGTGGAGTACAGGTTTTTATATTACGCTTCAGAAGGAAGGCTTTCTCCTGCCCTTTTTGCGCTGAATTCCTGAATCGTCTTATTTAAAGAGAGCATTCGGGCATCCAGTTTTTCCACGATCTTGGAACATTCCTGGAGCTCACGGCTGATGTAATCAGGCGCATTGCCCTCAAATTTGTAATAGATTTTATGTTCCAGGCTGGCCCAGAAATCCTGTGCTACTGTCCGTATCTGGATTTCTACCTTGGTATCTACAAACCCTCCGGAAAGATATATGGGAACAGATACCAGCATATGATAGCTCTGGTAGCCGCTGTCTTTCGGATGCTTGATATAATCTTTGAGGGATATGATCTTCAGATCCCCCTGCTTGGTGAGCATATCTGCAATAAGGTAAATATCAGAAGTAAAGGAGCAGATAATGCGGACGCCGGCAATGTCCCGAACATGCTTTACCATGTTTTGGACATTGACTTCGTAGCCATTTCTCTTCAGCTTTTTTACAATGCTTTCCGGGGTCTTGATCCTGGACTTGATATGTTCTATGGGGGTGTAGTGGTGTACATGCTGAAACTCATCATTGAGTATTTCAATTTTGGTATTGATTTCCTTTAATGCGGCATTGTAAAGGAACATAAGAGTTTCCCAGCTGTCTACATCCTCGTAAAAGTTCAGATTTGGAGAGTTTTCCAAGCATAATTCACCTCCTTTATGAAGATATGTTTTTGCGCTTGCCCGGCAAATGGTGCTGCGTGCCAGTGGCGCGCATTTAGCACGGACCGTAGCGGAGCGAAGATATCTGCTCGTGCAAGCATGGCAGTCGTTTGCCGGGCATATCGCGCAAAAATTGCCGCTTTTTTACAGTATAGCAAAAAAGCGGCAATTAGTCAAAAGTTTAACATCTTTTCTCCACTTCTATGACCGGGCAGGAAGCACCGCAGTTAAACGGATCTCTACATATCCAGCTTCATATGACCATCCTTGATCAGCCCCAGCTTACGCATATTCTCTGCAATCACCAGGGAAAGGATACCGGGCAGGACAAAATGAAGAAGGAGAATCTTTATCAATACTATCACCGGATCTTCTGTAGCAGTCATGGTCTGCCAGGTCATGATCTGTCCCACAAAACCGGCGGTGCCCATTCCGGAACCGGTAGCATTGTTGGTCATACCGGCCAGTACAGTTCCTACAGGACCCAGAATAGCACTGGAAATAATTGCAGGAAGCCAGATCAGGGGATGACGCATGATATTGGGCACCTGGAGCATAGAAGTTCCGATTCCCTGGGCCAGAAGCCCGGATATACCGTTTTCCTTATAGCTTGCTACAGCAAAGCCTACCATATTGCAGCAGCAGCCAATGGTAGCAGCTCCGGCAGCCAGACCGGAGAGATTCAGGATCACCCCTAAAGCAGCAGAACTGATAGGCAGAGTCAGGATCATGCCCATGAGTACAGATACTACGATTCCCATAAGGAAAGGCTGCTGCTCGGTTCCCCAGTTGATCATAGCGCCAAGCTGGCTCATCAGCCGGCTGATGGGGGGCCCCACTAAGATTCCTACAACAGAGCCGCCCAGAATGCCCGCCATAGGGGCCAGGATAATATCCAGTTTGGTTTTTCCGGCAATGAGTCTGGAAAGCTCTATGGCCACATAGGAGGCGATAAAGGCACCCAGAGGTTCGCCAGGACCAGAAAGAAGCAGAGCGCCTTCTTCGGTAAAGACGGTACCGGCGGAAATGTTTCCCGCATAGGCGCCTACCATACCGGCAGTAATAGAGGAAAGCACTACCAGGGAGCTTTCTTTGAAACGGCAGGCAACACCGGCGCCGATCCCGGCTCCGGTCATCCCTGCGGCGAACTTTCCGAACTGATAGAGCAAAGTGCCCCAGGGCCCTCCTATCAGATTTCCAATCTGCTGGATGATGGTGCCGATGATCAATGTGGCAAAAAGCCCGTAGGCCATTCCGCTTAAGCCTTCAATAAAAATCCGGTTTAATATTTTCTTCACCTGTGTTCTCCTATTAACTGTTGATCTTCAGATTTTTCAGAAGAGAACCTAAGGATGTGGAGATCTCTTCACTCTTTGGAATTTCAAAATCCGGTTCCTCGTCCTTTTCTTCCTGAGGCTGGGCAAGAGCCTTTATGCTCAGGCTGATCTTTCCATCTTCATTTTTGATAACTTTTGCTTTCACATGGTCTCCCACAGAGAGCACAGCTTTTGGAGATTTGATCCTTTTTTCGGAAATCTGGGAAACATGCACCAGACCGGAAATATGATCTCCCAGGTCAATAAAAGCGCCATAGGTCTGAAGGGACTCTACCGTTCCTTCCACAATACTTCCAACCTTGATGTCCTGGATTTTTTCCAGCTTTTCTTCCTGCGCTTTTTCTCTCAGAACTTCTCTGGCAGAGAGCACCAGACGGTTTTCCTGCTCATCCACTTCGATCACTCTGACGGTAAGGGTTTTCTTTAAGTAATCTTCAGGATTCTCCACATAGTGAAGGGCAAGCTGAGACACAGGAATAAAGGCGCGGATGCCTTCCACATAGGCGATTACACCGCCCTTTACAATACCTTCCACAGTAACTTCAAAAGCTTCTTTATCCTCTTTCATCTGGGTCAGCTTGTCCCAGATCAGCATATCGTCGTCCCGGAAATTAGAAAAGGATGCGTTGATCTCATTCATGTAATCTTCCATGGTTTCCGGTTTCTTTGTTTCTTCTGACATAATTCGCTCCTCCTTTAAATGCAGTTTAAGATGGGGAAATGCTATCCCCCTGAATTGCTCCGCTCTGCGAGCTCCCGCAATTCAGAAAACATTCGTATTCCGCCCTGTCGGGCTCCATGCTCATGTTTTAACGGGGCTCAAATTCAGATATATTCATGCAAGCATGAAATATCTGAGCTTTCAGGGGAAATGCTATCCCCCTGAATTGCTCCGCTCTGCGAGCTCCCGCAATTCAGAAAACATTCGCATTTCGCCCTGTCGGGCTCCATGCTCATGTTTTAGGCGGGTCTCGCCCTCAAGTTTAATGATACTCCCTGAATTGTTCCGCCCTTTGGGCTCCCACAATTCAGGAAAACATTCGCATTCCGCTCTATCGAGCTACATGCTCATGTTTTAACGGGGCTCAAATTCAGATATATTCATGCAAGCATGAAATATCTGAGCTTTCGCCCCTAGTATCATATCATAATTGCCAGGAAATTAGAAGTGTGATAGTATAAAAAAAGAAGTGAAAATGACCTTTGAGAAAGGAAAAATGGAATGGCGAAGCAGAGGAAAATTTATATTATCGGTCATAAGAATCCGGATACGGATTCTATTTGTTCTGCGATTGCTTATGCGGATCTTAAGAACCGATTGAATAAGGGAAATAAATATGCGGCGAAGAGAGCCGGACAGATCAATGAGGAGACGGAGTATGTGCTGAAGCGGTTTGGCGTGGAGGCGCCGGGGTATCTTTCGGATGTGGGTACACAGGTGAAGGATATGGAGATCCGGGAGACGCCGGGGGTGGAGCATAGTATTTCCATTAAAGATGCATGGGCGATCATGAAGCAGACCAGCGCAGTTACCCTGCCCATTACCAAGGAAGATGGGAAGCTGGAAGGGCTGATCACAACAGGGGATATTGCCAAGTCCTATATGGATGCCCATGATAATTATTTTCTGTCAAATGCAAAAACACAGTACAGAAGTATTGCAAATACTGTAGAAGGTAAGGTAGTTACCGGAAATCCCCATGGATATTTTGTGAAAGGCAAGGTGGTTATCGGAGCCGCTCACCCGGATAAAATGGGAGAATTTCTGGAGGAAGATGATCTTGTCATCCTGGGAGACCGGCATGAGGATCATCTCTGTGCCATAGAGCAGAATGTAAGCTGTATTATCGTTTGCAACCACACAGAAGTTGAACAGGATATTAAAGATGCGGCGGAGAAAAATCAGTGTGTGATCATTCAGTCTGCCCTGGATACGTTCAGCGTGGCAAGACTGATCAATCAGAGTATTCCGGTGAAGCATATCATGAAGAAGGATAATCTGATCACCTTCCAGACCGATGATTATACAGATAACATTAAAGATATCATGGTAAAAAACCGCCACAGAGCTTTCCCTGTGGTAAATAAGCATGGAAAATATATCGGGACAGTATCCAGAAGAAATCTTCTGGGGATGAAGAAAAAACAGCTGATTTTAGTAGACCATAATGAGAAAACCCAGGCAGTGGATAATATTGATTCTGCGGAAATTCTGGAGATCATCGATCATCACAGACTGGGGTCCCTGGAGACCCTGCAGCCGATTATGTTCCGGAATCAGCCGGTAGGGTGTACGGCAACGATCCTCTACCAGATGTATGTGGAAAAATCTCTGGAGATCAGCCCCCAGATTGCAGGACTGCTGTGTGCTGCCATTATTTCTGATACCCTTATGTTCCGTTCACCTACCTGCACTTCTTCCGATAAGATGGCGGCAGGAGCCCTGGCCCTTATTGCGGGGATTAATATAGAAGAGTTTGCAAAAGAAATGTTTACCGCAGGCAGCAACCTGAAAGGAAAGACCATTGAGGTTATCTTCTATCAGGACTTCAAGCGGTTTACTTCAGATAAGGTGAACTTTGGCGTGGGACAGATCAGTTCCATGAGCGCAGAAGAGCTGAAGGACCTGAAGAAGAGGATTCTGCCGGTTATGAAGCATGAATGTGGAAAGAACGGAGTTTCTATGGTATTTTTTATGCTTACCAATATTCTGGAGGAATCTTCCGAAATCCTCTGCTACGGGGACGGCAGTGGAAGGCTGGTAGAAGAATCCTTTGAAGTCAAGGAGAAAAACGGAGGCTATATGCTTCCGGGAGTGGTTTCCAGGAAGAAACAGTTGATTCCTGCCTTTATCGGAACCCTTCAGCAGAACAACAGCTGAGATAAGGAGATAGGACAGATATGAGTAAAATAGAATGGAAACCGGGCAATATGCTGTATCCTCTGCCGGTAGTCATGGTAACGGCGGCAGATGAGGAAGGCCATGACAATATTATTACAGTGGCATGGGCCGGGACTGTATGCACCAATCCTCCTATGGTCTCTATTTCTGTGAGACCGGAACGCTATACTTACCGGATGCTCCATGAGACCGGAGAATTTGTGATCAATCTTACCACAGAAAAACTGGCTTTTGCTACAGACTACTGCGGGGTAAAATCAGGAAGAGATGTGGACAAGTTTCTGGAAACCGGTCTGACCAGGGAGCAGGCGTCCCATGTGGGGGCCCCTATGATCAAGGAGTCTCCGGTATCCATAGAATGCAGGGTCCGGGAGGAAAAGGATTACGGAAGCCACAGGGTATTTACCGCAGATGTTCTGGCGGTTCATGTGGATAAAGAGTACATGGACGAAAAAGGAAAATTTGATCTTGCCATGGCCCGGCCTATTGTATACTCCCATGGAGAATACTATGGACTGGGCAAAAAGCTGGGGACCTTCGGGTACAGCATTAAAAAAAGGAGAAAAAAGAAACAGAAAAAATGAAAGACCAGAAGAAGAATATTGTACTGATCGGTATGCCGGGATCAGGGAAAAGTACAGTAGGAGTTATCCTTGCAAAAGTCCTGGGCTATACCTTCGTGGATTCCGATCTGTTGATCCAGAAAGAAGAAAAAAGACTTTTGAAGGATATTATTGCGAAAGAAGGACAGGAAGGCTTCCTGAAAATCGAAAATCGTGTGAATAAGTCCATAGACACAGAAAATTCCGTGATCGCCACAGGAGGCAGCGTGGTATATTGCCGGGAGGCCATGGAGCATTTAAAAGAAATCGGGACGATTCTGTATCTGAAACTGGATTATCCGATCCTGAACAGAAGACTCAGCAACCTGATCGGAAGAGGCGTGGTCCTCAGAGAAGGACAGACGCTGAAGGATCTTTACGAAGAAAGAGTGCCCCTTTACGAAAAATATGCAGATTATATAATTGACGAGAAAAAAACCGACGCAGAAGGAACTTTGCAGAAAATATTGGAAATCCTAAAATGATTACAGAATTAAAATAAAATTCATGTAAAAAGAAGAAGGGTAAAATTTTAATTTTTGTTTACAAAAACATTTATCTGTTATAATATTATGGTTAAGTCATAAAATGATACCAAGGGTCCAAAAGCCATGTGTTTCATGCTTGCATGAAAAAAACATGGACTGGTACAGTACTTCGCAAATAGCTCAAACCAATTACTTGCCTGTTTTTTCGATTGCACAAGTCAAAAAGCCTCGACGTAGCCCACTACGTCTGCGTTTTTTGACTGGCACACTCGGAAAAACATTCGGCGCAATTGATTTGGCGATTTGTCGAGCACTGTACCGGGACCCGTAAAACATGAGCAGGAAGGCCGGCAGGCCGGAGTGCATTACAGGGGAAAATGGAGTATAAGGGCCTGTCTTTGGGACAGGCAGTTAAATATAGACAGGCATAAGCCAAAATAAGAGGTGTGTATATGGAACAGTATATTATCAAAGGCGGAAATCCTTTAGTGGGAGAAGTAGAGATAGGCGGTGCGAAGAACGCAGCTCTGGCTATCCTGGCGGCAGCGATCATGACAGACGAGGCTGTGCATATTGAGAATCTGCCGGATGTGCGGGATATTAATGTCCTGCTGGAGGCTATCAGAGAGATCGGTGCGACGGTGGACCGTATCAGTCCTACAGAAGTAAGGATCGTAGGATCTACAATTGGAAATATTACTGTTGAGTACGAATATATAAAGAAGATCAGAGCTTCCTATTATCTCCTGGGAGCTCTTCTCGGGAAATATAAAAATGCGGAGGTTCCTCTTCCCGGAGGCTGCAATATCGGCAGCCGTCCTATTGACCAGCATTTAAAAGGATTCCGTGCCCTGGGGGCCTCTGTAGACATTATCCACGGGGCTGTAGTGGCTAAGGCAGAAGAACTGAGAGGAAAGCATATTTTCCTGGACATGGTTTCTGTAGGCGCTACCATTAATATCATGATGGCAGCAGCTATGGCAAACGGTTATACCACTATTGAAAATGCGGCCAAAGAGCCTCATGTGGTAGATGTGGCCAATTTCCTGAACAGCATGGGAGCCAATATCAAAGGGGCAGGTACTGATGTGATCCGTATCAGAGGTGTGGAAAAACTTCATGGCACCAGCTATTCCATTATTCCTGATCAGATCGAGGCGGGTACTTTTATGTGTGCCGCCGCTGCTACCATGGGAGATATCATGGTGAAAAATGTCATTCCCAAGCATCTGGAAGCAACCACTGCAAAACTGGAAGAAATCGGTTGTCAGGTAGAAGAATTCGACGATGCAGTCCGGGTAGTTGCCAATAAGCGGCTGAAACGGACAAATGTGAAGACTATGCCTTATCCCGGATATCCTACGGATATGCAGCCACAGTTTGCAGTAGCGCTGACCCTGGCAGAGGGGACAAGCATTATTACGGAAAGTATTTTCGAGAATCGCTTTAAATATGCGGCAGAGCTGGTGCGCATGGGCGCAGATATCAAAGTTGAGGGAAACACAGCCATTGTCAATGGCGTAGAAAAGCTGACAGGTGCTCAGGTCAGCGCACCGGACCTTCGGGCAGGAGCAGCTCTGGTCATCGCAGGTCTGGCGGCAGAAGGAATCACTATCGTAGATGATATTGTGTATATCCAGAGAGGATACGAGCGGTTTGAAGAAAAACTGAGAAGTCTTGGCGCAGAAATTGAAAAAGTTTCCAGCGAGAAAGAAATCAAAAAGTTCCAGCTTCGGGTTGGGTGAAAAATATTACTTGACGCAGAGAGAAAAAAGCGTTAATGTATTATTCGAAAATTGAACAAAGGATATTTTTTCTCTTATTCAGAGTGATGGAGTTACATAGGAACTGTGAAGTCACGGCAACCCCGCTATGCGGAAGGTGCCAACCTGAGCGAATAAATCGAACAATAAGAGGATTCATATTGTATCATATGTGGGTCCG
>DXFG01000148.1 GCA_019114545.1 Candidatus Blautia pullistercoris | reverse complement strand
CGGGAACAGGTGAAACTGTATCTGAGGGATACGGGAATAGGAATTTCGGCTGGAGATCTTCCCAGAGTCTGGGACAAAGGTTTTACTGGAGAAAATGGCAGAATAGGGAAAAAATCTACAGGAATCGGCTTGTATCTGTGCAAAAAACTCTGCGAGAAAATGGGCCACAGGATAGAAATTGTCTCGGCCAGGGGGAGAGGCTGTCTGGTCATTATCCGTTTCCCCTTAGGAAGTATGACAGAAGAGATTTTCCAGTGAAGAAAGGTTACAAAAATGAAAGGAAAGTGTAAGGTAAATCCATGGGAGAAAATCAGTCTTTCCTGTAAGATAAAAGTATCAACAGGAAAGGAGCAGAATCATGCGTACAGTACTAGAGGTTGCAAATGTAGAGAAATATTATGGGAATAAAGGCAGTTTGACCAAGGCTCTGGACAAGATCAGTTTTGAAGTGCAGGAGAGAGAGTTTGTGGGGATCATGGGAGCTTCTGGCTCTGGAAAGACCACCCTTCTGAACTGTATTTCCACCATTGACCGGGTTACCAGCGGAAAGATCATTGTCAATGATATGGACATTACACGGCTCAGAGGAAACTATCTGAACAGATTCCGCAGGGAAGAACTGGGATTTATTTTTCAGGAGTTTAATCTGCTGGATACTCTCACTGCCTATGAGAATATTGCACTGGCTCTCAGCATCCAGCGGGTAAAGCCGGAAAAAATCGCAGAAAAAGTGGAAAAGACTGCAAAGGAGCTGGATATTTCTTCAGTCCTCCATAAATATCCCTACGAAATGTCAGGAGGTCAGAAACAGCGGGTGGCCTGTGCCAGGGCGATCATTACCCAGCCCCAGCTGGTGCTGGCAGATGAGCCTACAGGAGCTCTGGATTCTAAATCTGCCAGGATGCTGCTGGAAAGTTTTCAGTATATGAACCAGAAACTGGGAGCCACCCTCCTTATGGTTACCCATGACGCATTTACGGCCAGTTATGCAGACCGGATACTTTTTATTAAAGACGGAAAGCTGTTTAATGAACTTCACAGAGGGGAGGATTCCCGGAAGGAGTTCTTTGGCAGGATCATCGAGGTGGTCACTTTGCTGGGAGGTGAGCTGAACGATGTTCTTTAGGCTTTCTCTGAAAAATATGAAAAAAAGTTTTAAAGATTATGCCGTTTACTTTCTTACTTTAATCCTGGGTGTGGCTATCTTCTATATTTTTAACTCCCTGGATTCCCAGCAGGCCATGTCAGTCATGGGAAATTCTATCTATGAGATCATAGATTTCATGATCCAGATGCTGGGAGGCGTGTCTGTGTTCGTTTCTTTTATCCTGGGCTTTCTCATTGTCTATGCCAATAACTTTCTTATTAAGAGACGGAACAAAGAATTCGGCATTTACATGACCCTGGGAATGGGAAAGATGCAGATTTCCAGGATCCTTTTAGGAGAAACTTTTCTCATAGGCCTGCTGTCTTTGGCAGTGGGACTGCTTATAGGAATATTTGGAGCACAGTTTATGTCTCTTCTGGTAGTCCGGATGTTTAACGGCGTTATGGACGGCTATCAGTTTGTTTTTTCCGGAGATGCATTCTGGAAAACAATTTTATATTTTGGCATTATGTTCCTGATCGTAGCAGTGTTTCATGTTATAAGTCTTTCCAGGTATACATTGTCGGAACTTCTGGCAGCGGGAAGGAAAAATGAAAAGATACGGATGAAAAATCCCATACTCTGTGTGGTGGTATTTCTGCTGGCTGTGGCAGACCTGGCTTATCAGTATTATCAGGTAAGCCACCCGGAGGAAATCACAACTTCCGGTATCCTGATCATTATCCTGGCAGGCTGTGTGGGAACTTTTCTTTTTTTCTGGTCTCTTTCCGGTTTTTTTCTGCAGATTTTTCAGAAAAGCAGGAAATACTATCTTAGAGATCTGAACGCTTTTATCCTTCGGCAGATCCACAGCAAGGTAAATACTATGGTTTTTTCTATGACCCTTATCTGTCTGATGCTGTTTCTCACCATTTGTGTTCTGGGAGGCGGTCTGGGGATTAATTTCAGCTTTCAGAAAATGCTTCGGGAACTGACGCCTGTGGATGTGAACTTTACAGATATCTCCGGAGCAGAAGCCAGTACAAAGCTGAAAGAAAAGGGATTTGACATGTCTCTTTTAGAAGATGGATATGTGGAAGTCAGCTTTTACAACACTCCTGAGCTCACTTTAAAAGATACTCTGGACAGAACTGGATTAGATGTAGATATCTCAGGACTGGCGGTGAATCTTGAGGGGAATGAAATTCAGGAAACTATTATGAAAGAATCTGAGTATAATCGTCTGGCTGCTCTGTACGGTATGGAGCCTGTAGAGGTAGAGGAAGATACCTATGCTATTGTCAGCGATTATGAAGTCACAGAAGAATTGAGAAACCAGCTTTTAAAGGCAGGAAAGACCATTTCCCTTAATGGGAAAACTTATGAGCCAGCTTACGAAAACTGCGTCTATGGATTTGTAGAAATGATGGCGAATCATGGAAATACCGGAATTTTTATCCTGGCAGACTCTCAGGTCCGGGAAGAATGGAGAGGCAGCAGTTTTCTGGCAGGGGATTACCGGGCAGATACCCAGAAAGAAAAAGAGCAGATTGACCAGGAAGTCATGAAGTATGATGTGACCAATATGTCAGATGGACTCCTGATCAACACAAAAATAGATATTATTGCAGTCAGCGGAGGACTTTCTGCT
>DXFG01000147.1 GCA_019114545.1 Candidatus Blautia pullistercoris | reverse complement strand
TGGCCATAGGCTGCTTTCTCTGCCCCCTGGCAGTCTCCCTGACGGATTGCTTCCAGGATTTTTCTGTGCTCGCTGTTAGAGGGCCGTACCCTCATTCTGTACTGCACTGACGCCATACGGACTCTCTGGAGATACTGATGAAAATCTCCCAGGGTATGGACAAGGATCCGGCTGCCGGAAGCCTCGTACAGAAGCTTATGGAATCTGCTGTCCTGCTGGCAGACCTGATCATAATTTCCTTTTCCCGCATGGTAATCAGAAAGGACAATGGCCTCTTCCATTCCTTCCAGCTGTTCTTTGGTAACATGTTCCGCAGCCATGGAAGCGCACAGGCCTTCCAGCCGGGCTCTGATCTGGTACATATCCATCACATCTCTTACGGAAATGCCGGTGACAAAGGCTCCCTTATTGGGAATGACCTGGACCAGGCCCTCCAGAGCCAGCTGCCGGACAGCCTCTCTTACCGGAGTCCTGCTGACTCCCAGTTCTTTTCCGATGGTACACTCCACCAGCTCATCGCCTTTTTTATATCTTCCTTTCAGGATATCCTCCCGGATCTTCTGAAAGACTTTTTCTCTCAATGACTCTCCTGCCATTTTTTTCGCCGTCCTTATTCCAGTTTTACTCCCAAACGGCCGCAGCATTCATCAATAACACCCAAAAGTTCCTCATCGGTGAGCACGGTTACCCGGCCATCTTCATACTGCTTGTCCACCCATGCTTTGACCATGACTACCAGCTCGCTGTTTTTATCGATCTGTCTGTCCCCGGTAAGCCGGAAATGGTTGTTGATCCAATGAGCAATACCTGCCAGACCGGAAGTATTGGACACAGCTACCTGAGGCGGACGGTTCAGGAATTTTTCTGTATCAAATATATTATAAATCTCCTCATTTTTCAACAGTCCATCTGCATGAATTCCTGCTCTTGTCACATTAAAGGCTTTTCCTACAAAAGGCGTCTGAGGCGGGATCTTATAACCGATCTCTTTTTCATAGTATTCTGCCAGTTCTGTGATCACTCTGGTATCCATGCCGTCCAGAGTTCCTTTTAACTGGGCATATTCAAATACCATGGCTTCAAGAGGTGTATTCCCGGTCCTCTCTCCAATACCAAACAGAGAACAGTTTACGCCGCTGGCGCCGTAAAGCCAGGCTGTGGTGGAATTGCTCACCGCCTTGTAAAAATCATTATGTCCGTGGAACTCGATCAGTTCAGAAGGGATTCCCGCATGGGTCATGATACCATAGATGATTCCCGGAATGGACCTGGGGATCACCGCGCCCGGATAGTTCACTCCGTAACCCATAGTGTCACAGCAGCGGACCTTAATGGGAATGGAATATTCCTCCATAAGTTTTGTCAGTTCCAGGCAGAAGGGGATCACATAACCGTAAATATCTGCTCTGGTAATATCTTCCAGGTGGCATCTTGGGCTGACACCGATCTCCAGACAGTCACGGATCACTCCAAGATAATGTTCCATAGCCTCCCGGCGGGTCATTTTCATTTTATAAAAGATATGATAATCGGAACAGCTTACCAGGATCCCGGTCTCTTTCAGGCCGATATCCTTTACCAGCTCAAAATCTTTTTTGCTGGCCCGGATCCAGCTGGTCACCTCAGGAAATTTATATCCTTTTTCCAGACACTTATATACAGCGTCCCGGTCTTTCTTGCTGTAGAGGAAAAATTCACTCTGACGGATCTTTCCGTTAGGTCCTCCCAGACGGTGGAGATATTCATAGATCCTTACGATCTGTTCGGTACTGTAGGGTGCTCTGGACTGCTGTCCGTCACGGAAAGTTGTATCTGTGATCCAGATATCGTCCGGCATATGGTGGGGGACGATCCTGTCGTTAAAAGCGATCTTCGGCACCTCTGTATAGGGGAACAGGTTTCGGAATACATTAGGCTTTTCCACATCTACCAGAGGATACATATGCTCCTCCAGTTCTAACAGGTTCGTATGATAATTCATACGCACAGCTCTGTCTATCATTTCTCTCACTCCTCATTTTCTGTAAAAATCATGGTTTCATACATTCCATTATAGAACTGCTTGTATCATTGTATACAATGATACAAAACCTGTCAATAAGATTTTTCATTTAATATAGCACCTATAACCGGCAGTTATATTAAGTACCGGAACCATTCAAAAAATTCTGGAGTTGAAAAAGCCCCCATCCTTGAAGATTGTGAGGGTAGCCCAGATCTTTTGCTGTAGTCCTCAGCCGTTTCTTGATATCCAGATTCGTAAGCCGGGGATCTTTTTCCAGGAGCAGGGCAATCCCTCCCGAGACAAAAGGAGTGGACATGGAAGTGCCGCTTTTTCTGGTATAAGGAAATGCGTTCCTTTTGTTGGAACAGGAAATGATCCCATTTCCCGGAGCCACGATATCTGGTTTGCTGACGCAGTCTCTGGTGGGTCCTCTTCCGGATATTCCCTGATTTCGCACCAGCATATCGGAAGACCCTACGGTAATGATCTTCCGACTGCTGCCCGGAGCTGTAATGCTGCCCCTTCCCGGTCCCATATTTCCTGCCGCCGCCACTACTACCAGTCCCTTATCCCAGGCTTCTTCCACAGCTTCTATCAGGTCTTCATGGCCTTCCCTCTGAGTGGTCCCCACAGAGATATTTACCACACGGATATGATACCTGTTCATATTTTCTTCGATCCATTTCAAAGCCTGAATCACTTTCTCTTTATTACCGTTTCCTTTCTCATCCAGGACCTTAATGGGGATCAGACCGCAGCCGAAAGCAGTTCCCCGGTATTTCCCTCCTGAAGCAGTCCCGTTCCCGCCCAGTATTCCCAGTACATGGGTACCGTGTCCATTGTCATCATAGGCCTGTTCCCTCCCATGTATATAGTCCCGAAAGGCCCAGATCCGATCTTCAAAATCTATATGGGGATAGGCCCCTGTATCCAGAACAGCCACCCCGATTCCTTTTCCGCTTAATTCTCTCATGACTTTCCGCAGATAAGCTTGCATTTTCTATATCATATTCTTCAGAAAGCACTCTTGTTCCAGTAAAGATTTCAGGAAAGACTTCATAGATTAAAGAGAATACAAGTCCAATCTTACGGGAGTTCTTATGCCATCTATACGAGAAATGATTCTCTCCGAAGACTATGCAGATATCATTGTGCCTTATTTCCCGTGTTTTCTCCATCAATACCGGGAGCAGGGCGCACAGGTCTTTAACGATTACTATGGGATGATCCATTACCCTCTTTCTCCTCAGTCCTTTGCCGCCTATTTTGAAGAAGGATTTTTTTACACTACCGTGCCCAAGCTTTATACCCTCCTTGACACAGTAAACCTGGATGCAGCAGGAATCACCCGGGTTCAGACTCAGCCGGTACTGGAACTTACGGGCCAAAATATCATACTGGGATTTATTGATACAGGAATCGACTATACCCATCCCGCTTTTCGGAGAAGCGACGGGAGCAGCCGGATCTGCGGACTCTGGGATCAGACCATACAGACCGGAACCCCTCCCTATGATCTGGAGTATGGAAGTGCCTACACTCAGAATGAGATCAACCAGGCCCTTGGACAGGAAGATCCCTTTTCTCTGATCCCCAGCCGGGATGAGATCGGCCATGGCACTGCCCTTGCCGGAATTGCCGCCGGGACTTCTCTTCCGGAACAAGATTTTAACGGAGCTGCCCCCCAGGCAATGATCGCTGCGGTTAAACTGAAGCCTGCCAAAGAGTACCTGAAAACTCTTTTCTATGTCACAGGGGATGCCCCTGCCTATCAAATGACGGATATCATGGCCGGAGTACGCTACCTTCTCCGGCTCTCAGAAGAACTGGTAAAGCCTCTGGTAATCTGTCTGGGGCTTGGCACCAGCCAGGGAGATCATTCCGGGGATTCTCCCCTGGATTCCATGCTGTCTGTCACAGACCAGTTCCGTGGATTTATCGGTATATCCGCCGGGGGCAACGAAGCCGGAAGAGCCCATCACTATTATGGCACGGCTCTGAATTCCACAGAGTATAACCCTGTAGAGATCCTGGTAAGGGAGGGGACCCGGGGATTCTGTGCCGAGCTGTGGGGACAGCCTCCGGAAGTCTATGCCATAGGCTTTGAGTCTCCTTTGGGGGAGGTAGTCCAGAAAATTTCTCCCCGGCTAAGCTACAGCGAAAATATTTCCTTCGTCCTGGAGAAAACCAGGATTTTCGTAAGTTCCGAAATTGTCCAGACGGTTTCCGGAAGCCAGCTTATTTTTATCCGTTTTACAGATCCCACTCCCGGCTCCTGGAAAATACGGGTGTATACCAGCAGCTACAACAGCGGCAGCTATCATATCTGGCTGCCGATCACCGGTTTTTCTGATCCTGATGTGACCTTTCTGGAACCTAATCCGGATACCACCATCACTTCGCCCGGTACTTCCGGTTCCGTAATCACTACCGCAGCCTATAACGCCTATAATAACAGTCTCTTTCTGAATTCCAGCCGGGGCTATACCAGGACCGGGCAGATCAAGCCGGATATCACAGCCCCGGGCGTTAATGTTTTCGCCCCCGCTCCCGGAAATCGCTATACCACCATTACCGGCACTTCTGCTGCAGCGGCTATCACCGCAGGCGCCAGCGCTCTGGTCATGGAATGGGGCATGAACCGGACGCCTTCCAGGATCTTTAATAATGCAGAAATGAAGACCCTCCTGATCCGGGGCGCCAACAGACGTGGGGATTATCTATATCCAAACCGGGAATGGGGCTATGGCACCCTGGATGTATATCAGGTATTTGCATCATTGACCTCTCCCTGATTTTCCTGCACCCTTTTCTGACTGTTGCATAGTATGTAAGTGTAATCAAGATTTTTGGAGGAACGATTCATGAGTGACTTAGCTGCTACAAATTGTGGTTGCGGTTGTGACGATAACTGTGGAGGAGGCATGAGCCGTGGCTTATTCGGCGGCGGATGCAATTGCATCATCTGGATCCTGCTTTTGATGAGCTGCTGCGGAAACGGCAGTACCTTTGGCGGAAATGATGGTTGCAACGACTGCAGCTGTCTGATCCTGATCTTACTGCTTCTGTGCGGATGCGGCGGAAACGGATTCTGCTAAA
>DXFG01000146.1 GCA_019114545.1 Candidatus Blautia pullistercoris | reverse complement strand
GAGGTATCACGATTTTCTCAAAGCAGGCAGTTTTTAAATTGAAAGACGAGGAGATCACCCTGCTGGATACTCCGGGGCACGTGGACTTTTCTGCGGAAATGGAACGTACCCTCCAGGTGCTGGATTACGGGATTCTGATCATTAGCGGCCCTGACGGGGTACAGGGACATGTAGAGACCCTCTGGAAACTTTTAAAACAGTATCAGATTCCTACCCTGCTCTTCGTGAATAAAATGGATCAGGAGGGAACAGAAAAAGAGAAGATACTGGACCAGTTAAAGAAGCGTCTCCACGAACACTGCATAGATTTTTCCCAGGACAGAGACCAGGAAGAATTTCTGGAAGAGGCAGCTATGTGCGGGGAGCCTGCTCTGGAAGAATATCTGGAAACTGGAAATGTCTCTCAGAAAAAACTTGGGGATATGGTAAAAAACAGGGAGCTCTTTCCCTGCTTTTTCGGTTCAGCTTTGAAATCCCAGGGAATTACGGAATTTCTGGAAGGGCTGGAGAATCTTTTGGAATGTCCTTCTTATTCTGAATCATTCGGCGCCAAGGTCTACAAGATTTCCAGAGACGACAAGGGGACCCGTCTGACTCACATGAAGATCACCGGAGGAAGCCTGAAAGTAAAACAGCTGCTTTCTGGAGAAGGATGGGAGGAAAAGGCGGACCAGATCCGGATTTACGACGGCCAGAGTTTTCAGACAGTAGAAGAGGCCGGGGCCGGCTGTGTCTGTGCAGTTACAGGTCTTACCAAAACCTGGTCGGGAGAAGGCCTTGGGGCAGAACCGGCTTCGGCGTCTCCGGTGCTGACTCCGGTGCTGACCTATGAGATCCGGCTGCCCCAGGGCACCGATGTTCATGGAATGCTGATTCGTCTCAGGCAGTTGGAGGAGGAGATTCCGGAACTTCAGATCCTCTGGAATGAACAGCTGGGAGAGATCCATGCTCAGGTTATGGGGGAAGTGCAGATTGAGATCCTGCAACAGATGATCCTGGAGCGCTTTGGCATAGAAGTGGAATTCGGCTCCGGGAATATCGTATACAAAGAAACCATCAAAGAGCCGGTAGAAGGCATCGGACACTTTGAACCTCTTCGTCATTATGCGGAGGTCCATCTTTTGCTGGAGCCTTTAGAGAGAGGGGCAGGACTGATTTTTGCCGCAGACTGCAGCGAGGATGTTCTGGACCGAAACTGGCAGAGACTGATCCTTACCCATCTGGAGGAGAAACACCATCTGGGAGTCCTTACCGGTTCGGAAATTACAGACATGAAGATCACTCTGATCGCCGGAAGGGCCCACCTGAAACATACGGAAGGGGGAGATTTCCGTCAGGCCACCTACCGGGCGGTGCGCCAGGGACTGAGAAAGGCAGAAAGTATCCTTCTGGAGCCGGTTTATGAATATTCCCTGGAGGTGCCTCAGGATACGGTTGGCCGGGCTATGGCCGATATCCAGCGGATGAGCGGAACTTTTTCCACTCCGGATATTCAGGGTGCATATGCTTTTCTTACAGGAACCGCTCCGGTGTCTGAGATGCGGGACTATCAGAGAGAAGTCACAGCCTATACCAGAGGAAGGGGGCATCTGTCCTTTGTATTGAAAGGCTATGAACCTTGTCACAACAGTCAGGAGATCATAGAAGCGGCGGCTTATGATCCGGAAGGGGATCTGGAAAATCCTACAGGATCTGTTTTCTGTTCCCACGGAGCCGGCTTTAATGTGCCCTGGGATCAGGTGGAGGAGTATGCCCATATCGATACAGGATTTGGGAAGGAAGAGGAGCCGGAAATGGAGATCCAGTCGGCACCGGCTCCCAGTTTTGAGGAGATCCGCCTGACCCAGCAGGAACTGGAGGAGATTTTTGTCCGTACTTACGGCCCTATAAAGAGACCAAGGTATAACCAGGAAGAGGACTTTGCAGTCAAGAAAGCTCCGGAAAAGACCAGAAGGTATAAGAAACAGGAGCCGGAGAAAGAATATCTTCTGGTAGACGGATACAATATTATTTTTGCCTGGGAAGATCTTCAGGAACTGGCCAAGGTGAATATTGAAGGGGCCAGAAATAAGCTGATGGACATGCTCTGTAATTATCAGGGCTACAAAAAATGCACCCTGATCCTGGTGTTTGACGCCTATAAGGTGGAAGGAGGACAGGGAGAAGTCCAGAAATACCATAATATCTATGTAGTCTATACAAAAGAGGCGGAAACCGCCGACCAGTATATTGAAAAGACAGTCCATGAGATCGGAAGGAAGTACCATGTAACTGTGGCTACCTCTGACGCTTTGGAACAGGTGATCATCATGGGGCAGGGAGCAGCCAGACTTTCTGCCAGAAATCTGAGAGAAGAAATCCAGATGATGAACCAGGAGATCCGGAATCACTATCTGGAAAAGACAAAGAAAAGCGGCAGCTATCTATTTGAAAGCCTGCCGGAGCATATGACAGATTTTATGGAAGATGTCCGACTGGGAAGAAAAAATTTCGAGGATTTAGAAAAAAAGTCTTGACCTTCCACCTGGTAGAAGGTGTATAGCAAAGGTAAAAGAAAGCATATGTCCTGTACTGCAGGGAAAACGGGGCTGCAGAGAAATCCAGGATCAGAGGTAGGAGGTTACAGACTATGAAGATAGGAGAAGCGGCAAAGAAAGCGGGGATATCCCCCGGCAATATCCGGTTTTATGAAAAGAAGGGACTACTGAAGCCAAAAAGAGAGGAAAGCAGCAGCTACCGGAGCTATACAGAAGAAGATGTAGAAAGACTGAAAAGAATCCTGGTCTTTCGGAAAGCAGATCTTTCAGTAGAGAGTATCGCTCTGCTTCTGGAGGGAAAGGAAGAGGCGAAGACTCTTCTGGAAAAACAGGAAGAAGTATTGGAAGGAAAAATGAAAGAGCTGGAAGGTTCTCTTCTTCTATGCAGAAAACTGAAACAGGAGGAGGATCCTTTAAAGGCAGATCCGGAAGAATACCTTCGTTTTATCCGGGAGGAAGAGCAGGAAGGAAGAAAATTTTCTCCGGCAGAAGAGATGCTGGGACAAATTTCGGATTTTACAGCAGAATGTTATGGCGGATCCGGATGGTTTACGGCTGTTTTCGGAAGATGGGCGGATTTAGTAAAGCTGATCCTGGGAGCCGGACTTTGGCTGTTTTTTCTATATATGGCTGCAGCCAGGTTTTTGGAAGAACCTGTTTCTGTATCTCACATTGTATTTTGGAGCGGATTGTTTCTTGTCTATAACCTGAGTTTTTTGAAATACTGGTCAAATAAAAGAAAAACAGCAGAATAGAGCTAAATAGAAAAGCCCACGGGCTGTTCTGTTTCACGATGTTGAAAAGGACAGTTCCGTGGGCTTTTATCTGTAAAGACAGAGAAGCACAAAAGCGCAGCGCCTGATATTTTAGTATCTTCTCCAGGTACCTCTTACGAAGAGCAGCAGGATGGGAAAGATCTCCAGTCTTCCTGCAAGCATATCGAAGGTCAGCACCAATGTGGAAAAGTTTGAATATACAGAAAAGTTCTGGGTAGGACCGACCATTTCAAGGCCGGGGCCGATATTATTGAACGTAGCGGCTACCGCTGAAAAGTTGGTGATCAGGTCAAAATCGTCTATGGCAATGAGGAGCACAGAAAATGCGAAAATCAGCACATAGGCAATCAGAAATACATTTGTGGAACGGATGACCTCATGGTCTATGGGATGTCCGTCCATTTTCAGCTTTTTGACACTTCTTGGGTGTATCAGAGTCTGCAGCTCTTTGCCGATAGTCTTTACCAGGATCACCAGTCGGGATACTTTAATACCGCCTCCGGTACTTCCTGCACAGGCGCCTACCAGCATTAGGAGCAGCAGGATCGTCCTGGGGATTTCCGGCCATAGATTAAAATCTGTAGTAGCGTATCCGGTGGTAGTGATTATGGAACCTACCTGGAATGCAGCCTGCTGGAAAGCTTCTCCGAAGCCGGAGTACATATCTGTTACCATAACTGCGATCACCACAGTGGAAGCCAGGATAATGCCGAAGTACCAACGAATCTCTTCGATAGCAAAAGCTTCTTTAAATTTTTTGTGAAGGATCAGGTAATAGGCATTAAAATTGACACCAAAGAGGATCATGGAAATAGTTACCACTACCTGAAGGTATACCGAATAGCTTGCCATACTGTCGTTTTTGATCCCGAAGCCACCGGTTCCTGCAGAACCGAAGGTAATGGTCAGGGTATCAAAAAGCGGCATGCCCCCGATCAGCAGGAAGATGATTTCTATAATAGTCATTCCCAGATAGATCAGGTATAAGGTTTTTGCCGTGGAACGGACGGTAGGGGTCAGCTTGCTTACAGAGGGCCCCGGGCTTTCTGCCTTCATCAGGTTCATATGAGAACCGCTGCCGGTAATATGCAGGATAGAAAGAAGGAAGACAAGGACTCCCATACCTCCGATCCAGTGAGTGAAGCTCCGCCAGAAAAGTATACATCTGGGAAGCGCTTCAACATCCTTTATAATGCTGGCTCCTGTGGTAGTAAAGCCAGACACTGTCTCGAAAAGGGCATCGATGGGATTTGTGATCGAGCCGCTGAAAAGAAAGGGAAGAGATCCCATAATACTTAATATGATCCAGCTCAAAGCTACCGTGACAAATCCTTCTTTGGTATAAAAAATTTTGTTTTTGGGCTTTTTATGTGAAAGGATAAAACCCAGCAGGACACAGAGCAGCCCGGTGATTACAAAATACCAGCCGCAGAATTCCCGGTAGATGATGGCTGTGATACAGGGAGGCACCATAAAGGCCGCCTCAAAATACAATACATATCCGATTACATATCTCACAATTGCGTAATTCATATCTGCCTCCAGGTCTTATCTTTTCAGTATGTCTCTTAAGTCTTTCAAGCCTTTAACAGTAGTTACCACAATAACGGTATCTCCTACCTGGATGGTATCCTGGCCTCTTGGGATACTGACTTTTCCTCCACGGTTAATACAGGCGATCAGGAGGTTGTTTTTCAGATCCAGGCGGGCCAGTGGAATATCTGTTACCTCAGAGGATTCTCTTACATAGAATTCCAGTGCCTCTGCCTGGTTGTCCAGAATCTGATACAGGGTTTCTACATTACTTCCCACAGAATTTCCCATTGCACGTACATACTGAAGAATATAATCTGCAGTAATATATTTTGGATAGATTACACTGCCCAGATCCAGTTCATCTACGATTTCATCAAAAGTAAGACGATTGACTTTGGTCACAAGTTTGGCCTTGGAAACCTTTTTTGCGAAAAGAGACAGGAAAATGTTCTCTTCGTCTAAATTTGTAAGGGTGACAAAAGATTCCGCATCTGCAAGTTCTTCTTCAAAGAGAAGCTTTTTGTCAGTCCCGTCTCCGCAGATAATGGTGGCCTCCGGAAGAAGATCGCTTAACTCCTCACATCTTTCCCTCCTGGATTCGATAATCCGTACCCTTATTCTCATTTCGATAAGAAGAGAGGCCAGATAGTATCCCAGAGTACCTCCTCCTACGATAAGGGCATTTCTGACCTGGTGTGTATGTACACCGATCTTTTTAAAGAAAAGAGCAGAGTTTTTCGGTGAAGCTACGATAGAAACCAGATCGTTGTCCTGAAGGGTGAAAGAACCGGAAGGAATATAGACATTTCCCCCTCTTTCCACACCGCAGATCAGGATATCACTGCGGAATTTTTCTACCACTTCCATAACAGACATTCCCTGAAGACGGAATTCCGGAAGAATTTTAAACTTCAGCAGCTCTACCCGGCCTTTGGAAAAAGTATCCAGTTTAATGGCAGAAGGAAAACGGAGAAGACGGGAAATTTCCATTGCGGCTGCAAGCTCCGGATTAATGATCATGGAAATGCCCAGACGTTCTTTCAGAAAATGAACTTCTTTATTATAAATGGGATTGCGCACACGGGCGATGGTATGACAGTCGCTGACCTTTTTGGCGATGAGACAGCAGAGAAGGTTCAGCTCGTCAGAACCTGTGACGGCAATAAGAATATCTGCATCTTTTAGTCCGGCTTCGGACAATACCCGGATACTGGATCCGTTTCCTGTGATACCTAATAAATCGAGATCTTCTGTAAGCTGCTGTATCTTGTCGGAGTTTGTATCGATCACCACTACCTGGTGTTCTTCATTGCACAACTGTTCTGCCAGCGTCCATCCTACCTTACCGCAGCCAACAATGATAATATTCATAGTTACCTCCAAATAAGTTATTTATTATTTTAAAAATAAAATGAATAAAATAAAAAAGATTAAAATATCAGACCTATTATAGCACTGCCACAGGTAAATGCAACAAGATATCACAAGATTTTACCTTTTCCTTACAAACCTGTAATTTGTTGTGCATATATGCCATAAAAATGTCTGATATATGTAAAAAAATAGAAAAAAAGCCCAAAGAAGCAAGGGGTTTTGGGCCTTAAAGAGACCGGAAGTGCCGCAGCCTGTGCAGCACTTCCGGTCTCTTTAAGGAAAATCACTGGTTCAGGATCTTCATGAATTCTTCTCCGGTAATGGTTTCTTTCTGATATAAGTATTCTGCCAGTTCGTCCAGCTTATTCCGGTTTTCTTCCAGGATTTTGCCTGCCTTCTGGTGCTGACGTTTTACCAGTGCTATAACCTGTTTGTCAATTTCCGCCTGAGCCTGGGCAGAGCAGGCAAGGGAAGCGTCTCCTCCCAGATACTGATTGGTTACTGTCTCCAGAGCCACCATGTCAAAATCCGGACTCATGCCGTAGCAGGTGATCATGGCTCTTGCCAGCTTGGTGGCCTGCTCGATGTCGTTGGAAGCCCCTGTGGAAGCAGAGTGAAATACCAGTTCTTCCGCAGCCCGTCCTCCTGTGAGGGTTGCAATTTTATTTTCCAGCTCTTCCTGGCTCATGAGATAGTGATTCCCTTCATCTACCTGCATGGTATAACCAAGAGCCCCGGAGGTACGGGGGACAATGGTGATCTTCTGGACCGGAGCAGAATTTGTCTGCTTTGCGGCTACCAGGGCATGGCCGATCTCGTGATATGCCACCACTTTCTTTTCCTGGTCTGTGAGAATGGAGTTTTTCTTCTGATAACCGGCGATGACCACTTCAATACTTTCTTCCAGGTCAGCCTGGGTTACGTATTCCCGGTTATCCCGCACTGCCCGGAGCGCCGCCTCATTTACAATATTTGCCAGTTCCGCACCGGAAGCGCCGGAGGCCATCCGGGCGATAGAGCCAAAATCCACATTGTCACAGAGGTTTACCTTCTTTGCATGTACCCGGAGGATGGCTTCTCTTCCCTGAAGATCCGGAAGTTCTACCGGCACACGGCGGTCAAACCTTCCCGGACGGGTAAGGGCCGGATCCAGGCTTTCCGGACGGTTAGTGGCCGCCAGGATCATAACACCGGTGTTTTCTTCAAAACCATCCATTTCCGTAAGAAGCTGGTTCAGGGTCTGTTCCCGCTCGTCGTTTCCTCCTGCCCGTCCGTCACGTTTCTGTCCGATGGCATCAATCTCATCAATAAATACGATACAGGAAGCTTTCTTAAGGTTTATTTGGTTCTGTCTGCATATCCAGTGCGGACAGGGAGGCAAGGAGTGCATATTTTACCGCCATTGAGGCAAAATCAATCGCATATTCTGCATATAGGGCAGATGCTTCTTCTCTGTCTTCGCCGGGGGTATTGGCATCAGAGTGAAGGTCCGCTGTGATCTGGTTTTTTAACAGCCTTTCTGTTTTCTGGCTGTATTCAAGCTGGACTTTTGCCAGACTGGAAACAGCGGGAGAACGGCTGTTTTTCACTATTTGTTTCAGACGCAGCTCCAGAGAATTATATTCTTGTCTTGCAGACTCCAATTCCCGGTGGATCTGCCTGTGGCTTTGGGCATTGCAGATTTCCAGCCGTTTTCGGAGACATTCATACTGCTGTTCCAGTTCATGCAGTTTTGCTGTAAAAATATCCTGATGTGCTTTCATGATTCTGGTCTCCTTTCCGGAAGATTGCCTCTCTGGTAATTGTTATAACAGGTTTCCGGGAAAATAGGGATTATCAAATCCGGGATTTTGTACTTACACATTTTTGGATATGTAAAAAAAACTGACATTTTTTTCAATGTGTCAATACACTGGGAAAAAAGTGTCAGTAGAAAATATCCGGCCCTGCTGTTAGCATAACTGTGGAGTTAAAAATGGATAAAAGGAGATTGAAGTTATGGAACTTCTTGTGACCGTGGATAAAAATTATATCCCGCCCCTTCAGGTAATGCTTACTTCTCTGTATATGAACAATCCGGGGGAGGATGTAGAACTGTATTTACTGCACAGCAAATTACAGGAAAAAGAATTGGAGCCGCTGGAAAAGCAGTGCGGCAGACTGGAATATAAATTTTTCCCAGTGAAAATAGAAGATTCCTGGTTTTCCCAGGCTCCGGTTACGAAACAGTATCCCAGAGAAATGTATTACCGTCTTCTCGCTCCCTGTTTTCTGCCTCAAAAACTTCACCGGATCCTGTATCTGGACCCGGACATACTGGTGATCAACTCACTG
>DXFG01000145.1 GCA_019114545.1 Candidatus Blautia pullistercoris | reverse complement strand
ATAGACCATGACTACAAAAATACAGGCCGCCAGATAGGGGAAATAGATTTTCCCGTTTTTTCGGATTCCCTGCCAGGCCAGTCTTGGATAAAGTCTCTTTTTCACAGCTTTTCACCTCCCGCCAGGGCAGTGAGCGTATTGGATATTTTCTCATACATTTCCTGATTGGTGCTGTTTCCCCGGTAAAGCTGATGAAAAACCTCCCCGTCCTTGATAAAGAGAACTCTCCCTGCCCGGCTGGCGGCTTTAACAGAATGGGTCACCATAAGAATGGTATGGCCTTCGGCATGTATGGCAGAGAACAGGTCCAAAAGTTCCTCTGTAGATCGGGAGTCCAGGGCTCCTGTAGGCTCATCCGCCAGGATCAGCCGGGGATTGGTGATCAGCGCCCTGGCTACTGCCGCCCGCTGCTTCTGGCCTCCGGAGATTTCATAGGGATATTTCTCCAGAATGTCTGTGATTCCCAGTTTTCTGGACACAGGAAGGATCTTTGCCTCCATTTCCCGGTAGTGTTTTCCTTCCAGGACCAGAGGCAGATAAATATTGTCCCGGACAGAAAAAGTATCCAGGAGATTAAAATCCTGAAAGACAAACCCCAGATTATCTCTTCTAAAGCCGGACAGTTCCTTATCTTTCAGTTTGGTGATATCCCGTCCGTCCAGGAGCACGGTACCGTAACTGGGCCGGTCCAGAGCCGCCAGGATATTCAGCAGAGTCGTCTTTCCGGAACCGGATTCGCCCATCACTGCTGCGTATTCTCCGTTTTCCACAGTAAAATTTACGTTTTTTAACGCCCGCACCTGACTGCCGCCGAAACGGGTGGTATAGGTTTTTTTCAGATTTATCACTTCTAATATCGCCATGTTGTTTCCTCCTTGTTTTTTACAAGGCCATTATAGCAATTAAGGGAAATGTGCCGCCATCGATTCAGCTTACATTTCCCTGTTATGGTCTTACATTTTTGTAAGACGCCTCTTAAGATCTATATAAATTGCAGTGCCCTCTCCCACAGAGGAAGAGGCCCAGATCCGGTACCCCAGATTGCCGCAGATCCGGCGGCAGAGATACAGGCCAAGGCCGCTGGCTTTTTTGTCGCTTCTGCCGTTATAGCCGGTATAGCCCTTTTCAAAGATCCTGGGAATATCCTCCGGGGCAATGCCGATACCGTTATCCCGGATACAGAGAATCTGTTCTTTTTCTCTTTCTATAGAAACTTTTCCCTGGGACCTGGTATATTTTAAACTGTTTGAAAGTACCTGTTCAATAACAAAAAGAAGCCATTTCTCATCGGTAACTACCTTCCAGTCCATTGGCTCATATTCCAGCCGGATCTTCTTCTGGATAAAAGAAGAGGAAAATTTCCGCACTGCCTGGCGGAGGATCTGATCCATCTCACACTCTTCAAAAACGTAATCTGTTGTCTCAGAATCCAGCCGGAGATAGCACATGGCCATATCCACATACTGATCGATCCGGACTACCTCTCCCCGTACTTCTCTGGCCAGGGTACTGTCTTCATTTTCCAGACTCAGCTTTAATGCGGCAATAGGGGTTTTCACCTGGTGGGCCCACATGGTATAGTAATCGCTCATATCCTGGTACCGGCGGTTTTGCCTGTCCTGGGTATCTTTCTCCTTTTCCCAAAGTCTGGCGATCAGATCCTGATAATCCTGTTCCAGAAGGCCTTCCGGTACCGGCAGGAGTTCTGCACCGGTTATCTCCTGCTGCTCTCCCATCTGTCTCAGTTCCCGATGCTTTTTCCGGAATCTCAGGTAATCCGGCACTGCCAGGACCAGACCAAAAAACAGACAGAGCACTGCCCCGTAAGCCCAGGCTGCCGGCGGCAGCCTGTAGAAAAACAAAAGGACAAAAAACACTGCCATAGCTATAAAATAAAAGGCCGCAGTTCTTTTGTGCTGTTTTATATATGCAGTCAAAACTTTCATACCGCTCTCCTTATCCGATCAGATACCCCATACCAATTTTGGTGGTAATAAAATCTGTCAGGCCTGCCTTCTCCAGCTTTTTCCGCAGACGGTTTACATTCACGCTTAAAGTATTTTCATCTACAAAACTGTCGCTTTCCCAGAGTTTCTCCATAAGCCGCTCCCGGCTGATGATCTTTCCCTTGTTTTCCAGAAGGGTCTGAAGGATCCGGTACTCGTTTTTTGTCAGATCGATCTTTTCCCCTTCATAGGATAGAGAAGCGTCTGCCATATTTAAAACAGCGCCTTTATGTTCCAGAAAAGCCTGCTCTCCTCCGTAGTCATAAGTTCTCCTCAGCACAGCCTGGATCTTGGCGGTCATCACCATCTGGTCAAAAGGCTTGGCAATAAAGTCATCCCCGCCCATCTGCATGGCCATAACAATATTCATGTTATCTGAGGCGGAAGAGATAAAGATCACCGGCACCCGGGAAATCTTCCGGATCTCCTGGCACCAGTAATAGCCATTGTAAAAAGGCAGAGAAATATCCAGCAGGACCAGATGAGGGTGATAGTCAGAAAATTCCTCCATGATCTTCTCAAAATCTGAGGCGCACCGGGCTTCCAGGTTCCAAGACTCCATCTGTTTCTGGATCCCCCGGGCGATCCCCGGATCATCTTCTATGATAAATATACGGTACATATGATTAGCCCCTTTTAATTTTTATCCAGATCCACGGTTATCTCATAATAGTCACAGGGATGAGCCTCCAGACCTGTAACCCCTTCTCCTGAAACAATAGACATCCGCAGATGGGAAGCAAAGATAAAAGCATTGTCGTCCAGGATCGTCTGAGTCATTTCCACAGCCAGAGAATCTCTCTCTTCTGCGTCAAAAGTAGTGCTCATCTGGGCTTCCAGCTCTTCCAGTCTGTCACTGTGATATCCCCCTCTGTTGTGGGTGGAAGAATCCAGGCAGTGGGTGGTAAAGAAGTATTCCGGATCTCCTGTAGGTGCGCAGACAAAGGCGCTGGCGTAGATGTCCCA
>DXFG01000144.1 GCA_019114545.1 Candidatus Blautia pullistercoris | reverse complement strand
GATTTTAATAAACCCAAAATTCAAATCACAGAGATGTCTGATGATAAGAGATATGGGAAATTTGTGGTAGAGCCGCTGGAAAGAGGATATGGCATTACACTGGGAAATTCTTTAAGAAGAATCATGCTTTCTTCTTTGCCGGGAGCTGCCGTAAGCCAGGTGAAAATTGATGGGGTTCTCCATGAATTCAGTTCTATTCCAGGTGTAAAGGAAGATGTGACAGAGATTGTCATGAACCTGAAAAACCTGGCAATCAAGAACTTAAGCGACAGCAATGAGCCAAAAACTGCTTATATTGAGTTTGAAGGCGAAGGTGTTGTGACCGGCGCTGATATTCAGGTGGATCAGGATCTGGAAATCCTGAATCCGGACCAGGTGATCGCTACCTTAAACGGCGGCGCAGACTGCAAGTTTAATGCAGAGCTGACGATCACCAAAGGCCGGGGATATGTAAGCGCTGATAAAGGAAAAACAGACGACATGCCTATTGGTGTCATTGCAGTGGATGCCATCTACACTCCTGTAGAGCGTGTCAATATGTCTGTAGAAAATACCCGTGTAGGTCAGGTAACTGACTTTGATAAGCTGACACTGGATATCTATACAAACGGAACACTGGATGCAGACGAGGCAGTCAGCCTTGCTGCAAAAGTACTCAGCGAGCATTTAAGCCTCTTCGTTGATCTTTCTGAAAGTGCAAAGACTGCAGAAGTCATGATTGAGAAGGAAGACAATGAAAAAGAAAAAGTTCTGGAAATGAATATTGATGAGCTGGAGCTGTCTGTTCGTTCCTACAACTGCTTAAAACGTGCTGGTATCAATACCGTTGAAGAGCTTTGCAACCGCACGCCGGAGGATATGATGAAGGTCCGCAACCTGGGTCGGAAATCTCTGGAAGAGGTCCTGGCAAAGCTGAAAGAGTTGGGCTTACAGTTAAATCCAAGCGAAGAGTAAGCCTCAGATGTAAAATTTATGGAAGCAAAGCAGTGGGTCAGTAAGACCGATGAAAGCATGGCCCATTGTTCCACAAATGGAGGAAATTTAAAATGGCAAAGTATAGAAAATTAGGCAGAACATCTGATCAGAGAAAAGCATTACTGAGAAATCAGGTTACAAATCTGTTATATCATGGAAAGATCGTTACAACCGAGACAAGAGCGAAAGAAGTTCGTAAGATTGCTGAAGGACTGATCGCTATGGCTGTTCGTGAAAAGGATAACTTTGAAACTGTGACAGTTACAGCTAAGGTTGCCCGCAAAGATGCTGACGGCAAGAGAGTAAAAGAAGTTGTAGACGGTAAGAAAGTGACTGTATACGACGAAGTACAGAAAGAAATCAAGAAGGACGCTCCTTCCAGATTACATGCCAGAAGACAGATGTTAAAGGTTCTGTACCCTGTTACAGAAGTGCCTGCAGCAGCAGCCGGCAAAAAGAAAAACACCAAGAGCGTAGACATGGTGGACAAGATGTTCAATGAGATCGCTCCAAAATACGCTGACCGCAACGGTGGTTATACAAGAATCATCAAGATCGGTCCTCGTAAAGGCGATGCTGCGATGGAAGTTGTATTAGAGCTGGTATAAGCGGTATAATTTTCAGAGATAAAAAATTATGAACAGAAAGAAGTTATCATACGGAGAAAACCGGAGGTAACTTCTTTTTTTATCTTGTTACTTGTCCCTAAAAGTAGTAGAATTAAGAACCAAAGATTCTAAGGGAAGCAATAGAGCGGCAGGAGGAAGATATATGAGCAAGAAAATGTTATTCATATTTAATCCCAGGTCGGGAAAAGGCAGTATTAAAACACGTTTGATGGATATTCTGGATATTTTTGTTAAAGGCGGATATGAAGTCACAGTACATCCTACGCAGGCTTATATGGACGGCTTTAAAACTGCGAAGAAAAGAGCAGGAGACTATGATATTGTGGTGGCAAGCGGCGGTGACGGCACTCTGGATGAAATTGTTTCCGGTATTTTGCGGGTGGACTGCACTACGCCGATAGGCTATATTCCTGCCGGGAGCACCAATGATTTTGCCAACAGTCTGCATATTTCCAAAAACATGCTTCAGGCTGCCACTGATATTGTAGAAGGAGTTCCTCATGCTTTTGACGTGGGGAAGTTTAACCGGGACTTTTTTGTATATATTGCGGCTTTCGGACTGTTTACGGATGTATCCTATGAGACGAACCAGGATCTGAAAAATATCCTTGGCCATGCGGCTTATATATTAGAGGGAACCCAGAGGATCTTTAATATTAAATCCTATAAGCTCAAAGTCATCAGCGAAGAGGCGGAATTAGAGGGAGAGTTTATTTTCGGTATGGTGAGTAATTCCACATCTGTGGGAGGCTTTAAGAAGCTGACAGGTCCTGATGTAATGCTGGATGATGGTGTATTTGAAGTGATGTTTATCCGGTTGCCGAAGACACTTCTGGATCTTAATGAGATCATAGCCTCTCTGGTTGGCGGAAATGATACAAAAATGATAGAAGCCTTTAAAACCTCCTCACTGACTGTCATAGCAGAGGAGGAAATTCCCTGGACTTTGGATGGGGAGTACGGCGGAGAACATACTATGGTAGAAATCCGGAATCTGAAGCATGCAGTGGAGATCATGCTTCCGGTAAATGATAAAGCACCGCTGATCAATAATGTAAACGAGACGCAAGAAGAATCCCCGGAACCAGAGCTTTCAAAAACATCGGAAACCATGGAAGGGCCGGGAATTTCCAGTACACTGGAATCCTCCGGGAAGCCGGGGCTTTCCGAGACGCCGGGAACAGCTGAAGCGCCGGAACTTTTCCGGAAGCCGGAGATCATGGAGGAAACGGAGCCTTCCCGGGAATCGGAAGCAACAGAAGAGCTGCCTGAAAAATAGAGAAACCTCCAAAGAAACACTGTCATATGATATAGAAACAAAGAAAATGATGGTGTGCTATGAGCTTGACTGTTTTTTTAAACGGGATTCTATTGATCGCTGCACTGACCACAGATTCTTTTGTGGTCAGTTTTTCATATGGGGCCCAGAATGTAAGACTGTCCCTGAAGATGACACTGGTCATGAATTTTGTGATGAGTATTCTTTTGGCGGTTGGGATCTGGGCAGGCTATATAATAGAAAAGTTTTTTCCAAAAACCATTGCCCTGATCGCCGGAGCCCTGGTTCTCCTTGGAATGGGAGGATACAGAATGCTCCGGTTTTTTGGGGGAGAAAAAACACAAGAAAAACAGGAAGTCGGGGAACTGGATTATTTCCAGGGGATCCTTCTGGCGGTTCTCCTTTCCCTGGATGGAGTAGCTGCAGGCCTGGGGACCGGACTTGCACAAGCCCGGTCCGGCTTTCTGATCCCCGGTGTTTTTCTGGGAGGCCTGCTGATGATGGAGGCCGGATGGAGAGCCGGAAATTACTTTCAGCATATTTTCCAGAGAGATATTTCCTGGATAAGCGGTATTTGCCTGATGGTCCTGGGAGTGGGAACTTTATGTAAACTGTAAAAAATACTTGCATTTTCAGGGTTTTTGCGGTATCTTAGTAACAGTTTTAAAAAATTGTAAAAGAGGAAGGAGCCGGAGTATGGGCGAATATACCAATGTAACTGAGATATTTGGAGAAGATGTATTTAATGATTCTGTGATGCAGCAGCGTCTTCCCAAAAAAGTCTATAAGGAACTGAAGCAGACAATACTGGAGGGTAAGGAACTGTCTCTGGAGGTGGCTGATGTGATCGCCCATGAGATGAAAGAGTGGGCCATTGAGAAAGGCGCTACCCACTATACGCATTGGTTCCAGCCTCTTACCGGTGTTACGGCAGAGAAGCACGATGCCTTTATCACTGCTCCACTGCCAAGCGGCAAGGTACTTATGAGTTTTTCCGGAAAGGAACTGATCAAAGGAGAGCCGGATGCTTCGTCTTTCCCTTCCGGCGGACTGAGAGCGACTTTTGAGGCCAGAGGTTATACTGCCTGGGATTGTACATCTCCGGCGTTTGTCAGGCATGATGCAGCAGGGGCTACCCTGTGTATCCCTACGGCTTTCTGTTCTTATACAGGCGAAGCGCTGGATCAGAAGACCCCCCTTCTCCGCTCCATGCAGGCGGTAGGCACCCAGGCTCTTCGGCTGGTGCGGCTTTTTGGAGACACCACAGCGAAAAGAGTGATACCCTCCGTAGGAGCAGAGCAGGAATATTTTCTGGTAAGCGAGGAAATGTTCAGTAAGAGAAAAGACCTGGTATTTACCGGAAGAACTCTTTTTGGAGCTATGCCTCCGAAGGGGCAGGAAATGGATGATCATTATCTTGGAACCATCCGTCAGAGAGTTTCTGCATATATGAAGCATGTAAATGAGGAACTGTGGAAACTGGGTGTTACAGCCAAGACCCAGCACAATGAAGTAGCTCCTGCCCAGCACGAACTGGCGCCCATCTTTGCTGAGGCCAATGTGGAAGTAGATCATAATCAGATCATCATGCAGACCCTGAAAAGAGTGGCTTCTCAGCATGGAATGAAGTGCCTTCTCCATGAAAAACCATTTGCAGGGGTGAATGGATCAGGAAAGCATAACAACTGGTCCCTGACTACAGATACCGGTGTAAATCTTCTGGATCCGGGATACACGCCCCATGAGAATGTCCAGTTCCTTCTTATTTTAAGCTGTGTGCTGAAAGCAGTAGACAGACATGCGGATCTTTTGAGAGAATCTGCCTCTGATGTAGGAAATGACCATCGTCTGGGGGCCAACGAGGCGCCTCCGGCTATTGTTTCGGTTTTCCTGGGAGACCAGCTTACAGACGTTATGAACCAGCTGATCACCACAGGTATGGCAGACCACAGTATTGAAAGCGAAAAGCTGGAGACCGGCGTAAAGTCTATTCCTGAATTTATGCGGGATACCACAGACCGTAACAGGACATCACCTTTTGCATTTACAGGAAATAAATTTGAATTCCGTATGGTGGGCTCCAGAGATTCTATAGCCCCTGCCAACGTAGTGCTGAATACTATTGTGGCAGAAGCCTTTAAAGAAGCCAGTGATGAGTTGGAAAAGGCAGAAGACTTCAGTCTGGCAGTTCATGACCTGATCAAGAAAAACTTTACGGAACACCAGAGGATCGTATTTAACGGAAACGGCTATTCCCAGGAATGGGTGGAAGAGGCCAAGAGAAGAGGTCTTCCGAATCTGACCTGCATGGTGGAAGCAGTGGATGCCCTGACTTCTGAAAAGGCAGTAGAGCTTTTTGAAAAGTTTGGCGTATTTACAAAAGCAGAGCTGGAGTCCAGACAGGAGATCAAATACGAGACCTATTCAAAGGCTATCAATATTGAAGCAAAGACTATGCTGGATATTGCCGGCAAGCAGATTATCCCGGCAGTGATCAAATATACCAAAAATCTGGCAGATTCTATCAATGCCATTGTGGCTGCAGGAGTGCTGGATGTAGATGTACAGACAGAACTTTTACAGCAGACTTCCCAGCTCCTGAAAGAGACTAAGGAGTCCATGGAAAATCTTAAAACTGTATCAGAGAAGGCCCATGATATGGAAGACGGCAGAGATAAGGCCTATTTCTACCGTCGTCAGGTGATCCCGGCAATGGACGCTCTGAGGAAGCCGGTTGATGAACTGGAAATGATCGTAGATAAAGAGATCTGGCCGATGCCGTCCTACGGAGATCTGTTATTTGAAGTATAAATAGCGTAAGAAAGTCCGGGGCTGTCGCATGAAACAAGAGAACTGTTCCTTGCGGCGGCCTTGGTTCTGTTATGGGCAAGAGAAAAGATCAGGAGAGGAAAGAAATGGATCATAGATTGGATTTTTTAACAGAACAGCAGGTGGATAAAGGGCTGATTCAAGAGGTAGAGGCTTTCAGAAGCCGTTATCCGGTGGAAGAGGAAGAGAAAAACAGAGTTTCCCAGCCGGATATGCCCTTTTACGGAAGAGAAGTTCTGGAAATGGGCATCGCCGGGGTGCTCCAGGGAGAGAATATTCTTCTCACAGGGGCCAAGGCTACGGGAAAGAATATTCTGGCAGAAAATCTGGCATGGATCTTCGGAAGGCCGGTTTATAATGTGTCTTTTCATGTAAATACAAACAGCGGAGACCTGATTGGCACAGATACCTTTGTAGATAATCAGGTACAGCTCCGGAAAGGAAGTATCTACCGCTGCGCCCAGTACGGAGGCTTCGGGATCCTGGATGAGATCAATATGGCAAAGAATGATGCGGTTTCTGTCCTTCATGCAGCATTGGACTACAGAAGATGTATTGATGTGCCGGGATACGACAGGATCGACATGCATGAGGCTGCACGGTTTATTGCTACTATGAATTATGGCTATGCAGGTACCAAAGAGCTGAACGAGGCTTTGGTGTCTCGGTTCCTGGTCATTGATATGCCTGCCCAGGATGAGGAGACGCTGGAATTTATCCTAAGAAGAAAATTTCCGAATATTAAGGAAAATGCTCTGAAACAGTGGATCGGCCTTTTTATGGATCTGCAGCTGAAAGCATATAACAGTGAGATCACGACAAAAGCTTTGGACCTTCGGGGAGTGATCGGTGCCCTGAAAACCGTAGAAAAAGGATTAAAACCGGCTCTTGCGGTAAAAATGGGCGTAGTAAATAAATGTTTTGACATCTTTGAAAAGGAGATTGTCCAGGATGTGGTGATGACCAGGATACCAGAGTCCTGGACGGCAGGGGATGTATTTGAAGGGTAGAGGGAGCTATGGACGAATTTCAGCTGGAACTGGAAAACCGAATAAAAAATCTCATGTGGACAGTCAGCGGAGATTACGGTCTGGAATTTAAACCGGATCTTCAGGCTTTTGCCCGCTCTAAATATATCGCTCTGTATGACGGCATCAAGCAGGGAGCTTTTGCCAAATTTTTTGAGAGGGAAGCCTATTCTCTGTACCTGGTGAAGAAGATCTATCTCCATGCTATGGAGACTCCACTGATGAATCTGGCCCAGCTCTGTATTGAATTTGCGGTTTCCGGGAAAATTATGAAGGAGAGAGAGGGCGTGTCTTCCATAAGAAAAAAGGCCTGCGAAGATGTGCTGGAGAAGGATTTTAACCATCTTCAGGAAAATGCGGCGGGAAGACTGAAAATCGCTCTGTTCAAAGAGATCCTTAATGGATCTGAGCCGGCGCCGGCAAGACAGCGGAGATGGATGGACATGGTGGAGAGCCTGGAACAGGCGGAAAATACCATGGACATTATAAAGATTACAGATCAGCTTTACAATGAGGCGGTGGATCCTTATTTTGAGCGCCGGCATGGAGATCTGGAGAAAGTCCTGGCAGTGACTTTGGAAGAACTGGCGGAGTTTTCCTGGCAGGATTATCTGGATGAAGAAGCTTTAAATGGAAGTCTGGAGACCTATCTGGACAAAGTATCGGAAAATATGACCTCCCTGGACCAGATAGGACCGGAGGAAGACCAGGAGGAAAAAGGTCCGGAAGAACAGAAAAAGAGAGTTCTGGTGGTAGATGAAAAAGCTCTTCAGAAAATGTATTCCTATGTGGAGAGAAATTATGGAAAGACATTTCTGAAGGAATCCGAGGAGAAACGTCTGAACTACCTTCTGTGCAGGGGGATCCACGGAGACTGCAGCCTGTATTTTACAAAGGGAATCCTGAAAGGGCCTGTGCTGAGAAACTATCAGTATGAGTATGCCAGGAAACAGAAGGATAAAAATCTTTACGAGTATTACGACAATCACCGTCTGGTGAAAAATAATATTCGGATTCTGACGGAAACGCTGAAGAAAACTCTTGTTATGCGGGATGAATCCGAGGAGACTTTGTCTGACCGGGGAATTGTGATCCCTTCCAGACTCTGGAGAATCGGCCGGACGAAAGACGCCAAAGTGTTTCAAAGAGAACTTCATGGAGAGGATTCCAGTTTTGTAGTGGATGTGCTCATCGATGCCAGCGGTTCCCAGAGGAGCCGGCAGGGACAGGTGGCTATCCAGGCTTATATATTAAGTGAAGCCTTAAGCAATGTGGAGATCCCTCACCGGGTAATGAGTTTTTGTACTTTTTGGGATTATACCATTCTCCACCAGTTCCGGGATTATGATGCAGACAGAAAAGAAAACGAAAACATTTTTGAATATATCACTTCCTCCAATAACCGGGACGGCCTTGCCATTAAGGCGGCAGGCCACGGACTGCTGGCAAGGGAAGAGGAACATAAGATTCTGATCATATTAAGTGACGGAAGACCTTATGACGTGATCCTGAACAGACCTAACGCAAGAAATCCTCAGCCTTATCACGGCAAATATGCAGTCCGGGATACGGGATTCGAGGTGCGGAAGCTGCGAAATCAGGGTGTCTGTGTTCTGGGGGTATTTGCCGGAGAAGAGAAGGATCTGGCTGCAGAGAAAAAAATATTCGGCAAAGACTTTGCCTATATCCGGAATATATCCGGATTTTCGCCGGTGGTAGGACGTTATCTGATGAAACAGTTGGAGAAAGACATTTGATGGAGCTTGACTATGAACGAAAAAATTGAGATTATGGGGATTTCCCTGGATACCTGCTCTGTGGAAGAGATTATTGAAAGTATAAATACGCACTGGAATCAGGAGGAGGCTCTGTCCACATATGGAACCCTTACCATGAAGCTGTTTATGGCGGCGCAGAAAGATCCGGAATTGAAGGACTATATCCAGATGCTGGACAAAGCGGTGCCTGATGATCCGGAGGTGCTGTGGGCAGCAGGGGTCCATGACGGGAAGATCGAGGAAGAAGTTTCCCGCCACGATTTTACGGGGACCCTTTTCTGGATGTTGTCTCAATACAGAAATCATATTTTTATTCTGGGAGAGACCCTGGAAGATGCGGAGGAAATGTTCCGATATTTAGAAGAAAAATATCCGGACATTATTGTAGTGGGAAAAGACTGTCTCCTGAACGGGGAAAGCGATCAGGTAGATCGAGTGATCAATGAGATCAATGGGGTCAGTCCCCAGGCAGTACTGAGTTGTTCCAGAACCTTTGAGCTGGAAAAATTTGTGAAAGAAAAACGGAAGATGATCAATTCCAGAGTCTGGTTCAGCCTGGGAAACTGCCAGGAAATCTGGAAAGGGCCGGGGCTCAAACCTGCCTGGCTGGGAAAGATCATGGAGAAAAATATCTTTAAAAAAATGGTTTCCAGTTATAAAGAAGAAAAGAAGGAAATATGAACAAATTATTACAAATGAAAAAAATATGTAATAATTTTAGATTTTCTCTTTATTTTTTTAGGATTATGTATTAGTATATATAGTAGGGTTTTTTATATTATGGGATACAAATCAATAAAACTATATGATGAAAGAGGGAGACAAAATGATTTCAAACCAGATACTTCAGAATACTCTGGATGGACTGAAGGGAATATCCAGAACAGACTTTTGCGTAACGGATATGGAGGGCAAGGTCCTGGCCACTACTTTTGAGGGCAGCGTTTGCGGCGAGGAGGAAGTTATGGCTTTTGCCAATTCGCCGGCAGACAGTCAGGTGGTGAGGAATAACCTGTATTTCAAGATTTATGACGATCATCAGCTGGAATACATATTGATCCTGGACAGCCAGGCAGATGACGCCTATACACTTGGAAAGCTTGTAGCATTTCAGATCCAGGGGCTGCTGACCGCCTATAAAGAGAGATTTAACAAGGACAACTTTATTAAAAATCTTCTTTTGGATAATCTGCTGCTGGTGGATATCCAGAACCGGGCGAAAAAGCTCCATATCGAGGTAGATGCCCGCAGAGTGGTCTATATTCTTGAGACAAACCAGGAGAAGGATTACGGTTCTCTGGAAAATATCAAGAATCTGCTGGGAGGTAAATCCGGAGATTTTGTTACTGCCGTAGATGAGAAGAGCGTGATCATCGTAAAGGAACTGGCCCCTTCCGATGACTATGCACAGCTGGAGAAAACGGCGTATACCATTTTGTCAACACTGGGAGTAGAAAAAGACGGAAAGACCCATATTGCCTATGGTACCATTGTGAAGGACCTGAAAGAAGTTTCCCGTTCTTACAAGGAAGCCAGGATGGCTCTGGACGTAGGCAAGATTTTCTTTGGAGAGAGAGAGGTTATCGCCTACAGTTCTCTGGGAATCGGACGTCTGATCTACCAGCTCCCGATTCCTCTGTGCAAAATGTTCATACGGGAAATTTTCGATGGAAAATCTCCCGATGATTTTGACGAGGAGACACTGACTACCATTAACAAGTTCTTTGAAAACAGCCTGAACGTCTCAGAAACTTCCAGACAGCTGTATATACACAGGAATACCCTGGTCTACAGACTGGATAAGCTGCAGAAGAGTACAGGACTGGATTTGAGAGTCTTTGAGGATGCTATTACATTCAAGATTGCTCTGATGGTAGTGAAATACATGAAATATATGGAAACGCTTGATTACTAAAGAGAGGTGAAAGCCTCTCAATAGGAAAACAGGAGGTTATTATGATTGATTTAGTAGACGTGAGCAAGTCATACAGCAAGGGCCAGCCGGCCATTGACCATATGAATCTTCACGTAGAGAAGGGTGAATTTGTGTTCGTAGTGGGAAACAGCGGTTCAGGAAAGTCCACGCTGATCAAGCTGCTTTTAAAAGAGCTGGATCCTACAAGCGGAACGATTACCGTAAATGGCCAGCAGCTTAATAAGCTGAGACGGAGAAAGGTGGCAAAATACCGCAGGGGAGTGGGTGTTGTGTTCCAGGATTTCCGTCTGTTAAAAGACAGAAATGTTTATGAAAACGTGGCTTTTGCCCAGAGGGTTATTGAGCGCCCTACCCGTATTATCCGAAAAAGAGTTCCCGAGGTATTGACACTGGTAGGTCTGGCGGAGAAGTATAAATCCAAACCGGATCAGCTCTCAGGAGGCGAACAGCAGAGAGTCGCCCTTGCCAGAGCCCTGGTCAACAGACCGAATATCCTGCTGGCTGACGAGCCCACAGGAAATCTGGATCCGAAAAATTCTTTCGAGATCATGAAGCTTTTGGAAGAGATCAATGAGAGAGGAACCACTGTCCTTGTAGTTACTCACAACAGAGAAATCGTCAACGCTTTCAGAAAACGTGTGATCACCATGAAGAAAGGCGTGATTGTCAGCGACGAACAGGAAGGGGAATATCGGAATGCGAATTAGTACCATTGCATACATATTTAAACAGGGATTTAAAAATATCTGGCGTAACCTGCGGTTCTC
>DXFG01000143.1 GCA_019114545.1 Candidatus Blautia pullistercoris | reverse complement strand
GAAAGATACCGGCCTGACTTTAGGACAGCCTAAAGTTCTGGATTTTCTACGTGAAAAAGACGGGGCGGCCCAGAAAGAAATCGCTGCAGCCTGTCACATCGAACCGGCTTCGCTTACAACAATCCTCAACGGCATGGAAGAAAAAGGGATGATCCAGCGAAAAAGTCTGAACGGCAACCGGCGTTCCTGGCACATTTTTCTCACGGATCGTGGAAAAGAAATGGCGGCAGCTACAGAAAAAAGATTCGAAGAGCTGGAAGCTCAGGCATTCGCCGGAATTTCCGGAGAAGAACAGAGAAGCTTTTTGAAAACGTTTGAAAAGATCTATCAGAATATGGAAACATTGGAGGGAAACACACATGACAGAAAAAATTAAGCGCTATATTATTTTCCTTATCGGATTATTTATCAATTCTTTCGGGGTAAGTTTTATCACAAAGGCAGATCTGGGAACCTCCCCCATTTCTTCGATCCCGTATGTGCTTAGTTTGAATTTTCCTTTTACTCTTGGAGAATTTACCATATTTTTCAGTCTTCTGCTGATTTTTCTCCAGCTTATCATACTGCAGAAAAATTTTAAGCTGGAGCATTTTCTGCAGATACCGGTATCTATTATTTTCGGGTACTTTATCGACCTCACCACTTTCATGTTGGGAGCCATGAATCCGGAACTGTATCCGGTAAAACTTGTTTCTCTGCTCATCGGATGTGTGATCCTGGGATTTGGAGTCTATATGGAGGTGCTGGCAGATGTGGTCATGCTTCCCGGAGAGTCCTTTGTCCGTGCCATCGTTCTTACCTGGAAAACAAATTTCGGCAACACAAAAGTAGCCTTTGACGCTTCCATGACCATTATCGCAGGAATCCTGTCCCTGTTCTTTTTTCACAGGCTTCAGGGTGTCCGGGAAGGCACTATTATCGCAGCTCTTTTAGTAGGCTTTATTGCCAGACTTTTTGGACGGCTTCTTGCCTTTCTGCCTGCCATCCTCTATCCGGAATTATTTGAGAAAAAAGAAGCAGAAAGCCTCCAGGAACCGGAAAATCACTGGACCATCGCCATTGGCCGTCAGTATGGCTGCGGCGGACATGAAATTGGACAAAAACTGGCTGAAAAACTGGGATATAAGTTTTATGACGGGGAAATTATTGAAATGATCGCCGGTACTACCGGCTATTCCAGAAAATTTATTAAAGACCGGGAGGAAAAAATGACAAACAGTCTCCTCTATGATCTGGTTAATCAGATGTACGCCTATTCTCCGGATACCCCTGCCCCAAAGGACGAAATCTTCCAGGCGGAATCCCAGGCGATTCAAAAACTGGCAGAGGAAGAAAACTGCGTGATTATCGGCAGATGTTCTGACTATGTTCTGAAAGATCACCCTCACTGCCTTCGGGTATTTTTAGGCAGTTCTTTTGAAACAAGAGTAAAGGGACTGATGGAATCTGGAAATCTTTCTCAAAAAGAAGCAGCGCAGGAAATCCGTCTGGAGGACAGGCGCCGCCGGGATAACTATCGTTATTACACCCGGCAGCCCTGGGGATTTTCTCCAAACTATCATCTTACATTGGATACCGGCCTGGGTACAGACTATTGTGTAGATCTTATTCTTCAGACTCTGTCTCATCTTCAGAAGTGATGGTATCCGGCTGTGTCAGTTCTGCAAGCTGTCCGTAAACAGATACGGCGTCCATAATATGATACGGATCCGTATCATGACTTCCATCTGCGTGGGCGGTAACCAATACATAAGACTTTCCGTTTACCTCTCCCAGACTTGCCAGACACAGGCCGGCGTCAGAAGTAAATCCAGTCTTTCCTCCCTGTATGTAGGAATCCTGTATCCCGGCTTTTTCCATGGTCTCAAACATAGAATTGTGGAAAGTAAAGCCCTGGGTGTGCAGGTTTGTAGGCGCCACGCTATATGTCTTTGTGGTAAAGATCTCACGGAAAGTCTGATTTTTCAGTGCTTCCTGAAGGATCAATGCCATATCTTCCACACTGGAATAGTGGTTAATATCCTGCAGTCCTGTAGTGTTTGTAAAATGTGTGTGTTTCAAACCAAGAGCTGCAGCCTTTTCATTCATCTTTTCAACAAAAGCCGCTTCAGAGCCTGCAATATTCTGGGCCAGAGCTACGCAGCACTCTCCTCCCGAGGGCAGGATCGCACCATACAGCAGGTCCTGATAGGTGGCAGTTTCTCCCGGTTCAAAACCTGCCATGGAAGCCCCTTCTTCATATAATGGAGGAAAGATGTCTTCACTTAAAGTTGCGGAAGCGCTGGTATCCGAAATATTTTCCAGAGCCACCATTACCGTCATCATCTTTGTAAGAGAAGCCGGATAAATGATCTGGCCGGGATTTCTTTGAGTTAGAACTTCTCCCGTATCCATATCTATCAGTATGGCACTGGTGCTGTATAAACCGGACAGATCCACCTTTTCCGGCTCTTTCTCTTCTTCTGTATTCTCTTCGGTCTGTGTTTCACTGGCGGCTAAAGCCTCTTCCTTTTCTTTATTTATCTGTTGTGTCAGAAATAAAATCACGATCAGCAGGACCAGCACCAGAAAAATTCCTATTTCCAGTATAGGATATTTTTTTCTCCTTCTGTTTCTTTTTCGCTTCATATTTTTACTCATTCTTACCCTTCATTCCTTTCCATTGACTTCCCTATTATAAAATAAAAATGTCACTGAAAAAGGGCGATATGATTAAAATTCTATTAAATTCAT
>DXFG01000142.1 GCA_019114545.1 Candidatus Blautia pullistercoris | reverse complement strand
AGTCAATAACTCCTTTTGAGAAATTCCAAAATTTACCAGTTCTGTCTGGTATTTTTTAAGTATATAATATTTTCCCTATTCTGAGCTTCTTTTCATGGGAAAACCTCTTGTCACTTCTCTGAGAGAAATGGTAAGATAATTTTAGTATAAACCATTTACACAGAGGAGGACTGAAAATGAAAAGGTCCTGGAAAAAACTATGGACTTCCTGTCTTCTGATCCTGCTTCTCTTTGTGACCGGCTGCAGTGGACAGACATCTGCCCGGTCTCAGGAAGCAGGGGAGAAAACAGCTTCTGATAGCGGCGAAAGTACCGCCGAGGCCTGGGACAGTACCCCGCAAGTTTTGGTCCCTGAAGCTCCTGGTACTTCTCTTATGGGAAATTCATCCATAGAAATAGATGTTTCCAATATTTCTCAGGGATATCTTATGGCCCGGTATGTGGGAAACGGGGCCAAAGTAAAGTTTTTTATTGAGACTCCCGATCAGGTCCGATATACCTATGATCTGCCTGCCTCCCAGTCTTACGCTGCCCTGCCTCTCACTGCAGGAAACGGCACTTATACCCTGGATGTCCGGGAACATGTAGAAGGGGATCTTTATTCCAATTTATATATGGATACTATAGATGTTTCCATCGACAATGAATTTTCCCCTTTTCTCTATCCAAACCAGTATACCTGGTTTACACAGGACAGCCAGACTGTGTCCAAAGCTTCCGATCTGACCCGTGGTGTAAAGAACGGCCTGGAGGCAGTAGGAGCCGTCTATGATTTTGTGATTACAAATATTTCCTATGACGAGGAAAAAGCCCGTACAGTGGAAAGCGGCTATCTTCCTGATGTGGACGAGACTCTGGAAAGCGGCAAGGGCATCTGCTTTGATTATGCAGCTCTTATGACTGCCATGCTTCGTTCCCAGGGAATTCCCACCAAGCTGGAGATCGGGTATTCCGGGGAAGTATACCATGCCTGGATCAGCACCTGGCTTAAAGAAAAAGGCTGGGTGGAAAATATCATAGAATTTGACGGAAAAAACTGGTCCCTGATCGATCCCACTCTGGCAGCGGGGAATAAGCCTTCTTCCGTAAAGAAATATATCGGAGACGGCTCAAATTATACATTGATGTATTCCAGATAGCAGATCAGAATACCCTATGGAAAGGACGGTTGAAATATGAAAAAAAACACGAAGAAAAAGCTATCCTCTGAAGAACTTGCCGCATTTTGCGCGCAGATTGCCTCTGTGCTGAAGGCCGGTATTTCTCCCGGGGAAGGCATTGCCATTATGCTGGAAGACACCTCTTCTTTGCAGGAACAGGAGATCCTTACCGCCATACAGGAAACGCTGAATGCTACCGGAGTTTTCAGTCTTGGCCTTGAAGACGCAAAGGTCTTTCCGGAATATATGCAGAATATGGTCCGGCTGGGAGAACAGGCCGGGCGTCTGGACGAAGTCATGGACTCTCTGGCCGGACATTATCAGCGGGAAGCCGATCTGTCCGCCGCATTGAAAAGCGCTCTGACTTATCCCTGTATCATGATCGGTATGATGGTTCTTGTGGTGCTGGTACTGGTAACCCGGGTCCTTCCTGTATTCCAGCAGGTATATGCCCAGCTGGGCCAGACCATGAGCGGCCTTTCCAGAGGACTGCTGGATATGGGACAGGCCATCAACCGCTATTCTCTGGTCCTGCTTGCTTTTCTGGTCCTTTTGGTCCTTGTATGCCTTTATTTTGCCAGGACTTCTGCCGGACGGAAACAGGCCTCCCTGCTTTTTTCAAGGCTGCCCTTTACCAGAAATTTTATCCGTCAGAAAGCCTCTCTGCGGTTTGCCAGCGGTATGGCTCTGGCACTGAAAAGCGGCCTGACCCCGGAAGAAGGTATGGATCTGGCCGGGGTTCTTACTGGAAGTTCCGATTTTATGGAACAAATCGTCCAGTGTAAAAAACTTATGGAGGAAGGGACCCCTCTGGCCAGGGCACTCTCCGTTTCCGGTATTTTTACCGGTATGGAAGCCCGGCTCCTGACAGTAGGAGACAGGACCGGCTCCATAGATGAAGCTATGGAAAAAATCGCTTCCCGGTGCCAGGAAGAATTAGATGTCTCCATGGGAAACGCTGTTTCTATTATAGAGCCTACACTGGTGGCAGTTCTTTCTGTTATTGTAGGGCTGATCCTTTTGTCGGTAATGATGCCCCTTATGGGAATTTTGTCCGGTCTATAGGAGGAAGAGAACATGAAACGATTTGTAACCCAAAAGCAGCCCTCTCCGGTGAAAAACTTTCTTCTTTCTCTGGGCATCTTCCTGCTGATCCTCTTCCTGTTTCTCTGGGGGTTTTCTTCTATGTCAAAACTCTCCGCCCGTGAGGAGGAAAACACTTTACGACAGGCCCTGGTGGAAAGCGCCGTCCATTGCTATGCTTTACATGGGTATTATCCGGAAAGCCTGGAAGACCTTGTCCGGGATTATGGCATTACCTATGACGGCCGTCGGTTTTTGGTTGATTATCAGCCTCAGGGAGAAAACCTCATGCCTGAGATTACAGTAATACGGAAGGGGGAATAAGGTTTGAACCGGTATTTTCAAAAAGGTCACTCCATTGATCTGCTCTTTACAGTTTCTCTTTTCTGCGTATTCGCTCTGTCGGCTCTGGGAGTAACGGCAGCAGGCGCAGTCCTCTATCAGAGGACCGTCAGTCAGGAAAGAAGCGATTATAATCTCTACACCGCCCTTTCCTATATTGAACAGAAGCTAAAAGCCTGCGATCAGGCAGGCGGGATTTCATTGGAGGAGGAAGAACCCGGAACTGTCCTTTGTCTTCATCAGGAAATCGGCAGCAGTTCCTATCTGACCTACATTTATGCCTATGAAGGCAGCCTGACAGAGCTTTTTATACAGGCAGATCAGGAGCCTGATTTCTCCGGAGGGACGCCCCTTCTGGATATCGCTGATCTGGATCTTGCCCAGACTGGTCAGGGGCTCTTTTCCCTGACCGTCACAGAACCCGGAGGAGCTTCCCAGACCCTTTTGTGGCAGTCTGAAACTTTTGAGACAGGAGGGAAGACACCATGAGAAAATCTCCGCCAAAGCGATCTAATCTTTTCCTTCTGGAACTGATCCTGGCAATCTTCTTCTTTGCATTGGCCAGCGCTGTATGTATCCGTCTTTTTGTTCAGGCCAGAACCTTAACCCTGGAATCTCACAAACAGAACCAGGCTCTGACCTGTGCCAAAAATCTGTCCGCTCTTTTTGAGTCCCGGGAGGGTTCTCTTGCAGATATTGCAGAAAATTTTCCCCAGTCCCATCTGGAAGATTCCAGGCTGGAAATCTACTATAATGAAGACTGGGAGCTTTGTCCGGAAAATGAAAATGCTTACCTTCTGACCCTTACCCTTTCTGATTCTTCCTATGAGGGACATTTACCGGAAGGCGAAATACAGGTCTTGGAAGACCGGGAGCTGTTATGTACATTAGCTGTAAGCTGTTATATTCCTATAGAAGTAGAAACAGGTGAATAGATTATGAACAAAAAGAAAACTTTTCCTATAACAAATGCCGGGACTGCCTCGGTGCTTACTGTTTTCGTGGTTCTGGCTATGGTAGCTTTTGCTCTGCTTGCTTATATGAGCGCAAGGCGGGGAGCCGGATATTCCAGGCAGTTTACGGAAGAAGCCCAAGCCTGGCAGGAGGCCAAAGCCCGGGCTTTTGAAAAGATTGCTTCCATTGACCAGGAATTCTATGAAGCTTATGAGAATGGTACCTTCCCGGAGCTGCTCCAGGAAGAATATGGATTTTCCATTCCTCTTGAAAAGGGGAAGGAACTCCAGGTAACGCTGGTCCCTGTTCTTCCTGCTGAAAACCAGGGCCATTTTTACAGGATCACTTCTTTTCAGGAAGTACATACAGAGGAATGGGAAGGCAGCAATTCTCTGAACCTTCTGGATCCTGACGAACTGACATGAATTCATTTATTATATAGAAAGAAAGGTTGAATCAGCATGAACGAAACGAGTATCAAAGACACCCGGGAGATTCTGAAAGAAATTTCCCGGTTAAAGGCTTCTGACATTTTTGTTGTGGCAGGCCGTCCCCTGTCTTACCGTCTGAATAATCAGATCCGGGAGTATTCCCAGGAGCGGCTGATGCCTGAGGACACCCTTCGGATCATAGAGGATATTTATGCTATGGCAGCCAACCGCAGCCTCTCTCCCCTCACAGACCGGGGAGATGATGACTTTTCCTTTGCTCTTCCGGGGATCAGCCGTTTCCGGGTAAATACTTATATGCAGCGGGGTTCTGCAGCTGCTGTGATCCGGATCATTTCCTTTACGCTTCCATCTCCCCAGGAACTGGGAATCCCGGAAGGAATCGTCCATCTGGGAGATCTGAATAAGGGAATGGTCCTGGTAACCGGAAGCGCAGGCAGCGGCAAGTCTACCACTCTGGCCTGTATCATTGACTATATTAATAAAAACCGGGAAAAACATATCATTACCCTGGAAGATCCTCTGGAATATCTTCACCGCCATGAAAAAAGTATTGTCAGCCAGCGTGAGATTACCACGGATACTGCCAGCTATCTCTCTGCTCTGCGGGCTTCTCTGCGCCAGAGCCCTGATGTGATTCTTCTGGGAGAAATGCGGGATTATGAGACTATGCAGGTAGCTATGACTGCTGCGGAGACAGGACATCTGATCTTTTCCTCTCTCCACACCATAGGAGCTGCCAACACGATTGACCGTATCATTGATGTATTCCCTGCCAATCAGCAGAAACAGATTTCCGTACAGCTTTCTATGGTACTCCAGTGTATCATCTCTCAGCAGCTGGTCCCTTCTGTTGATGGAGACCGCATCCCGGTCTTTGAGATTATGACTATGAATCCTGCCCTGCGCAATATGATCCGGGAAAGAAAGATCCCACAGATTGAAGGTCAGATCTATAATTCTTCTTCAGATACCATGTGTTCTATGGACTCCGGTCTCCTGAAGCTGTTCCGTTTAGGAAGGATCACCCGGCAGACCGCTCTGGATTATGCTTCCAATCCAGAAATGCTCATGCGGAATCTGGGAAGGTAGTTCCAAAGATCAGCTTTGATTTCTTTCTCCCTGTGCCGGGAATTCGGTCCTGTAAAAACAGGAAGAGAAGAAAGCTTACCCTGCCAGGTAAATTTCTCCTCTTCCTGTTTCTTTTGCCTGATACAGGGCTTGATCTGCTTTCTGATACAGTGTCTGATAGTCATCTCCCGTCTCTGCCACCGCCGTACCGGCACAGAATTCTGTCTGTACTCTTTCTCCTCTGTATTCCAGATCCACGGATCTGCCCTTTAATTCTTCAATCTTCTTTCTCAGTTCCTCTCTGTTTTTTACAGAAAGAACCGCCATAAATTCATCTCCGCCAATACGTCCTACAGTTCCTCCGGAAGCAAAAAGTCCCGAAAGGATCTCTCCTGTATGGACAAGGACCTGATCTCCAAAAGGATGTCCATACTTGTCATTGATCTGTTTAAAATTATCCAGATCAATAAGGACCATAGCAGTCAGCCGGTCCGGCTTCTTCTGCTCCAGTTCCTTTTCTGTATATTCCTGGATTCCCTTCCGGTTCATAACTCCTGTAAGATAATCCCTGGACACTTCCCCTTCCAGATTTTCCAATTCTTCTTTCTGCTTCTGTATATTGATCAGAAATCCGACGGCGGATCTGGCTATTCCCTCCTGGCTGTACTGAAAATACAGGCGGAGCAGGTACCACTGAACTGTACCTTCCTTGTTTCTGAGAGGGATCTCATCCTCATAGATTGTCCTCTCTTTCATTGCCTTTTCCATGCCTCTGAGAAATTTCTGTTTTACCTCTGCAGCCATGCAGTCTGTCTGTTCAAGCCATCGGGCATCATCCGAAATCTGAGAGGTCTCCCCGAACTTTTCCATCCATTCCGCCGAAAAAGAAATCTTCCCCTGTTCAATATCCCATTCATAAATGATGTGGTCCATTTTATCCATGAGAAGCTGGAATTTTTCCAGACTCAGGTTCAGCTTTTCATGCTCTTCCTGCAGCTTCCGGTTCATTTCCTGTATTTTCTGCTGCTGTGTCAGTTCCTTCACCTTATACCAGTATCTGGCCCCGGAAACGATCACAGCCATTCCACCGGCGATCATTACATTGATCAGGCCGCCAAACCGGATATAGTCATAAGCGGCCACAGAAAAAAACAGCACAGACAGCCCATAAACGCAGAGACCATAAAGAGGCACAACCTGAACAATAATTGCCGCCCCCATAATGCTGGTAACAATCACTGACAGATTGCCCCCGTCCTGGGCCCCTATAATGTCGTAATAGCTTAACAGACAGCTCCAGATTATCCAAAAAGCGCAGAACATGCTCTGGAGGATCTTCTGACCTTTCTTCCATTTCTTCTTGTTAAATATTCTATGGACGCCCAGAAATATCAGGCTCATCAAAAGAAAGACACAATAAAATCCGAAATATATCCTGTTGTTTAAGGTTCCAAGTCCGCTGGCAGATCCGATCAGTACATGAAGGATGTTGACTGCCTGAACAAATATGGCCAGGAGGCTGACCACAGACATCAGCCTCCAGTTGTTAGCAAGAAGCTGATCCCAGAAATATTCTTTTATCTCATCCGGTATACGAACCAGTATTTTCAGATTCTTCACGAAATTCTCCTTCCCCGGTTTATATGCCATGTCTCATTCACCTGTTTACCATAATAGCATGAAAAAAGGATTGCACGCAATCCTTTTTCTTTACGCCAAATATTTTTTCAATTTTTCATAACTGTCTTCGCTTAACACATGTTCCAGAAGACAGGCCTCATGATCGGCTGTTTCTTCCTTTACACCGGCCAGCATAAGAAGCTTCTTAAAATACTGGTGCCTCTCATATACCCGTCTTGCCAGCTCCTCTCCCTTTTCCGTAAGGAGCAGGCTGTGGCGGTTGTTAATAACGTATCCTTTTTCTTCCAGAACTTTCATAGCTGTCAGGATAGTAGGCTTTGACCGCTCCGTATACTCTGCTATATGGACACATTTGACCTTGCCGTTTTTCTCTCTCAGCACATAGATGGCCTCCAGATAATCTTCCTGTACCTGTCCCAGTTCCATATTCTTTTCACTCCTTGCCCTTTCCTTCTTTTTAGAGCCTCTTGGAATATTCTGTCTCTTATGAGATTCTTCCGTTATCCATCGTATAAATTTTATCTGCCAGGTTCATGGTGGATCTCCTATGGGAGACCAGCACCACTGTTTTTAATCGGCAGGATTCCTTCAGAGATTTCAGGATAATGCCCTCATTGAGAGAATCCAGGTTGCTGGTAGGTTCATCCAGCAGAAGGAAGGGAGCGTCATGAAGAAATGCTCTGGCCACCCCAATCCTCTGCTTTTCTCCTCCCGACAAGGTATCCCCCAGTTCTCCTACCTCCGTGTCATAGCCTTTGGGCAGAGTCATGATAAACTCATGGATGGAAGCCTTTTTGGCCGCCTCTATAACCTCTTCCCGGCTGGCTTTTGGCTTTCCTATGGCAATATTATTGGCGATAGAATCATGGAACAGATGGGTTTCCTGGGTTACATAAGACTCTGTATCCCGCAGCTGTGATGTAGGAATCTGCCCCACATCTTTGCCGGAAATCTTCACAGCGCCCTGGTCCACATCCCAGAACCTCATCAGTAATTTTAAGAGAGTAGATTTTCCGGAGCCGCTGGCCCCATGGATTCCGATAATCTTTCCCTTAGGCATTTCCAGTGAATAGTCCTTTAGAATCACTTCTTTCTCATAGGCAAAAGTCACATGCTCTGCCTTGGCCCCTGTAAAGACAAGGTTCGCAGCGTCTGCCCGGACCGGGATCTCCTCTACCAGCGGCTTTTCCTCCAGGATGGAAAGTACCCGCTCTCCACTGGCCAGAGTCTGATTCAGGTTATTGGAAAGACTGGACAGCGCTGTTACCGGCCCGAAAGACCCCATCATGGCAATGGTGCAGGTAAGGATCCCGCTAAAATCCAGTTCTCCCTGCCTTCCCAGATAAAGGGTAAAAAACAGCATGCCAAAAGAAAATACCAGGATCGCCAGTGTGGTAAAGGACCGTTGGGCGCCCTCCAGACAGCTGAGATTTTTCTGGAGATTTCCCAGTTTCACTGACCGCTCCTCCATCTCTTTCATCCGGTTCTCTCCCTGTCCATACTGAATGGTCTCGTCTAGTCCCCGGAGAGAATCCAGCACAAAGCTGTTCAGTTCACCAAAACCAGTACGGAATTCCATTCCTCTGCCACCGCCTCTTTTGCCGTTCCACAAAGGGATCAAAACCCCCACCACCACATAGGCTGCCAGTGCAAACAATCCTGCCAGTACATGATAGCTCCCTATAAAGAGTATCATGACCAGAGAAGTCAGAAAAGCAATGGCAACAGGAGAAATGGTGTGGGCATAAAAGACCTCCAGCAGCTCAATATCCGTGGTAATAATAGAAATCAGATTTCCCTTGTCTCTCCCCTCCAGCTTTGCCGGGCAGAGCTTTCTCAGAGCAGCGAACACCTTATGGCGGATGATCGCCAGAAGCTTAAAAGCAATAAAATGGTTGCAGTATTGCTCTGCATAATGGAGAAGCCCTCTAAGCACCGCCAGAATTCCCATGAGCAGGAAGAGATTTCCCGTTGTAAAAGAATCGAAAAAAGTATTCTCTCCCAGACCTTTCAGGAGTCCTTGTCCCGCCAGGATGGTCAGGAAAATTGCGCAGAGGTATCCCAGAACGCCCAGAAGGACCGCTCCCGTCATAATATGGAGCAGAGGCCGCACAAGACCTATGAGCCGGGCCATGATCTGTATTCCGCTTCTTCTTCCTTTTCTTTCCTCCCTCATGCTTTTGCCTCCTTTCCGTACATTTCCAGGTTTTTCTGAGTCAGATAGAGTTTTTGATAGGCTCCCTGTTTCTCCATCAGTTCCTGATGGGTCCCCTGCTCCAGGATCTTTCCCCGATCCAGAAGATAAATTCTGTTAGAAGCTGCTACATTAGACAGTCTGTGGGAGATAAGAAGGACGGTCCTGGTCCTGGCCAGCTCCCGGATCACCTCCATGATCAGGTCTTCGCTCTCTGCATCGATATTAGACGTGGCCTCGTCAAAGATATATACAGGAGTATCGTGGAGAAGTGCTCTTGCAAGGGCCAGCCTCTGCCGCTGTCCTCCGGACAGATTAGCCCCCTGTTCCAGAAGTTTTGTCTCTAATCCCTCCCAGGTCTCCAGAAACCCCAGAAGATTTACCCTGGAAAGAACACCTTTCATTTCCTCTTCTGTAGCCTCCGGTTTTGCCATCCTGAGATTCTCTGCCACTGTTCCTTTAAAGATATAACTGTTATGCCGGACAAGGGTCACATGTTCCATCAGTTCCTTCTCCCTGATCCCGGAGAGAAGTTTTCCTCCTATAAGGATCTCCCCCTGATAATTCCCCAGTTTTCCGGTAAGCAGACCGGCAATGGTACTCTTTCCGCAGCCAGACTCTCCTACTAGAGACACAAAGGAACCCTGCGGTATGACAAGGCTGACACCTTTCAGGATCTGCCGGTCCTTTTCATAGGAAAATCCCACTTTCCAAAGCTCCATGTCATAATTCTCCCGGGGCATATCTTCTTCCCCGTCTTTTGGTTCTTCCATGTCCAGAAGGCGAAAGATCTTGTCGCTGGCTGTCATGCCGTTCATGGCAATATGGAAAAAGGATCCCAGAAGCCGCAGCGGAATGAAAAACTCCGAAGCCAAAAGGATAATGGACAGAGTTCCGGAAAAGTCCATCCTTCCCGCCAGAAATTCACTGACTGCTGTCATCATTCCAACAGCAGCCCCTCCATATGCCACAATGTCCATAACACTGGTAGAGTTCAGCTGCATAGTCAGGACTTTCATGGTGATCCGCCTGAATTCCTGAGCTTCCCTGTCCATTTCTTCTGCTTTTTGCTCATCAGCCTGGTAAATCTTCAAAGTGGTCAGTCCCTGGAGATTTTCCAGGAAACTGTCTCCAAGCCCTGTATAGATCCCCCAGTATCTGCTCAGAAGTTTTTTTGCAAATTTTTGTACCGCAGCAATGGATACAGGGATCAGAGGCACACAGATCAGCAGCACCAGACTTGCCTTCAGATTTACAAAAGATAAGACTGTAAAAAGTGTCAGCGGTGCCAGCAGACTATAGAAAAGCTGGGGAAGATACTTTCCGAAATAGATCTCCAGCTGCTCCACCCCTTCCGTACTCAGCTGGACCACTTCAGAAGTAGCGGTTTTTTCCTTATAAGAGGCTCCCAGTCTCAGCATTTTTTCGTAGATTTTCTTCCGCAGGATCCTTTTTACATCTACGCTGGCCCCATAGGAGGCCCTGGCCGCCATTCTCTCACAGCAAAACCGGACCGCCACAGCCAGGACCAGGATCACTACCGTTCTGCCGGCATCCAGGTTTCCCAGGGTCCGGGCAAGATCCCCCCGATTATCTGCCAGTGTGCCCAGAAGACCAGCAATAGAAAACACCGCCAGGATCTGTGCCAGGAGGGCGATCCACTGCCAGAAAATGTTATATACAATGTATTTTTTTGCATGAGACAAAAGTCTCACCAATCTTGTCTTAATCATAAACTTCCTCTCTCACAGTTTTTACCCGAAGGAAGAAATACAGCAGATGACATACCCATACCACTGCCAGACAAATCCTTCCTACGGGGACGCGGCTCATCAGGATGAACCCTGCTGCCATCACCAGGGTAACCGTCCCTACAATGGTCAGCTTTGTTTTCATGGTCATGGCCTTCTTTTGTACAAAAGACTCCAGATGTTTCTTATACAGGCTGGTACCAATGAACCAGTCGTGAAGTTTTTGGGAGCTTTTTGCAAAACAGAACACAGTAGCCATGTAAAAGGGAACTGTAGGAAGGATAGGGAGTACCACTCCCACAGTTCCCAGGCCCAGGCAGAGAAAGCCCAGGACGATCCAAAATATACGCAAAGGATTTTTCCTCATTTTTCTCCTCCTATACGGTAAGCACAAATTTTTTTCCTTCTATTTCTGTCACATCCAGACGGATCCCATACAGATCACGGATACTGTCAGCGTCGATCACCGCCTGGGGATCCCCCTGAAAAGAGACTGTGCCGTCTTTGAGTCCGATGACCTGCCGGGAAAAATGGATGGCCTGGTTAATATCATGAAGTACCATGATAATGGTAATACCAAATTCTTCATTCAGCCGTCGGATCAGTTCCAGGATCTCGATCTGATACCGGATATCCAGGTAAGTGGTAGGCTCATCCAGAAAAAGGATCCTGGTGTCCTGGGCCAGAGCCATGGCGATCCACACCCTCTGCCGCTGTCCTCCTGACAGTCTGGCCACTTCCCGGTTCCGGTATTTTTCTATGTTCGTAACCTCCATGGCCCACCGGATCCGTTCTTCATCCTCCTGGCTTTTCGCCTGCATCATCTTCATATGAGGGGTCCGGCCAAAGGATACCAGCCGTTCCACCGTAATGTCATCGCTGGATGTATTATACTGATGGACAATAGAGACTTTTCTGGCAAAGTCTTTCAGTCCCAGATTCTGGATATTCTTGCCGGAAAGGAAAATATTCCCTTTCCGGGGATAAAGATTTTTGGTCATGAGAGAAAACAATGTGGATTTTCCACAGCCGTTGGCCCCCATGATAGTGGTGATATCTCCCCCTTTTATTTTAAAAGATACGTCCCTGAGTACTTTGTTCTTTCCATAGGAAAAGGAAAGATTCCGTACCTCCATAGCAGGTTTCTCTTTTGGCAGGCTTTTTTCAGTTTGCATATTTCTTCGACCTCCTCAGCAGAATGATAAAAAAGGGGCCGCCTATAACGCTCATAATAACAGATGCGGAAATTTCATAAGGATAAGCCACGGTTCTTCCGATGGTATCTGCCAAAAGGAAGGTAAAAGCCCCGAAAAGCATAGAAAAAGGAATCAGCGCCCTGTGGTCGCTGCCTACCAGGATTCTTCCGATGTGGGGAACGATTAGGCCCAGAAAGCTTACCGCCCCTGCAACTGCAGTGGAAATACCTGCCAGGAGTACTGCCGCCAGAGAAATCAGGATCCGCATGGTGTTTACATTGACCCCCAGACTTCTGGCCGTCTTGTCTTCCAGAGACAGAAGATTGCATTTTCCTGCAAAAGCCAGGGCCAGAACCAGGCCGATGACCACATAAGGCACCAGAGTCCCCACATCCTCCCAGGTCTTCATGGTAATATTCCCATTGACGATAGAAGCCACTCCCGACATATTTCCGCCGCTCATAGAGTTCATAGCCGAAGACAGGCCGGTAAACATGGAATTCACTGCTACGCCTACCAGAATGATCCTAAGAGGACTTAGTCCCCCCTTCCAGGAAAGGGTATATACCAGGAAAAAAGCCAGGACTCCTCCCAGAAAGGCAAAAAGGGGTGTAAAGAAAAACAAGGCGGGGGCCGCTGCCGTAATGATCACCGCTGCAAAGCCGGCGCCGCTGGAAATACCGATGATTCCCGGATCCGCCAGGGGATTTTTCAGCACGGCCTGAAAGAGTACACCGGAAACAGCCACCGCTGCTCCCGCCAGCATAGAGATCATGATCCTTGGAAACCGGAGATCAAAAATGGTGGATACTGTTTCATCCGGCTCCAGAAAAATACCTCTGAACAACTGAGGAAAACTCACCTTCAGGCTTCCGATATTCACTGCTGCCAAAAACAGTATCGCTAAAAGCAGAGCCATGATTCCAAAAGACAACGCAGCCCTTGCAGTCTTTCTCTTTCTTCTGTTTTTGTCCTGTTCCTCTGTGGAAGGGAGCCTTTCAATAGCCGTCATTAAGTCTTTGTTGTCTTCCAAAATATTCCCTCCTTACTGACCAGATTCCCGAAGCGTCTCCTCATCGGTTCTCTCCGAAGCTTCTGATCCTTCTGCAGCGTTCTGCGCTTTTTCACTGTTTTCCCGGGCCTTTGCCTCATCCTCCCGGGTCTCCGGATACAGCATAGGCTGAAGTTCCTCCAGAGCCTGGGGATAATTGAAATTTGCACTCATCCCAAAGTATTCATAGGTAAGGTCATAGACACGGCCTTCCTCTACTGCCTGAAAATGCTTCCAGATGTCGTTGGTCTCAAAATCCTCCTGAAACATCTCCACTACCTGGTCAGGAAGGGCATGGGCTGCCCGGAGGATCACATCCGGTTCCTTGGTCTTCATATCCTCGGTATTCACTGTGAGGAATTCCTGATCTGTACCGGCATATACATTCTCTCCTCCTGCCAGTTCTACCAGGCTGCCCACATAAGAATTCTCCGTGGCAATGATATAAGAACCGGGAAGTCCCATAAGGATCAGCACCCTGGGCGCTTCCTTTCCCTCATTCTGGTCTTTATAGCTGTTGTAAAACTCTGTAAATTCATCCACCAGTGCCTGAGCTTCTTCTTCTCTTTCAAAGATTTCCCCCAATTCCTGAATAGAACGGTACATCCCCGGCACACTGCGGAGATTCAGAAAGGCCCATTCTGTATGAATAGCCTCATACTTTGGCTGCAGATCTGACTGGAGGGTGACGGGACTTAAGATCCAGTCAGGGTCCAGGGAAGAAATGATCTCCATATCCGGACTCATCGCTGTCCCCACCTGAGTCAGATCCTCGTACCTCTTAGGCAAAGCGGAAATCGTACTGCTGCATACCCCCACCAGATCCAGATCCAGCCGGTCGCAGATATCCGCAGTGGCAGGGGAAGTAGCAATGATCCTGGGCTCCTCACCCATAGCAGCCACCTTCGCCTTGGCAGCTTCCACAGCCGCCTTCTCTTCGGGATCATCAATAGACAGAAGAGTTTCCACACTGTCCGCTTCTTGAACATTTACAGAGGAAGACTCCTCCCGGCCCATTAC
>DXFG01000141.1 GCA_019114545.1 Candidatus Blautia pullistercoris | reverse complement strand
GCGGTATATGTTGAATATTAGGAGGGAAGATTTATGGGATTTATGACAATAGACGGCAGAAAAGTTGAATTTACAGACGAAAAAAATGTCCTTTCTGTCATTCGCAATGCCGGTATCAATCTGCCTACACTATGCTATCATTCAGAAGTATCCACCTTCGGTGCCTGTCGCTTGTGTACCGTAGAGGATGACCGGGGAAGAACCTTTGCTTCCTGTTCTGAAGTGCCAAGAGATGGCATGGTGATCTACACCAACTCCGGCAGGATCAAAAAATACAGAAAACTTATCGTAGAGCTGCTCCTCTCCGCCCACTGCCGTGACTGTACCACCTGTGTAAAAAGCGGCGAATGTGTGCTCCAGGATCTGGCTCACAGAATGAATATCACCACAGTCCGTTTCCAGAACACCAGAGAGATCCGTCCTCTGGACACCAGTTCGCCAGCTCTGGTCCGTGACCCCAATAAATGTATCCTCTGCGGCGACTGTGTCCGTGCCTGCAGCGAGATCCAGGGCCTGGGCATTTTAGGCTTTGCATTCCGAGGCACCGATGCTATGGTTATGCCGGCCTTTAACAAGACTTTATCCGAAACAGACTGTGTCAGCTGCGGCCAGTGCCGTGTTTACTGTCCCACTGGCGCTATCAGCGTAAAAACCCATATGGACCAGGTATGGGAGGCCATTGCAGATCCGGATACCAGAGTAGTGGCTCAAGTAGCTCCTGCTGTCCGGGTAGCTGTGGGAGATGCCTTCGGACTGGACAAAGGTCACAGCGTTATGGGCAAGCTGGTAGCTGTGCTTCACCGTATGGGATTTGATGAAGTATACGACACCGCTTTTGCCGCCGACCTGACCATCATGGAAGAATCCAAGGAATTCCTGGAACGTCTGGGACAGGGAGATAAGCTTCCGCTGTTCACCTCCTGCTGCCCGGCCTGGGTAAAATTCCTCTGTGATCAATATCCGGAATACAAAGACCATCTTTCTACCTGCCGTTCCCCTCAGGGCATGTTCTCCGCAGTTATGAAAGAATACTACAGAGGCTATGAAAAGAACCAGGGCAAGAAAACCTTTGTGGTTTCTATCATGCCTTGTACGGCCAAGAAAATGGAGATTCTTCGTCCAAACAGCTATACCAAGGGAGAACAGGATACAGATGTGGTTATCACTACTACTGAGGTGATCCGTATGATCCGCAATTCCGGCATTGAGTTTGCCACTCTTGTTCCGGAAGCCTGTGATATGCCCTTCGGCTTTGGTTCCGGTGCCGGCGTGATCTTCGGCGTTACAGGCGGTGTTACCGAGGCTATGCTCCGCCGTTTTGCAGATAAGCATGATAAGGCGACGATGGACTCTGTGGCAGAAGCAGGAGCCAGAGGAGATGAGGGTATCAAGGAATTTTCTGTTACCTACAAAGGAATTCCTCTCAATGTCTGCGTAGCCAGCGGTCTGGCCAATGCCCGGACTGTTATGGAAAATATCAAGAGCGGCAAAAAACATTACCACATCGTAGAGATCATGGCCTGCAGAAGAGGCTGTATCATGGGAGGCGGACAGCCTCCGAGAGCGGGCAACCGCACCAAATCTGCCAGAAGGGACGGCCTGTACCAGGCGGATAACATAACCAGTATCCGGAAAGCTGATGAGAATCCGCTGATCCTTTCCCTTTACGACGGACTGTTAAAAGGCAAAGTACATGAGCTTCTTCATGTAGACAGCTATTAATCATTTTTTCCATACATAATATGGGAGCGGGAATCCTGGTCTACAGAACCAGGATCTCCGCTCCCATTTCTTTTGCCTCTTCCGGGTCATGGGTAACAAAAACCACTGTTTTTCCATGACACTCTTTCTTTACATACTCCATGACCTTTTTCTTTGTCTCTATATCAAGCCCCTTAAAAGGCTCGTCCATAAACAGGATTTCCCAGTCTGCCAGCAGTGCCCTTAGTATAGCAGTCCGTCTTTTCATGCCTCCTGAAAGCTCCCGCACAGGCTGGTTTCCCCATTCTTTCAGTTCCAGGGCTTCCAGGCCTTCTTCCATCTTTTTGGAAAATTCACGACAACCGCAGATCTTTCTTTCCCGGATCATACGGATATTTGCTCTGGAACTCAGATTTTCACATAGCCGGTCCTCCTGAAAAACTGCGCTTTTCTTCCTGCCCTCAAGGCCCCGGATCCTGCCTTTGTCATAAGGCTCCAGACCCAGCAGGATATTCAGCAGGGTCGTCTTCCCCTTTCCGGAGGGCGCCATGATACAAGTGGTTTTTCCCTCAGGGATCACTGCGGAAAAATTTTTCAGCACCTGATTTTTCCCGTATGCTTTATCCAGATGTTCGATTTGAATGTCCATTGTCAGCTCCTCTCCAGATATCGGACGCCTCCGTCCACCAGGGCCAGAAACAACCGTTCAAAAATCAGGCTGATCAAAACGATCACTATGGTCCATGCAAACAGGTCCGGCGTATTCAGATAAACTTTTGCCATATAAAGCCGTTCTCCTATAGAACCGTCCGGTATACCGATGACTTCTGCAGCTACTCCCGCTTTCCAGCAAAGGCCGAGAGCCACACTGCATCCCGCCCTGAAAAAAGGAAGGATCTGGGAAGCATAAATATAGCGGATCCGTCTGGGAAGAGAGATTCGGAAAACTTCTGCCATCTCCAGAAGTTTCCGGTCCGTACTTTCTATCCCGTTAAGCACATTGGTATAAATAACAGGAAACACCATAAGAAAAGAGATCACAACTGAGAGATTCTCCGAGGGCACCCAGATCAGGACCAGGATCACAAAGGAAGCCACAGGAATGGACTTTATAGTCAGCACCGCCGGCTCCAGAAGCTGGCGCACCGGAGGAACTCCCGCCGCCAGAGCTCCCAGCAGGATCCCCAAAAAGGCTGCCAGAAGAAATCCGCCCATAATCCTGATAATAGAAAAGGCAATGGAAGACCAGAAATCTGCCGTCACTGCCAGTTCCAGGAGACGTCCGAGAACAGACACAGGAGATACCAAAAGTATCTCCTGCCCCAAAACCTGGCTCACTCCCTGCCATACCAGCAGCCAGAACACCACGGCCCATATTTTTATTTTTCTTTTTTTCTTATCTGACCTATCGGCTGTAATAGAAATCATCTCCCGGTACTTCTCCACCTACGGCCTCGGGATTCTGCCCTTTCAGCACCTCCAGATAGCCGGAAAGTTTTTCCTTCATCTCTTCACCTTCCATAAAGACAATATTGCATTCCGGAAGGGCTGTCTTTGCCACCTCTGCGGTGACGATATCATATTTTCCCACCAGTTCTGCAGCAGCCTCTGTATTGCTGTTTACATAATCTACAGATTCCTGATACCTGGTCATAAAATCTTCTACAGCTTCCGGATTTTCCTCTGCAAAATCGGTTCTGGCAACTACCACCCCTGTGATGAGAGCACTTTTATTTTCTCCGGTCTCCTGGGCCTTATCCCACTCTTCGGTAAGATCCAGAGCCGTACGAATGGAAGGATTCTGAGTTTCCGCAGTTGTCACAAAAGGCTGAGGGAGCATGGCAATGCCGTTTTCTGAACTGGTGATCGCTGCCACACATTCAGAATGTTCGCTTTTCCATTCAATGGTCACGTCTGTCTCCGGATCAATGCCGTTGGCCGACAGTACATACTCCAGGGCATATTCCGGGGTAGAACCTTTGCCGCTGGCGTAAATGGTCTTGCCCCGAAGGTCCTCCACAGACTGAACCGTATCGCCATTCTCCACAATATACAGAACTCCCAGGGTATTCACTGCCAGTACTTCCACCTGCCCCTGAGTCTTATTATACAGTACAGAGGCCAAGTTTGCAGGAACTGCCGCAATATCCGCCTCTCCCTGGACCAGTTTGGGAGTTACCTCATCAGCGGAAGCCGCAATGGAAAAATTGTAGTTTTCTGAAGTCACACTGCCGCTGTCCACATCATCCATGAATTTTACCATGCCCATGGCCGTAGGACCTTTTAAGGCCATAACTTCTACATCTGCCGGCTCTGTGTCCTCTTCTGCCGCCTGGTCTTCCATTTCCTGGGGACTCACTTCCTGTATCTCGGTCTCTTCTGTCTGGCTCTCCTGTCCTCCCGTGCAGCCGGAAAAAACAGACAGCGCCACAAGCGCACTGACCAGCACTGCTGCAATTTTCTTTTTCATTTCCTTTTACCTCTTTTCCTTACTATATCCTGTGGATAAACAGGCCGCTTCTCAGCTTTGGTTCAAACCAGGTGGATTTTGGAGGCATTAACTGATCTGTATCTGCTACCCGGATCAGTTCCATCATATCGGTAGGATACAGGGAAAAAGCTGCCCCTCCTTCCCGGTCTGCACGCTCCTCCAACTCCCGGAATCCCCGGATTCCTCCCACAAACTGGATCCTGGGATCTTCCTTAGGATTCTGGATCCCCAAAACCGGTGCCAGAAGACAGTCCTGAAGAATGGAAACATCCAGATTCTTTACCGGGTCTGAAGATTTATATTCTTCTTTTATGGTCAGCCGGTACCAGGTTTTCTCCACATACAGGCCGAAAACCCCCTTCTTTTCCGGCTTCACAGGACAGCCCCCTCTTTTTTCCACCTGGAAACATTTTCCCACTTCCCGGAGGAATTCTTCCAGGTTCTTTCCTCCCAGATCCTTTACCACACGGTTGTATTCCACAATATGCAGTTCATCCCAGGGGAACAAAACACTGAGGAAATAGTTAAAAGACTCTTTTCCTGTATAACCGGGATTTTTTTCTCTTCTCTTTTGCGCAATCTTTACTGCGGCGGCGGCCCTGTGATGACCGTCTGCCACATAAATACGGTCCATTTTTCCAAATGATTTTTCGATCTTTTCGATTACATTTCCTTCATAGACAGCCCAGACTCTGTGACGCACTCCATCCTCTCCCTGGAAGTTATAATTGGGGTGGCTGCACTTTTTAATATCCAGCAGTCTGCGAAGCTGGGGGTCCGGACAATGTGCCAGATAGATAGGCCCTGTCTGGGCATGGCAGGCCTCGATATGACGGATACGGTCTGCTTCTTTCTCCGGCCGTGTATTCTCATGACATTTGATTACATGATCCAGATAGTCGTCTACAGAAGTGCAGGCAACTACGCCTGTCTGAACATGGTTTCCCACACTGAGCTCATAGATATAATAGCAGGATTCCATATCCTGGCACAGATCTCCGGTATCCACCAGCTTCCAGAGAAGTTCTCCTGCCTTTTCATATACCTTGGGGCTATACATATCTGTCCCTTCCGGAAAATTTGTCTCCGGGCGGTCTACCCGCAGAAAAGACAGGGGATGTTTCTCAATCTCTTTGACCGCCTCTTCCCTGGTAAAGACATCATAGGGAAGGGCCGCAATTTCTGCCGCCTTTACCGCCTGGGGGCGGATGGCCGGAAATGGTTTTACAACTGCCATAAAAACCTCCTAACCTTTAGTGGTTCCCAAGCTTACCCAGGAGCCGTACCGTTTTTAAGATTCTTTTACGGTTTCTCCTGATAGAACCAGCAATGGTTTTTGCTTTCTTTATCTGATTCAGCCTTATTTGAAAAGATGCTGCTTTTCTCATTTTTACCCCATTATTTGACGATACGGACTCTGTATACGCCTTTGATATTCTTTAAGGTATCTGCCACCTCTTTGGAGATGGGGGAAGATACGTCGATCATAGTATAAGCATAGTCCCCTTTACTTTTATTTGTCATATTGGAAATATTTACCCCTGCATCCCCCAGTGTCTTCGTAAACTGGCTGATCATGTTGGGAATATTCTTATGGTTAATAGTCACACGGCCTACGTCTACACAAGCACCTGCATCACAGTTTGGATAGTTTACGGAATTTTTGATATTTCCGTTCTCAAGATAATCCATGATTTCCTGGACAGCCATTGCTGCACAGTTATCTTCCGACTCCTCTGTGGACGCTCCCAGATGAGGAGTGACCAGAGTGTTTGGTGTGCTGGCTACCAGAGGATTGGCAAAATCTGTTACATATTTCTTAACCTTTCCTTCTCTCAGGGCTTCCGCCAGAGCTTCCTCGTCTACCAGCAGATCTCTGGCAAAATTCAGAAGGACCACACCTTCTTTCATCTGTGCGATCTCGTCCCTGCCGATCATCCCCCTGGTGCTGTCCATAAGGGGCACATGAATGGTAATATAATCGCAGTCCCGGTAGATCATATTCACATCATTGATATGATGGATACTTCTTGACAGGCTCCATGCTGCATCTACAGAGATAAAGGGGTCATAGCCGTAAACCTCCATGCCCAAATGCACCGCCGCATTAGCCACCCGGACGCCAATAGCCCCAAGACCGATGATGCCCAGCTTCTTCCCGCTGATCTCGCAGCCGGCAAATTTTTTCTTCTGCTTCTCTGCTTTCTTTGCAATATCCTCAGAAGCCTCCTGCTGCTCCAGCCATTCGATACCGCCCACGATATCTCTGGAGGCCAGAAGCATACCTGCGATGACCATTTCCTTTACCCCGTTGGCGTTTGCACCGGGAGTATTGAAAACAACCACTCCTTTTTTTGCAAGGTCCTCCAGGGGAATATTGTTCACCCCTGCACCTGCCCTTGCCACTGCCACAGTTTTATCAGAAAGCTCCAGGCTGTGCATATCAGCGCTTCTTACCAGAATAGCGTCTGCCTGTGCAAGATCCTCCGTTTTCTCATATTTTCCCGGAAATTTTCCCAGTCCCACCGGTGAAATGGGATTTAAGCAATGATACTGAAACATGATCAACCATTCTCCTTTTCAAAGTTCTTCATAAAGTTTACCAGGGCTTCCACACCTTCCACCGGCATTGCGTTATAAATACTTGCCCGCATGCCGCCTACAGTACGGTGGCCTTTCAGATTTTCCAGGCCGGCTTCCTGTGCTTCTTTTACAAATTTAGCATCCAGATCCTTATTTCCTGTCACAAAAGGCACATTCATCAGGGATCTATCCGCAGGCACTACTGTGCCTTTAAACAGGCTGCTGGAATCCAGGAAATCATAGAGGATCCTGGCTTTGTTCTCATTGCGCTCCTTCATCGCGGAAAGGCCGCCCATCTTTTTCAGCCATTTGAATACCTTGCCGCACATGTAGATGCAGTAGCAGTTCGGTGTATTATACATGGATCCTGCATCTGCGTGAGTCTTAAAGGTCAGCATAGTAGGGGTTCCCGGAAGAACATCCTCTGTGATCAGGTCCTCCCGGATAATGGAGATGACCATTCCAGCAGGACCGATGTTCTTCTGGACGCCGCCGTAAAGGATTCCATATTTGCTTACATCAACAGGTTCTGACAGGAAACAGGAAGATACATCTGCCACCAGTGTCTTTCCCTTGGTGTTTGGAAGCTTTTTGAACTTTGTGCCGTAAATGGTGTTGTTCTCGCAGATATATACGTAATCTGCATCAGGACTGATGGGAAGATCAGAACAGTCCGGTATATAGGAATAGGTCTTATCCTCAGAAGATGCGATCTTATTTGCCTTTCCGTACTTCTGGGCTTCCTGCCATGCCTTCTTGGCCCACTGGCCTGTAACGATATAGTCCGCCACCCGGTTCTTCATCAGATTCATGGGGATCATGGCAAACTGCTGGCTGGCTCCGCCCTGAAGAAACAGTACCTTGTAGTTATCCGGAATTTCAAGCAGGTCCCGAAGATCAGCCTCAGCTTCCTGGATAATGTTTTCAAACATTTTAGAGCGGTGGCTCATCTCCATTACGGACATACCACATCCCCTGTAATCCAACATTTCCTCTGCGGCTTCTTTTAACACTTCCTCCGGCAGTACCGCCGGACCTGCTGAAAAGTTATAAACTCTGCTCACGACTCTTTCCTCCTCTTAATCCTGTTTATAAAGAATGAGGTGCCGCAGTCTTTTGGACTTGCTGCTGCGCCACCTCATATATACGTGCTGTCCTTATTCTAATCCTTTGATATATTTTTGTCAATAAAAACATTTGTCTTTTCCAGAAAGACATCACTGTTCTTTTGCTTTTAAATCCTCTGCATCAAAGGCGTCTTCAATATTCGCTCCCGGGGATACCATAGGGAATACCTTATCATCGCTGTCGATGACGCAGTCTATAAGAACTGTAGTATTTAAGTCGATAGCCTTCCGGATAGCCTCTGCCAGGTCTTCTTTCTTTGTAACCCGCATACCTACGGCTCCCATAGCCTCCGCCAGTTTCACATAGTCCACCTTATCCTGGAGAATCGTATTGGAATACCGTTTTTCATAATAAAGTGTCTGCCACTGGCGCACCATACCCAGCACCTGGTTATTGATGATCACCTCCACCAGGGCCATGTTATTTCTGGTGGCAGTAGCCAGTTCATTCATGTTCATACGGAAGCAGCCGTCTCCGGCTACGTTGATCACTACCTTATCCGGATTTCCCATCTTAGCTCCGATAGCTGCGCCCAGACCATATCCCATAGTTCCCAAGCCTCCGGAAGACAAAAAGGTTCTGGGGCTTTTGAATTTATAATACTGAGCCGCCCACATCTGATTCTGTCCCACTTCTGTAGTAATGATAGCGTCTCCCTTGGTCTGGCGGTACAGTTCCTCGATCACTGCCGGTCCTGTAAGACCCTGAGGGTTGTAAGTAAGCGGATATTTTACTTTCAGATCCTCAATTTCCCGAATCCACTCCTCATGTTTACCCGGCTGTACCAGAGGCAGAAGCCGCTTCAGCACTTCCTTTGCATCTCCGATGATCCGGCAGTCCACCAAAACGTTCTTGTTAATCTCAGCCCCGTCTACATCAATATGGATGATCTTGGCATTTTTAGCGAAATTCTTTGCATTGCCGATGACGCGGTCAGAGAAACGGACTCCGATCCCTACCAGAAGGTCACATCTGGTAACTCCCAGATTGGAAGCTTTTGTCCCGTGCATACCCAGCATGCCTGTATAATAAGGATCTTCTCCGGAGAAAACGCCTTTTCCCATAAGGGAATCTGTTACCGGAGACTGGATCTTATAGGCCAGTTCCCGAACCTCTTCCCAGGCGTTAGAGGCCACAGCGCCGCCGCCCACAAAGATAAAAGGTTTTTTCGCTTTGTTGATCATATCCGCCGCTGTCTGAAGATCCTCCTGGGTGATCTCTTTTACAGAAGGCTGAACCTCCTTAGGCTGGACAGGGGTAAACTCTGTCTTATTGGAGGTAACATCTTTGGTAATATCTACCAGTACAGGACCAGGTCTGCCTGTCTTTGCGATCTTAAAGGCTCTCCGGATGGTTTTTGCCAGATTGGTTACGTCCTTTACGATAAAGCTGTGCTTGGTGATGGGCATGACCACTCCTGCAATATCCACCTCCTGGAAACTGTCTTTTCCCAGAAGGGGCAGGCCAACGTTGCAGGTAATAGCCACAAGAGGGATGGAATCCATATGAGCAGTGGCGATTCCGGTAACCAGATTCGTAGCTCCCGGACCGCTGGTTGCCATGCACACTCCTACCTTTCCTGTAGAACGGGCATAGCCGTCTGCTCCGTGGGCCGCTCCCTGCTCATGGGAAGTCAGTACATGATGGATCTCTCCCTGATGTTTATACAATTCATCATATATGTTCAAAATGGTGCCTCCGGGATAACCGAAGACGGTGTCCACTCCCTGTTCTTTCAGACACTCAATAACAATTTCCGCTCCTGTAAGCTGCATAGAAATCTCCTCCCCCTTTTTTATCTTTTTGGTACCTCCAGTACAGCTCCTCTGTTTCCGCTGGTAACCATAGCCGCATACCGTGCCAGATAACCGGTGGTCACCTTTGGTTCTCTTGGCTGCCATTTTTCTTTTCTCTTCGCCAGTTCTTCTTCTGAAACTGCCAGTTCCAGTTTATGTTCCGGTATATTGATCCGGATCAGATCTCCTTCTTCCACCAGGGCAATAGGACCTCCCACTGCCGCTTCCGGAGAGATATGTCCGATAGAGGCTCCTCTGGAAGCTCCTGAAAATCTTCCGTCGGTGATAAGGGCTACAGATGATCCCAGTCCCATTCCTGCAATAGCAGATGTGGGATTCAGCATTTCTCTCATGCCGGGGCCGCCTTTTGGTCCTTCATAGCGGATCACTACCACGTCGCCGGGAACGATCTTTCCGCCTTTGATAGCAGCAATAGCGTCTTCCTCACAGTCAAAGACTCTGGCAGGTCCCTCATGTACCATCATTTCATCGCATACAGCGCTTTTCTTTACCACGCCTCCGTCCGGAGCCAGGTTTCCGGTAAGAACGGCCAGACCTCCGGTCTGGCTGTAAGGATTGTCAATAGGACGGATAACTTCCGGATTCTTGTTTACACATCCCTTGATATTTTCTCCTACGGTCTTTCCTGTAACTGTCATACAGTCCAGATTCAGAAGATCCTTTTTCGCCAGCTCGTTCATTACTGCGTAGACACCTCCGGCCTCGTTCAGATCCTCAATGTAAGTAGGACCTGCCGGCGCCAGATGGCAGAGATTCGGTGTTTTCTCACTGATCTGGTTTGCGAATGTAATGTCAAAATCCCAGCCGATCTCATGGGCAATAGCCGGCAGATGAAGCATACTGTTGGTTGAACAGCCCAGAGCCATATCCACGGTGAGCGCGTTTAAGATAGCGTCTTTTGTCATAATGTCTCTTGGGCGGATATTCTTCCGGTACATTTCCATAACCTGCATGCCCGCATGTTTTGCCAGTTTGATCCTCTCGGAATAAACTGCCGGAATGGTTCCGTTCCCTTTCAGTCCCATTCCCAGTACTTCTGTCAGACAGTTCATACTGTTGGCTGTATACATTCCGGAACAGGATCCGCAGGTAGGACATACTTTATTTTCAAATTCTTCTACTTCTTCCTCTGTCATGGTTCCTGCGCTGTAGGAGCCTACTGCCTCAAACATGGAAGAAAGACTTCTCTTCTGTCCGTGGACTCTTCCTGCCAGCATCGGACCGCCGCTTACAAATACGGTAGGAACGTTGATCCTGGCCGCAGCCATTAAAAGTCCCGGTACATTCTTGTCACAGTTCGGCACCATGACCAGAGCGTCAAACTGATGAGCCATAGCCATAGCTTCTGTGGAATCTGCGATCAGATCTCTGGTAACCAGTGAGTATTTCATGCCGATATGCCCCATGGCAATACCGTCGCACACAGCGATAGCCGGGAACACGATAGGGGTTCCCCCTGCCATGGCAACTCCCAGTTTTACAGCCTCTACGATCTTATCCAGGTTCATATGTCCCGGTACGATCTCATTATATGAGCTGACAATCCCTACCAGAGGTTTGGATAACTCCTCTTTTGTCAGTCCCAGTGCATTAAATAAAGAACGGTGGGGTGCCTGCTGCATCCCTGTTTTTACTGCGTCACTTCTCATAATCTTCTTTCCTTTCTATGTATATTTCCTATGTCTTATAATGTCGCACATTTTTTCATCTTTATGCTTCAGATCCGGCTATATGCGTTCTGCGATCAGATCTCCCATTTCTTTTGTACCTACCTGTTTCATGCCTTCCGACATGATGTCCACTGTACGGTAGCCTTCTTTCAGCACCTGCTGGACTGCTGCTTCCACTGCGTCTGCTTCTTTGTCCAGATCCAGGGAGAAGCGGAGCATCATAGCTGCGGAAAGGATGGTTGCAATGGGATTTGCGATACCTTTTCCCGCAATGTCCGGAGCAGAACCGTGGCTTGGCTCATAAAGGCCGAATTTCGTCTCATTTAAGCTGGCAGAAGAAAGCATTCCGATAGATCCTGTAACCATACTTGCCTCATCAGACAAAATATCTCCGAACATGTTCTCTGTAAGGATCACATCAAACTGTCCCGGGTTATGTACCAGCTGCATGGCGCAGTTATCTACCAGCATATGCTCCAGGGTAATGTCCGGATAATCTGCCGCCACTTCTTCCACTACTTTTCTCCAGAGTCTGGAGGAATCCAATACATTGGCCTTATCCACACTGGTAACTTTCTTTTTCCTCTTGCCTGCGATCTCAAAAGCTTTCACTGCGATCCGGCGGATCTCATTCTCATCATAAGTCAGGGTGTCGATGGCCTTTCTCACACCGTTTTCCTCTACAGTCTTTCTCTCTCCGAAATAAAGGCCTCCGGTCAGTTCCCGGACAATGATCATGTCAAAGCCGTCCCCGATCACTTCTTCCTTTAAAGGGCAGGCTCCCTTTAATTCATTATATAAATAAGCGGGACGAAGATTCGCAAAAAGATTCAGCGCTTTCCGGATTGCTAAAAGTCCTGCCTCCGGTCTCTTGGAAGGCTCCAGCTGATACCAGGGAGACGTCTTGGCGTCTCCTCCGATAGAACCCATCAGCACTGCGTCAGAGCTTTTTGCAGTGTCAATGGCTTCCTGGGTAAGAGGCACTCCACAGGCGTCAATAGACGCTCCTCCCAGAAGCACTTCCTCATAGTTGAATTTATGTCCGTATTTTTCACAGACCTTATCTAATATTTTCTTAGCCTCTCCAACGATCTCCGGACCAATACCATCCCCGGGGATCAGGGAAATCTTATATTCCATATCTATAGTCTCCTTTCCTGTCCTTACATTCTGATTCAGTCAGTTTTCACAGTGTAATTAGTAATATGATAATCCTTTTCTATCCACAATTCAAGTCATAATAGGATAACCGGCTATGCCTTTTCGTTATATCTTCCATTCTTTCCGAAGGCTTTCCCCGGCATTTATAGTTTTTTATCAGACTTTAGAAATCCTTTATTTTCCAGACACAAGACCGTCACAATTATCCTCTATACTCGTAAGTGTTCAGAAAGAAGACAGCGGCTGCACAGTCAGAAGCTGATGCGGCCGCCGGGCTTCGCCTAAGAATTCTCCTGCTTTACCGGCAGGTTTATATATAATATTTTTTCTCCTTTCTTTCCCAAACGCGGGGTTTTCCCCCTTTGGGAATTTTTTTGCGATAAATCCGGAACAGGTGTCCCTTTCCTTGCTCAGCCTGCGCTCCTTTGAGCCTCAGATCTCAAAGGCTGCTCGGCAAATTCGCAGAAAAGGGACACCTGTTCCCGTCTTTCTGTCAAGTGGAAAATCTTAAGAATCTGTAGAAAAGATCTCGCAGGTCCGGGCGCAGGCGGCGGGGGTTCCGGCGCAGCCTCCCAGAGCACTTTCCCGCAGTTCAAAGGGAAGGCTTCTTCCCACATGATACATGGCTTCTGCCATCTGGTCAAAAGGAATTACCTGGGTGATCCCGGCCAGGGCCTGCTGGGCGCAGATCATGGCATTGGCCGCTCCCACGGAATTCCGGTTCTGGCAGGGTGCTTCCACCAGGCCGGCAATGGGGTCACAGACCAGTCCCAGAAGATTTGCCAGGGCTCCGGAGGCGGCATTCATACACATTTCAGGAGTACCTCCCATGATCTCCACAGCAGCAGCGGCAGCCATGGCAGAAGCTGCCCCCACCTCTGCCTGGCATCCTGCTTCGGCTCCTGCCACGGAGGCGTTCCGCATAAGGAGATATCCTACAGCTCCCGCTGTATACAGGCCATTTAAAATCTCTTCATCTGACAGATCATACTCTTCCTGGAGGGCCAGCAGGACTCCCGGCACCACTCCTGAAGAACCTGCAGTAGGGGCCGCCACGATCACCCCCATAGAAGCATTTACTTCCAGAACTGCCATAGCATACGTAATGGCTCTGGACATCAGATCGCCGCAGACACTCCTGCCTTTCTCATGATATTCTTTCAGTTTCTTTGCCTCTCCGCCGATCAGGCCCCCTATAGAAGGAACCGGATGCTCTAAAGGCTTTCTGGCAGATTCTTTCATGATCTTCCAGGCCTTTCTCATCTTTTTTTCCACTTCCGCTTCCGTAATCCCGGAAAATTCCGCTTCTCTTTTTTTCATAGCCAGGGAAATCGGCATTTTATTTTTCTCACACAATTCCAGTAATTCTGTTCCATGGTTAAACTCCATTTTTCTTCCTCCTGAAATATATCTTTCTCTAAAAACAAAAACTTTCATGGTAAACTTGAGAGCAACTTTGATATGTGCT
>DXFG01000140.1 GCA_019114545.1 Candidatus Blautia pullistercoris | reverse complement strand
ACGGCACACAGAAGGTTCTGCTTAGTGCTGCTGCATTCCTGCCCTGACACGGTTCACAGATTCCTGTTGCGTAAGACCCAGACGTCAACGCCACTTATAGAGGGCAGCTCCACAGAAAGAAATCCCTCGGTTTGGCATCACCCCTGCTGTAGCGGATTGCAGGTACAGGGCACCGCTATCTCCCCGGCTGCACGGTGTTTACAGTATAGCGGTTTTCAAAACGGTTGTCAACACAGGGTCAGGAAAAAATTCACGAAAATTAAGTTGAGCCTCCTGTGAAAATATAATATAATAGGTTTAGCCCAGCGGACAAAGGATCGTTTTGGCCGCAGTGCATATACTATATTATGAAGATGGGATGTGGAAAAAATGAAAAGAATCGGTTTGCTTACAAGTGGCGGCGACTGTCAGGCATTGAACGCAACAATGCGAGGTGTTGTGAAGGGACTCAGCACAAATCTGGACGAGCTGGAAGTCTATGGATTTGATGACGGCTATAAGGGGCTGATCTATGGAAACTATAGAATGCTTTCTGCTAAAGATTTCTCGGGAATCCTTACCAGAGGAGGTACGATCCTGGGAACTTCCCGCCAGCCTTTTAAGCTTATGCGGGTTCCTGACGAGAGAGGGCTTGACAAAGTAGAGGCCATGAAGCAGACATATTATAAGCTGCGTCTGGACTGCCTGGTTATCCTGGGAGGAAACGGAACCCAGAAGACAGCAAACCTGCTCAGAGAAGAAGGATTGAATATCATCCATCTGCCCAAGACCATTGACAATGACATCTGGGGCACAGACATGACCTTCGGATTCCAGAGCGCTGTGGACATTGCCACAGATGTTATCGACTGTATCCACACAACAGCGGCTTCCCACAGCCGTGTGTTTATTGTCGAGATCATGGGGCATAAAGTAGGCTGGGTAACCCTTCATGCAGGTATTGCAGGAGGTGCCGATATTATTCTGATCCCGGAGATCCCTTACGATATTGATAAGATCGTAGATGCCATCAACAAGAGAAATAAAGCAGGAAAAGGCTTTACCATCCTGGCTGTGGCAGAGGGAGCTATCTCCAAAGAAGATTCCAAGCTTTCCAAGAAAGAGCTGAAGAAAAAACAGGAAGAAGATAAAAAGAAATATCCGTCTGTGGCCTATAAGCTGGAAGACGAGCTTCAGAAGAAGCTGAACCTGGATATCCGTATTACCATTCCGGGCCATACACAGAGAGGCGGAAGCCCCTGCCCATATGACCGGGTTCTTTCTACCAGACTGGGCTCAGAGGCTGCCAAGCTGATCCTGAATGACCAGTATGGATATATGGTAGGCATTGTCAACGGCAAAGTAAAGAAAGTGCCCCTGGAAGAATGTGCCGGAAAGTTAAAGATGGTTTCTCCAGACGAACAGCTTGTAGAGGATGCAAAACGTATCGGAATCAGCTTCGGCGACTGATCTTTGACATAATCACAGGCAGCAAAAAGGAGAATTTACATGAGCTATACTGCTCTTTACCGTAAGTTCCGTCCCCAGGACTTTGAAGACGTCAAGGGGCAGGAACACATTGTGACAACATTGAAAAACCAGATAAAGGCTGACCGGATCGGACATGCCTATCTTTTCTGCGGGACACGGGGAACCGGAAAGACCACTATCGCAAAGATATTGGCAAAAGCGGTAAACTGTGAACACCCCGTAGACGGAAGCCCCTGCAACGATTGCCCTACCTGCAGGGCAATCAATGCAGGGACTTCCATGAATGTGATAGAAATTGATGCGGCTTCCAACAATGGTGTGGATAATATCCGTGAGATCCGGGAAGAGGTAGCCTACCGTCCCACCCAGGGACGCTATAAGGTATACATCATAGACGAGGTTCATATGTTATCAGCGGGGGCTTTTAATGCCCTGCTGAAAACACTGGAGGAACCTCCTTCTTATGTAATCTTCATTCTGGCTACAACAGAGGCCCATAAGATCCCCATTACCATTCTTTCCAGATGTCAGAGATATGACTTTAAGCGGATCACCGTGGAGACCATTGCGGACCGTCTTATGGAACTGATGCAGAAGGAAGGAAATGATGTTGAAGAGAAGGCCATCCGCTACATTGCCAAAGCGGCAGACGGATCTATGCGTGACGCTCTGTCTCTTCTGGATCAGTGTATTGCCTTTTATCTTGGAGAAAAACTGACCTACGAAAAGGTTCTGGAAAATCTGGGAGCTGTGGATACGGAGGTATTCAGCAGTCTGTTAAGAGAAATCCTGGCTCAGCATACCTCTCAGGCTATCCGGATCCTGGAGGATCTGATCATACGAGGAAGAGAGCTGGGACAATTTGTTACAGATTTTATCTGGTATCTGAGAAATCTTCTTCTGATTTCTGCTTCGGACGATCCTGAGGAAGCGGTGGATGTATCCAGGGAGAATCTGGAGCGGATGAAGGAAGAGGCGCAGATGGTGGATACGGAGACCCTTATGCGGTATATCCGTATCTTTTCTCAGCTTTCCAATGAGATCCGGTATGCCTCCCAGAAGAGAGTTCTGGTAGAGATCGCCCTGATCAAACTGTGCCAGCCGGTGATGGAGACAAATCTGGATTCTCTCTTTGACCGGGTCCGGGTGCTGGAAGAAAAGCTCAGTGATCCGGCGTTTTTGGTGAGTTTCCAGGCACCGGGGAGAGCCGGAGGAGAGGCAGCAGCTTTCGGGGGAATAGAAGGAAAGGGGTATCCAGGAGTCCCGGAGGCAGATAGCCCGGCAGCGCCAAAGCCGGCAAAGGCGGCGCCGGAAGATCTTCAGTATGTGAAGAAAAACTGGAATTCCATTATCCGGGAGACGAAAGGGCTCCTGCAGCAGATGCTTCTGGAATCCACCCCCAAGTATGACGGGAACACGGGAGAACCGGTTTTGTATGTGGAATTCCGGAATTTTCTGGCTCAGACATGTATCGATAATCCGGAAAATGTGGAGATTCTGAAGCAGGCAATACAGAAAAAGATCGGCAAGGACCTGGAGGTAAAGCTGGTTCTGAAAAAGAATGAGCCGGGATCCGGAAGCGGAAATCTGGCAGAGATTTCTGTGGACAATCTGCTCCAGCAGAATATCCATATGGATGTAACTGTGGAAAATATAGAGGATGATGACTAGGAGGAATTATTAGAATGGCAAAAAGAGGAGGATTTCCCGGAGGCATGATGCCGGGAAACATGAATAATT
>DXFG01000139.1 GCA_019114545.1 Candidatus Blautia pullistercoris | reverse complement strand
AGCCCGCGGTGTACCGTAAAATATCTGTGTCGTAAATCTTTTGAATTTACGACAAATTTACGACAGTTGATGGCTGAAATAAGCAGATTTATGCGAAGTTATACTGTTATAAGATGAAAATGCCTCTGCCGCAGAAATGCCGGAAAATGGCGTAAAATCAAGGAAAATCAGCATTTTAAGGGAGTTTAAGAGATATGATAAAAGTTTTGTTTGTGTGCCACGGCAATATCTGCCGCAGCACCATGGCTCAATTTGTTTTTCAGGATATGATTCATAAGGCCGGCTTGTCCGACTTGTTTTATATTGACTCTGCCGCCACCAGCACGGAGGAGATTGGCAATCCCCCTCATTACGGAACTGTAGGGAAGATGAGGGAGGTGGGGATACCGGTGCTGTCTCACAAGGCGGTCCAGATGAAAAAATCAGACTATGAGAAATATGATTTTCTTCTGGGGATGGATGAGTGGAATATCCGGAATATGAACCGGATCGTGAAGAAAGATCCGGAGCATAAGATCCATATGCTTCTGGATTTTTCCAAAAATCCAAGAGCTATAGCAGATCCTTGGTATACGGGAAATTTTGATGTGACTTATGATGATATTCAGGAAGGCTGCCAGGCCTTCCTGGAATATCTGAAGAGAGAGGGAAGGATCTAAAAACAAAATGTCTCAGTCCTTGAGGGCTTCATAAACCTGCCGGGCGATAAAGGCAGCGCCCTGAGCATTTGGATGGACGCCGTCTGCCGGGAAAAATTCCGGATGATCTTTGGTGGCCTCGTGTATGTCAATAAGAGGCAGATCCAGTTCAGAAGCAAGATTCCGGATCAGCTGGGAAATCTTTTCTACATTGTCTGCGGAAATGTTATATTGGTTGTCGGGAAGTTCAGGATCTGCATTCTGGGGAAATACAGTGGCCGGCGTCATGAGATAGATCTTCGGATTACTGTCCAGGGCCTGATAACGAAGAATCATATCTTTGTAATCAGAAATAAAAGTTTCTGCACTTACCCAGTTGTGGGTTTTGCCATCGTTGGTCCCCAGCATGAGCAGGACGATATCCGGCTGGAAATCCATACTTTTTTGAAAGTTCGTATGCTCCCAGTAAGGATAGTCGGCCGCTTTCTGCATGGTATAGCCGCTGGCGCCGTAGTTTTTGACCTGGTAGTGTTTTCCCAGGAGACTTTGGAGTCTGGCTGGATAAGAGTTTTTGGTAATATGGGAAATCCCTGCACCGTAGGTAATACTGTCGCCTACACAGGCGATCCGGGTTACCTGGCGGCGCTGACAGCGAAGACCAAGGAAAGCCGTCAGAACACAGAGAATCAGCGCAGAGAAGAGAAATGCCAGTTTTGTTTTCAGTTTCATATATCCACTTCCTTTGAGTATTATTTAGAATATTTTAATATTTAATATAAGAACATTTTAAAAGAGATTTTTGGAAATTACAAGGCAGGAGAGAAAAATGTCAGAAGAAATCAGAAATTTGCTGGAAGGTCTTCCTTTCTGGAAGCACCTGAAGGAAGAAGAAAAGAGAATGCTGGAAGAGGCTTCCAGAGAGGTCCATTATCCTGCAGGCGCCGGTGTCTATTCCGGAGCAGGAGAATGTCTGGGAGCAATCTATATTTTAAACGGGATATTCAGGACCTATCTTCTATCAGATGAAGGCAAGGAGGTTACCATGTTCCGCCTTCGCCAGGGAGATACCTGTATTCTTTCGGCTTCCTGTGTACTTCCGGCCATTACCTTTGACGTAGAGATTGAAGCCCAGACAGAGGTAGATGCAGTGCTGATCCCTGCAAGAGTGCTGATCAGTCTGACCAAAGAGAATATCTATGTGGAAAATTACGTTTACAAAGAGGCGGCAAAACGGTTTTCGGATGTGGTGGAAGCACTGCAGCAGATGATGTTCCTCAGTCTGACCCAGAGAATTGCCGCTTTTCTTTTAGACGAGTCTGCGAAAATCCATTCTCCGGTGATCGCCATGACCCAGGAAGATCTGGCAAAGCAGATCGGCAGCGCCAGGGAAGCGGTGAGCCGTATTTTAAAGCAGATGGTAAAGAAAGGCTATGTTACTCTTTCCAGGGGAGAAGTAAAGATTGAAAATAAGGAGGAGCTGTACAGACTTCTGTAAAAGAACAGGAGTTCCATGAAGGGAAGACGGAAATATTTCCATACCATCCTATCTTCATGGAACTCCTTTGTTTTTATTAAATAGAACTGTAAATATCTGAAAGCCCGAAATTATTTCAGCATGGCTTCCAGCTGGCTTTTGGGCACGACGCCTACCGATTTGTCAACAGCTTTGCCCTTTTTAAACACCATGACGGTAGGAATGTTCATAACGCCGAACTGAGCGGCAAGACTGGGGGATTTGTCTACATCGATTTTTCCCACCTTGTAAGCTCCATGAGCTTCCTCTGCCAGTTCTTCGATCACCGGAGCCAGCATTTTGCAGGGCATACACCAGGTTGCCCAGAAATCGATCATTACCGGTATATCAGAGTTGAGCACTTCCTGTTCAAAATTGTCCATTGTAATTTCCATTGCCATATTGACTCTCTCCTTTATTTTTGATTTTTCAGTCTGCATTCAGAGCAGATGAATCTGGCCGGCTGCTTTCTGCCTCCGGCGCAAATCATCTTTTGCCTGCTTCTTACCTTTAAGGCTAGACTTAGTATAATACATTTTCTGAGAAATGTCTGTGACTAAATTACATTTCTGCAGATTTACAGCACTGCTTTCCGGATCCTCCTGCCGGTTACAGAGTTTTCAGATAGTTTACTGCCCGGGTTCCGGCCAGGGCTCCTTCATATACGGCTTTGGCAATCTGGAGCATGCCTCCGGTGCAGTCTCCTGCAGCATAAAGTCCGGGGAGCGGGGTGCTGGTATCTGATTCAATGAGGATATGGTTGTTTTCAATGACCAGCCCCAGCTTTCTGGCAATGTCGGTGCTGTCCGCTGTGCCCAGAGCAACAAAAAGACCAGACAGGGAAAGTCTGGAATGGTCTTCCAGCTCCACATAAGACAGGGAAGTGTCTCCTCCGGCGGATATAAGCTTTTTGGTCTCCACCTGTATGGTGCCCAGCTCTTCTTTTGAGAAAGATTCTTCCTTTCCATTGGTAAGTATGGTGACTTTAGCTGCCAATGGCTCCAGGACCTTGGCTTCATGAAGGGCATAGGCGCCGTTTCCCAGAACAGCTACGTCTTTTCCCCGGTAGAAAAAGCCATCACAGACAGCGCAGTAGCTGATGCCGCTGCCTTCATATTTTTTCAATTCTTTCAGCGCGAGAGTGTTCCGCTTGGCCCCGGTGGCCAGGATCAGGGCTTTGCTGTGGTAAGTATGGTCTGCTGTCTGGACAGTATAATCACCGTCATATTCTACAGCCAGAAGTTCTTCTTCTACGACAGGAACCTGGAAAGATTCCAACTGCTTGAGTCCGTTTTGGTATAATTCTGCCCCGGTAACCGGTTTGGGAAGACCGTAGTAATTTTCGATTTTTACGGCTTTTTCCAGGGCGCCTCCGCCCTTGTGCAGGACCAGAGGCGTGATCCCTGACCGGACGGCGTAGAGGGCTGCGGATACGCCGGCGGGGCCGGCTCCTGCAATGATCAGCTTTTCCGTTTCCATAGGCTTTGAAACCTCCTGTATCTGTTATCTGTTTTGTGAATACTATTTTAACATAATTTCAGAAAAAAACATATCGGTCTGTACCGGAAGGAAGGGAGAGAAATAGGGGAAAACTCTTTATAATTCTATGAAAAAATGATAGAATAGGTTCAAGAAAAGAGTGGAAGGGGTGCTTCTATGGATATACTGGAAAAAAAGATAGAATTGTTAAAGAACATCTTAAATGACAGCAGATATACAGTGATGCTGGGCGGCTCCGGTATGATGAAAGAAGGCGGCTATCAGGGGTTGAAATCTCCGGAACAGGCCTACGAAACAGAGAAGAAATACGGCCTGTCTCCGGAAGATATTTTTACTACAGTATTTTATAATAACCGGACAGAGCAGTTCTTTGATTTTTACCGGACAGAGATACTTGGCAATATTCCTCAGATTACGGAATCCGCTTATGTAGCAGCCCGTATGGAAGCAGCAGGGAAGCTTCAGTGTATTATCGACAGCAATGTATATGAGTTGCCCCAGAGAGGCGGCTGCAAAAATGTGATTTCTCTTCATGGCTCTATTTATCACAACCAATGCCCCCACTGCGGAAGAGAATATTCTATGGAGTATATTCGGGATTCTGTGAAAATCCCCAGATGCGAGAGTTGCGGAAGGGTGATCCGGCCGGGGGTATCCCTTTATGGGGAAATGCTGGACAGCTCCATTATGTCAGAGGCTACCAGACAAGTGGAACAGGCGGAAGTACTCATGCTTATGGGAACCAGTATGGAATCAGAAGTTTTCTCAAAATATGTCCGGTATTTTGAAGGAAAGAAACTGGTGATCATACATAATGAAGAACATTTTATGGATGAAAAGGCAGATCTGGTGATCATTGATGAACCGAAAAATGTGCTTCCGAAGTTAGGATTCTGATAGTTTTTGGCCTGCACACTGGAAAAAACATCCTGTGCGATTGGTGCAGTTGATTCGTGAATGATGTACTAGAAATCAGAGGGAAAAGGTGTTTTGGATTATACAATAAAAACACCTTTTCTTTTTTTGATAGAAGACTATATAGCGAAAATGCATGAAAATTTAAGAGAAAAAAGTGCAAAAGAATAAAAAGTGCATGTGGTAGAACCAGTATATACCGAACGGTATAGAAAAAACCATGGAATAAATGCCAAAAAGTACGG
>DXFG01000138.1 GCA_019114545.1 Candidatus Blautia pullistercoris | reverse complement strand
CTCCGTTTTGCGTAAACATTACTGTTTACCTGCCATTCCCCGTTTTCCAGAACTGTTACATTCTGCCAATGGAAACTTTCTGCCTGTATATCAGAAAAGATCCATTTCTGGAAAGGATCATCCAGGACTGTTCCTATCAGTTTGCCGCTGTCTTTTACAAAGCGAAGACGAGTCATATACTTTTCGCAGGTATATGTCATATCATAACATTTTTCTTTGGCATTAAACATTCGGATCGCCATTCCATACTCTCCGTCCGGCTGGGGATCCGACCTCATAGTTTCCCTGGAAGGACATATAAACAGATCCTCGATTCCTGCGCCATTCAAAACCCTCCGAAAGATCCACTCTCCTTTTACAGTTCTGAGCGTATCTGTATGATAGCCGTCATGATACTCAAAATCCCAGTCCCCAATCAGCGGAGCAAACCAGTCATACTCCTCTGGAATCTTATCTGTTTTCTCACTTAACAAAGCTTCCATAAAACTATCCATAAGAATCTCCTTTCCAACATAGTATCTGCTCAATGTTCAGAAAACCTGTGTTTTATCTTTGTTTCTGTTCTGTAAAATCCCAAAATCAAAAAGATCACGCTTATAGCGATTCCTGTTAATAAGGAATGGACAACGGGAACCTTAAGCTTCATTCTTTTTTCTTCCAGATCTGTGCGATCATATTTTTCATCTCCGTATCCGGCATACTTTCCGCAAGTCCTATCTGATATGTTTTTTCATTCGTTGTGATTTCCAGAAAACAGCGTCTGAAATAATAACCGCCTTGCGTTTTTTTGATTTCCATAGAAAGGATATCCTTTATCGGCAGGATCCGGAGAAAGCCGCCTTGGATAATAACTAAAAAATGCTCTGTAACATAGCAGACCGGTCCTATAAGCCCTTTTCTCCCGGTAAATTTCAGGCTGTCCGGCAGTTCAGAATCTGCTCTTTGCAGACTTTCCTGATCTATCCTGTTGTCTTGTATTGCGATCTGCGAAATAATCCCTATGAGAATACATATTCCCGCAAACAGCAAGAGCGTAATACCAGTATCCGAATGATACTTTATGGAAAGAATCCCGATCAACCCTGCCAGAATGATCATTATAAAGATAACAGCCAGACACATATATCTGATCATCAGGAAGTCCTTCATGATTCTATGTATATTTTTGTATTTTCTAATTTCTTTTATTTTCATAACCCGCATTCGACCTCAGGCGGATAAGATAAAGTCTTTTTATATTATGTTCAAAAATCTGCCCGCCAATTTGTATACCTGACAATAATTTACTCGCCGTCCTCCTGCTCATTGGAAAAAAGCCTTTTCAGCAAATATTCTCTGTTGTTGATAAACATTTCTGTTACCTGATAGCTTTCTGTTGCTTCATATTGGATTTTTTCTATCCTGCCCCTGTCAAAAGACAGGATCTCTGCCCCAGGATATCCCAAAAGTATAGGAGAATGGCTGGCGATCACAAACTGGGCGCCGATTTCCACTGCTTTTTTTATTTCAAGCAAAAGAGTCAGCTGTCTCTGAGGGGAAAGGGCCGCCTCGGGCTCGTCCAGAATATAGAGTCCCGGTGAAGACAGTCTGCTCTGCATAAGGGCCAGAAAGCTTTCTCCGTGAGACCTTTCATGAAAGTTCATAGAAGGATGGGAAATATCCGCATATTCCATCTCTTTTGTCGCCACATTGTAAAAGCTTTCTGCCCTCAGGAAGTAGCCCCATTTTTTCTGCCTGATCCCCCGGACAAGAGTGATGGCTTCCCAAAGTTCCGAATGGGTATCATAGGTAGAAAAGGAATAATTTCTGCTTCCTCCTTCCGGATTAAATCCATAGGCCACAGCAATCCCTTCCAGCAGAGTGGATTTTCCTGTGCCGTTTTCCCCTGCAAAATAAGTCACCGGACTTCTGAATGGAATCTCCTCCACATCTTTCAGAGCCGGAATACGATTTAAATAACTGTTTGCTGGAACCCGGTTCCAGTCAATACATACCTTTTTAACAAACAGCGGATACATACGTGTCTGTTTCCTCCCTTATCGTACTGTAATCCACATTATGATTTACAGCAATTTTCTCCATTCTCCTATAAGGCGATCCAGTATCTCTGTTTGATACTACCTTCTTCCAAGACTTCATTCTCTAAGATACCGCCGTTCCTGATAATGGATTTTGCCGAGCCGATATTATTTTTGTCACATGTCATTAACACCCTTGTCAGCCCCAGTTTTCTGCATTCTTCCAATGCCAGCCGGATCATTTCCGTGGCATAGCCTTTTCTCCTTTCGCTGGGCCTTATCCCATCGCCGATATGTCCTCCGTACTTTAGCAGGTAATCATTGAGGTCATGGCGGATATTCACCGCCCCTACCATAAGATTTCTTTTTTCATCGAAACAAAAGAAAGTAGAATCCGGAACCAGCCCTTCCTGGGGTTCGTTATATTCCAGGTGTTCCAGATAATATGCAAAATCCTCATAATTATTTCTAAAAATTGCATTGGGTGATGTGTTGGCCTCGGGATGATTCTCGTTGTAATCAATCCATTCTTTGAGCATATCAATGATCTGATTCTTATATTCATAGCTTCCTTTAACCAGTTTTATTTCCATATGTTTTTCTCTCCTAAT
>DXFG01000137.1 GCA_019114545.1 Candidatus Blautia pullistercoris | reverse complement strand
GGTCAATTTGTTGGTGGACATCCAGGCAAAACTCCAGGCCGGAAAAGGTGCCGGGTATGCCCGCTGGGCCAAGGTGTTCAACCTCAAGCAGATGGCTCAGATCCTCAACTATTTATCCGAACATGGACTGTTGGACTATGCTGATTTGGAAACAAAAACGGCAGAGGCAACGGCCCGCTATAACGTGCTGTCAGACCAGATTAAGGCTGCCGAGAAGCGCATGGCTGAGATCGCCGTGTTGCACACCCACATCGATGATTCGGCTGAAAGATACGGACTTGTACATTGCGATTTCTTCTGATAAAGATAATTCCCCTATTATCTTGTCCGGGTTAGAGGATTCCGACAGGCAGACGCGGACGTTGATAGAACAGTATCCGCCGTATTGATGTTCTGCTTTAAGTAGGCTGAAAAAACCTAAAAATTTAATTATCTGAGCTATCATGCTCTGCCAGACGGGGAAAGAAAAAAACCGTTGCAGGGCAGGTAGCTTCGTGCGCCTATAATGGATTTACAGGGTACTGCGGCGGTTTTGAGTACATCAAGGCCGCCGTTCCTTATGCCCTCGACAAAGGAGTGACGCCTATATGCTGAACATGGTGGCTTTAGGAGGGAGCCGCCGTGAAGCGAGAACAGCTTCGACGTAATTCGGCAGGGATTTACCTGCCAAAAAAACCTGACCGTCAATCGGCCCCCATCTGCTTATGAACAGGCACTATCGCAGCTGGTCCATAAGCACCATAAAACCTCTTTTAGTAGCGCTCGCCGCCTTCGTTTCGGTTCATCCGTCAACCTGTGAATCGAAACGGAGGTACATAATGCAGAAGATCAATCTTCGGGATCTGTATCCCGATGTATATAAAACCGATGTCTTTGTGGATGTGGCCGAGGAAGTGCTAGCTGCGATCCGGGGCCAGCAGCAGGACGCTGCAGTCTATGAGCGCCGAAAGTTCCGGCACAAGGCCCATTACTCTCTGAACCGGGAGGACGGCATTGAAAACGATGCCCTCAACCGCCCGCATCGAGGGCGCTGACCGTCGTTGTGTGTGGGACAGCATCCAGTGTGGACTGAAGAAGCTGGCGCGTCTGCTGGACAATGTCCGATAGCCTGACTGCTGCATAGCGGCAAAAAGAAAACCGGTGGGGGACTTTTATTCCTCCACCGGCTTACTTATCCTCTAAATTTTTATCTGATTCTGCCCCGGCCGTCTGCACCATCTCTTTTAGCTCATCAGTCAATGCACGGGTCGAGTTTAACAGCACTTTTCTGGCAGCCGGAGGACACGAAAGGTAGAGCTGCCGCATATCGTTGGCGGCTTGCTCATCTTTTGGCAGATCGAGATTCATCAGGGAATCCAAGGACAAATTCAAAACTTTGCAAAAAGCACGCAGAACCTCAAAAGAAGGGTTCTTCACCCTTCTTTTGCAGCCTTGAACATGCTTCAGAGAAACGTGGCTCAGATCTGCGAGTGGTGTGATATAAAAAATAGGAAGATAAAATTGGAACAGCATAGACTCCATGTAAATGTCCAATAAGACAAACTATACAGAAAGGTAAGTGAACAGCATATTTCACGCCCTTTGAAGGCCAGCATTTTTAGCTGCTGACCGGTAATAGAGAATTATAGCCTCGGAGAAAACGATTCGTTAGGCGTGAACTGACTTTTCCTCAGAAACCAGCCCTACTCCCTCCAGCCCATGAAGGATCATTTGGGTAGTCAGCTGAATCATTTCTTCCAGTGGAATCTGCTGGCCCTTTGTCTCCCACTGCCGGAAAACAACGCCCAGGCAGACGGAAAAGTAAGTAATGATAAGATTGCTTTCAAAAGGACCATATTTTGAAATACGGTCATATTTTTTAAATAACTGATCCCGGATCAGATCAGAAGGGCTTTTCTTTTCGGGAAAATCACCTTTACAGGAAAGGATGAGTTTGTCTGTGGAATCCAGAGAGGCCATGATCTCGAAACTTTTCCGGATAATGATCTCTACATCTTCGGGAAAGCTGGTCTGGGCGATCATCTGGAAGGTAGGTTCCATGATCTCAAGCTGAAGGACGGCCAGGAGATGATCCAGAGAAGTATAATGAAGATAAAAAGTCTTTCTGTTGATCTGGGCTCTCTGAGTCAGTTCTTTAATGGAGATTTTAGAATAATCCATTTCACAGAGCATTTTACGGAAAGTTTCCCGTATCAGATTTTCATTTTTGATAAAACGCAGATCCTGCTTAGAATTTTGTTTCATATCCCTGCCTCTTTAAACCACAATTTTTTAAAAGTGTATAATAAACCCCAAAAATAAATCTATGTCTATTGTTGCTTTCATCTTTTTTCATTATAATACTATAGTGATGAACAATCAACAGAAAGCCATTATTATATTTGTGAGAATTAATCAGCAGATGTGGTTTAACTTGTGACGGATAGAGGAGGATGCAGGATGAAGTATCGATATATTACAATTGAGAGAGAGTATGGAAGCGGCGGAACCCAGGTCGGGAAAAAATTAGGAGAGATCTGTAACGTACCTTGCTATGGACGTGAGATCCTTGAAACTGTGGCCCAGAAAAGAGGGATTTCCACAGAACGTATCGACCAGTATGAAGAAAAGGCTACAGGCAGCCTGATCTATTCTCTTTTCCTTATGAACAGAGTACAGTCAGGAGATGCCAATATGCTGCCTGAGGAAGGAAAGGTCTTTCTGGATGAGCAGATGGAGATCAGACGTCTGGCCCAGAACGGCCCGGGAATATTTATGGGACACTGTGCTGCATATGCTTTGAAGAATCTGAAGGGGGTAGCCAAGGTATTTATTTATTGCAGCAATGAAGCAGATGTGAAGAAACGGATCGTAGAAGAATATGGAATAGATCCTCAGAATGTAGAGGCTACCAGAAAATATTATAATAAAAAGAGATCTGCTTACTTCCGGGCAAATACGGGAAAAGTCTGGGATGATAAGAAAAACTACGACATTGTCCTTGATTCCGGCACTCTTGGAATCGAAGGCTGTGTGAAAGCACTGAAAGGACTTTTTGAAGAATAAAGAATAAGTAAAAAGAGAAAGAAAAAGGAGCAGTTGCATTCATAAATATTCCTGATATGAGATGAGTGTGGCTGCTTCTTTTTTGCGTGGTGCCATAAGCCTGGCAAATGGAAGGGGACTTTTGCCTATCTGATGGTCTGGCGGTGTGCCTGATCACTGCCAGACCATCAGATTACTATGGAGTCTGGCTTTTCAGAAAATTCAGGGAACCTGCCGGATTTCCGGTGCCCTTTTCCAGCAGAGAGATCAGAGCGCTGATGATATTTTCTATTTCTTCTCTGGAGGAAGGGACCAGGGTATTGTCCATTTTCACCGTAAGAACGATGAGAACGATTTCTGCCAGGGCTTCCGGATCTTCAAAATGGATCTCCCCGCCCTGGATCCCCTGCCGGATGATCTCGGCCAATACAGGCTTTAATTCTGTAATGATGTGATTTACATATTTCTGATGAATGAAGATCCTGGTCTGAGTGCTGGACTCTGTTTGATCCTGTGATTTCAGAAATTCCGAAGAAGAGTTGCGGCAGGCCTGAAAGATCATGGCCATTCTTGTAAAGGGCGGGATTTCTCTCTGATAGGCCAGAGACTTTGCGGTCTGGAGAGGCTTCTCATAATTGCGTTCTACCAGAGCCTGGAGAATCGCATCTTTGGAAGGAAAATAATAATAGATACTCCCCTTACCGATCCCGGCAGTATGGGCGATCTCACTTACGGAGATGGAGGGCAGTTCCTGATTCTCCAGCAGTTCCTGGAGGGCGTCCAGGATCTGATTATATTTCGACGGATTTGGCATAAATATCACCTTTCTGTTATAGAAGTAAAAATAGTAGCTTACTACCTACTATAGCACAGATGGGAGGAAAGAACAAACAAGAAAAACCAACAAAAAAACCAGAAAAATTTAAAAATATTTTGAACAGAACCATGATTGACCGCTGGCCGAAAAAATGGTAATCTAACATAAAAAGAAAGACGACCAACGGTCGAAAAGGGCTGAAAAAGGTCGAAAAGGAGGATACTATGACCTACGCAGATATGTTTTCAAAGGTAAAAGGAATGCTGATGGATGCAGATGTCAGTGATATCCAGGAGCATCTGGCGTATCAGTTTAATATTACAGGGGAGGCAGAAGGGATTTTCTATGCCGAAGTCAAAGAGGGCAAGCTGTATGTGGAACCTTATGAATATTTTGACAGAGATGCGATGTTTACCTGTTCTGCAGAAACCCTGTTTAAGATCGCAGATGGAAAGGCCGATCCTATCCTTGCGGTAACTCTGGGAAAACTAAAAGTGGAAGGCAATATTGACAAAGCCTTAAAACTGAAAGATCTGATCAACAGTAAAAAGAAGAACAGCAAAAAATAATTGAGTAACTGAAAACAGGATGTTCAGAAAAGCAGGTGAAGAAAATGGGTAATTTACTGAAAGGAGCAGCAGGACTTCTGGGAGTTTTGGCGGCGGCAGAAGCAGCCGGCACCGCATATTTTTACAGAAGGACCATGAAACGCTATAATGCCAAGACAGAACGTACCATGAAGATGTCCGGCGTGGACTGGGAACAATATTTTCCCATTATGCACAAGAGAAGCGCCTGGATGATGGAACAGCCTCATCAGGAGGTATGGATCCGTTCCAGAGACGGCCTGAAACTCCACGGCACCTATTTCAAAGGTGATGGAGGGACAAAGGCAGTCATCTGTTTCCATGGCTATACCAGCAAAGGTTTGAATGACTACGGCAGTCTTTCCTATTATTATCTGAAACATGGATTCCGGATGCTGCTGATTGACGAGAGGGCTCACGGAGAAAGTGAGGGAACATATATTGGCTTTGGTACCATGGACCGGTATGACGGAATGGAGTGGATCAAATGGATGATCCAGGAGATCGGCCAGGACGCTCAGATCCTTCTTCACGGAAATTCTATGGGAGGCGCTACTGTCTGCATGATGGGAGGAATGGAACTTCCGTCCCAGGTGAAGGGAATTGTCTCTGACTGTGCATTTACCTCTGCAAAGGATGTATTTACCCATGTACTGCACAGCATGTATCATCTTCCGGCTTTTCCCATGATCCAGATCGCAGATAAGCTGAATAAGAAAAATGCCGGGTACGGCCTGGATGAGTGTAATGCCGCCAGGGAAGTGCGCAGGGCAAAAACGCCGTTCCTTTTTATCCACGGAGAAAAAGATGTTTTTGTTCCCTGCTGGATGTGTGAGGAAATCTACAAAAACTGCGCAGCGCCGAAGACGAAACTGATTGTAAAAGATGCAGGCCACGGAGAGAGCTATTATAAGGATACGGCAGCATATGAAAAGGCCCTTGATTCATTTATCGGAGGAATAATGAAATGATGAGAACAAGAAAAGGACACAAAGTATACCCGTTGACTGTAGCACAGAAATTCCATCTGTACTACCTGCCTTTCTGCCCCAGTGCAGCAGTGCTGAATATCGGTACCAGCGTGACGATTGAAATCGAGATCGACTGGGACCTTCTGGCAAAATCCATTAATAAGGCTTATGCAAGAAGCGAAGGCATGCGGATCCGCTTTGCAAAAGATAAAGAGGGAAACTGGTATCAGTATGTGGCAGACCCGGAAGAGATGAAGATTGAGTTTGCAGATTTCTCTAAAGGAACCATGGAAGAGGCTGAATCTACCATGCAGCAGTGGACTACAGTACCTTTTAAGATGGAAGATTCCCAGATGAGCCGGATCGTTATGATCCAGATGCCTGACGGATTTAACGGAATCTATTTCCTGGTACATCATATGATCGCAGACGCCCAGTCTCTGATCTGCTTTATGAAAGATATTATTGAGCTCTATTGTAATGAGAAATATGAAGGAGTTCCTTATCCGAAGGATATGGCTTCCTACATCGACCAGCTCAAGAAAGATCTTGCCTATGAAGCGGGAAGCAAGGCACAGTTAAGAGATATAGAATTTTTCCAGAGAGAAATAGAAAAAGGAGAGCCTATTTACAACGGCATCCATGGGACAGACAAGCTGGAGGCTGCCCGAGCCATGTTTAAGAACCCGAAACTGCGCACTGCATTTAACGCTTCTGACGATACAAAGTCTGCCCTGGATATCTTCCATCTGGAAGCAGATCCTACCAAGAGACTTATGGATTTCTGTGAGAAATATCATGTGTCTCTGGCGTGCCTGCTCCTTATGGGACTGCGTACATATTTCCAGAAGATGAACGGTTTTGAAGATGTGTCTATCAATAATGCCATTGCAAGAAGGGCGACTTTGAAAGAGAAGAAAGCCGGCGGCACAAGGATCCATTCCTTCCCTATCCGTACTGTCTTTTCAGAGGATATGAAATTCATTGACGGTGTTTATGCTATCAGGGATAAACAAAATGAGATTTTCCGCCATGCAAATTATGATCCTACGGCATACTTTGCTTACCGCTCCAAAATCTATCCCCAGCCCCATGCAGGCCTGACCTATGAACCGATCTCCCTTACTTATCAGCCGATGACCCTTCAGGAAAACGGCCTTACAGAGCTGGGGGATATCCGCTATAAGACAAAATGGTATCCCAATGGAACCTGCCCTCAGGGAATGTATCTGACGGTTATGCACCGTCCGGAGGACAATGGACTGGACTTTAACTTTGAGCACCAGATCAAGGCAGTATCCAGAGATGAACTGGAATATCTCTATTATTATCTGTGCAAGATCATGTTCAAAGGAACAGAGAACCCGGATCTGACTATTGGTGAGATCATCAAGCTGATATAAAATAAATTGAGAAGGAGAAAAGATCATGTTTGAAAAATTAGTTGATATTATCTGCAGTTATGTAGAAGTGGAAAAAGATAACATCCGTCCGGAATCCCGGTTCATGGAGGATCTGGGCTTTACTTCCTATGATTTTATGAGCATGCTGGGAGAAATTGAGGATGAGTTTGATGTAGAGATCGAGCAGACAGAGGCTATGAATATCCGTACAGTACAGGAAGCTGCAGATTATCTTGAAAAGCTTACTGCTGAGAATTGATTCTGAAGCAGAGAAAGGATGGGAAATATATGCTTTGCAGTACGGTTCGCCAGATTCTGGTCAATACGGAGGAAAAATATGGACCGGAAGATGCTATTCGTTATAAAGTAAGTAAAAACGAAATTGCGTCCAAAACCTATAGCCAGTTACGGGAAGACAGTGAAAGCTTTTCCAGGGTCCTTCAGGATCTGGGAGAGCAGGGAAAACATATTGCAGTGATCGGAATGACGTCTTATGCCTGGCTGGTTGCCTACTTCGGTACCGTGAACAGCGGCAGTGTGGTGGTGCCTCTGGATGTAAACCTGCCGGCAGAAGATGTCTGCGATCTTATCGCACGGTCAGATTCTACAGTCCTTGTGTATGATGAGATGAGAAAAGATGTTGCAGCTATGGCAAAAGAACACTGCCCTCAGCTTAAGACTTTAATCTCCATGCAGCAGCAGGAGCATGACGATCATGCCTGTGGTTTCTGGAAACTCCTCGAGGAGCACAGAGGAAGTTTTGACTATACGCCGGATCCTGATCAGCTTTGTACTATTATGTTTACCTCAGGGACTACGGGAAAAAGCAAAGGCGTCATGCTGACCCACAGAAATGTGGCGGAAAACGCCACTTGCCTGGATATGAAGATCCCGGAGCGTATTGTGATCATGACAGTGCTTCCTATCCATCATGCTTACTGCCTCAGCATGGATATCCTGAAAGGAGTGTCTTTGGCAGCGGTAATCTGTATCAATGATTCTCTTCTCCGTGTAGCAAAGAATATCAAGCTTTTTAAGCCGGAGATGATTCTGATGGTGCCGCTGATGATCGAGACCATGGCCAAGAAGCTGGAGGAGGCCTCTCTTCTTCCGGCAAAGATCGTGAAAAATCAGGTCTTTGGAAAACAGTTCCATACTATCTGCAGCGGCGGCGCTTACCTGGATCCTTCCTACATAGATCTGTTCAAAAAATATGATATTACCATTCAGCAGGGCTATGGCATGACCGAATGCTCTCCGGTGATCAGTATTTCCCAGAAGTGGAATATCCGGAAGGATTCTGTGGGACAGCTGGTGCCTAACTGTCAGGCCAGGACAGTAGACGGAGAACTGTGGGTAAAAGGCAGCAGTGTTATGCAGGGATACTATAAAATGCCGGAAGAGACGGCCGAGACCCTGGAAGACGGCTGGCTGAAGACCGGAGACCTGGGCTATGTAGATGAAGATGGTTTCGTTTACCTTACCGGAAGAAAGAAAAACCTGATCATTACAAAGAACGGGGAAAATGTATCTCCTGAGGAACTGGAAAATGCCCTCAGCACCAACCGCCTGGTAGGAGAGGTTCTTGTCCGTGACCATAACGGTGTCATCGAGGCAGAAATCTATCCGGACCAGGATTATGTGAAGAAAAAACGGATCAAAGACGTAAAGGCAAGCCTTCAGGAAGTCATTGACCAGTATAATAAGACAGCGGCTCCCCAGAAGAAAATTTACAGTCTGATCGTCAGAGACACAGAGTTTGAAAAAACTACCACAAGAAAAATTAAAAGATTCTAGCACAGCAGGGGCCGTGGGAGAAAGCCATTTTAGTCCCTGATAGATAAGAGAATAAGAATCCCTTAGTTGGACGAACTGTTTCCTGACAGTCTGACTGAGGGATTTTTTGTGACTGCGGACCAGAACATGCCCCTGGAAATTTCAGAGAAAATGTGGTATACCATTATTCTGTAAGATTTTTCTTTGCAGGCAGGAGAATAGCTGTTCCAAGCTATCCCAACAGACAGGGAGGCCTGGCCTGCTGCTGCAAAGACTATGGACTATTTGAAGACTGGAGGATATAGGATGTGGATTGCAGACAAATACATTGACCATGTAAAAGAACAGACAATGGAACATCCCGGGGAAAGCTGGGAAAAGATGCTTCTTGGATTTAAGGCAAACAAGCTCCGCACAAAGCTCCTTCCTAAAAAAGGTATCTCCAAAGGCTATCAGAAACTGGAGGCCATGATGATGTCTTTTGTGGCGGATTCTTTAGGAAAGCCGGACAGTTATGTATGGGGAAATATTTTTGCTCCCTCTGAACTGATTGGATGTTTCGGCCTTAATACACTTTCTATCGAGTGCCTTTCCTGCTATTTCAGCGGTTATCATCTGGAAGACTTTTTTATAGACTATGCCCAGAATACAGGGATTGCCCCGACTCTGTGCTCTTATCACAAAACTTTTGTAGGGGCCATTGACAGTGGGGCAGTTCCGGTTCCGGAGTATGCAGTGACCACTTCTCTTTCCTGTGACGGAAATCTGAATACTTTCCGGTATCTGGAGAAGAAGAAAGGCGTACCCTTTACTTTTCTGGATGTTCCCTACAGAGACGATCAGGAATCTGCAGACTATCTGGCAGAGCAGTTAAAAGATTTTGCCAGGGAGCTGGAAAGTCGCTTCGGCAGAAAATTTGAGGAAGAAAAGCTCCGGGAGACTATAAAGATAGAGAATGAGACCAGAAGGGCGCTGATGGAGTTTTTTAGGCTCCAGAGTGAAAGATACTATCCCGGAGAGCTGATCAGCCATCTTTATATGATGATGGGCATGCACCTTCTTATCGGGAGACAGGAATTTCTGGATCTGATCCGGTTTATGATCCAGGATATTAAGAATTATCCTAAATTCGAGGGAAAGAAGATCCTGTGGATCCATCTGCTGCCTTTCTATCAGGAAACTCTTCAGAGCTATTTTAATTCCAGCCGGAAATATCAGATCATTGCCAGTGATATTATCATGGATTCCATGGAAGAAATGGACGAAACAAAACCGTTTCACGCCCTGGCTAAGAAGATCATCCGGAATCTTTATAATGGTTCTTATTCCCACAAGGCAGAAATGGTGGGAATGCTGGCCGGGATACTGAAGCCCGATGCAGTGATCCAGTTCTGTCACTGGGGCTGCAAACAGTCATCGGGCGGAAGTCTCCTGCTGAAAGAAAAAATGCAGGAGATGGAGATTCCCATGCTGATTCTGGACGGAGACGGGATCGACAGACGGAACAGCCATGACGGACAGATCAAGACCCGACTGGAAGCTTTTCTGGAAATGCTGGATACGGGAGAAGACCAAGAGATATCAGAGAAGGAAGAAAAGAAGATATGTTAGGATATATTTGTAAATATGCTCCTGTGGAGATTTTTCAGTCCATGGGAACCCGAATGGAGAGGATCGAGCCGGATGTGACGAATTTTAACCAGGCAGAGATCCGCATGCACCCCAATATCTGCAGCTTTGCCAAGGGAGTCCTGGAAGAGGTGATGAAAAAGGACTACGAGGGAGTGATCCTCACTACCTGCTGTGACAGTATCCGGCGGCTTTACGATGTGCTGAAAGAAGAATTCCCTGAGAAATTCATTTATATGCTGGACACCCCAAGGATTACCAAAGAAGCAGGGATCACTCTTTATGAGCAGCGGATCCGTACTATGATCCGGGAATATGAGAAATTTTCAGGAAAAACTTTTGATGAAGAAAAATTCCTGGAATATATCAAAGGAAAAGATCAGGTGCAGCAGTATGCCCGGAAGCAGGGAGCTTTGAACATCGGTATTCTCGGTGCCAGAGCAAATGAGAGCATGAAAGAGATTCTGGCAGAAAAGAAAGTAAATGTGGCCTTTGACCTGACCTGCACAGGACTGGGAAGAAAGATCCTGGTGGACGAAAAGGAGATTCTGTCCGGATATACCAGAGGCCTGTTAAGCCAGTTTCCCTGTATGCGGATGGAACAGGCGGCTAACCGGGATGAGCTGATACGCCGCTTTGCAGGAAGCGTAGACGGGATCGTTTATCATACGGTACAGTTCTGTGACAATTATGCCTATGAATATGCCTGGTTAAAAGAATGGCTGGACCGGCCAATGCTCTTGCTGGAAACAGATTACACCCGGCAGAGCAGCGGACAGATACGGACCAGGATCGAAGCATTTCTGGAGTCTCTGGCCCCGGAAATACACCGGACGAAAACAACAGGGAAGGGAGATAAAGCAATGTATGTAATGGGAATAGACAGCGGTTCCACCTCCACCAATGCGGTGATCATGGACCAGGACAGGAAGATCCGGGCATTTTCTGTAGTGCGCACCGGGGCAAAATCCGGAGTCAGCGCCCAGAAAGCCTTAGAGGAGGTTCTGGAGAAAGCAGGCCTTTCCAGAGAAGATATTTCCTGGATCGTTTCCACCGGATACGGACGGGTCAG
>DXFG01000136.1 GCA_019114545.1 Candidatus Blautia pullistercoris | reverse complement strand
AATGTTATCCTACAGATAGGTTAGTAATAACTAACTCATGTGAATAATCATTTTATAGCAGGTCCTTCCGGGGAAAGACCGGACACCTTTTTCCAGAAGGACCTTACCGGAATCTGGCTGCCTGGCAGGCGGATAAATGATATAGGAAAGGATGGTATTTCAGAGATGAAGAAAAATCTGACCATTGAAAAAGTAATCGGAAGGGAAATTATTGATTCCAGAGGAAATCCTACTGTGGAAGCTCAGGTATATCTGGCAGACGGAACTGTGGCTCTGGCCGCTGCTCCAAGCGGCGCCTCTACAGGAGAATTTGAGGCTCTGGAGCTGAGAGATAAAGATAAAGGCCGTTTCCAGGGGAAAGGAGTCTTGAAGGCAGTAGAGAATATCAATACAGCAATCTCCCAGACACTTACAGGGATGGATGCTTCTGACACCTATGGTATAGATAAGGTTATGATTGAGTTAGACGGAACTAACGATAAATCCAATCTGGGAGCCAATGCTATCCTGGCAGTTTCCATTGCATGCGCCAGAGCCGCTGCAGCGTCTCTTCAGATTCCTCTTTACCGCTTCCTTGGCGGTGTTTCAGGAAATAAACTGCCGGTTCCCATGATGAATATCTTAAACGGCGGCGCTCATGCGGCCAACACAGTAGATGTCCAGGAGTTTATGATCATGCCGGCAGGAGCGCCCAGTTTTAAAGAAGGCCTTCGCTGGTGTACAGAGGTTTTCCACAGTCTCCAGTCTCTTCTGAAATCCAAAGGACTGGCTACCTCTGTAGGAGATGAAGGTGGTTTTGCACCGGATCTTGCCAGTGACGAAGAAGCTATCCAGTATATTCTGGAGGCAGTAAAGATGGCTGGATACGAGCCGGGAAAAGACTTTGTCCTGGCTATGGACGCAGCCTCCAGCGAGTGGAAAGGGGAGAAGAAGGGAGAGTATATTCTTCCCAAATGCGGAAAGAAATTTACTTCTGCAGAATTGGTGGAGCACTGGAAAGGCCTCTGTGAGAAATATCCTATTTACTCTATCGAAGACGGTCTGGATGAGGAAGACTGGGAAGGCTGGCAGATGCTGACAAAAGAACTGGGAGAAAAAGTTCAGTTGGTAGGGGACGATCTTTTTGTTACCAACACCCAGAGACTTTCCAAGGGAATCGGCCTGGGCTGCGGCAATTCTATCCTGATCAAGCTGAACCAGATCGGTTCTGTGTCGGAGACCCTGGAAGCTATCAAAATGGCACATAAGGCAGGTTACACCGCTATTTCCTCCCACCGTTCCGGAGAGACGGAAGATACGACTATCGCAGATCTGGCCGTGGCTTTAAATACCTGCCAGATCAAGACCGGAGCTCCCAGCAGAAGCGAAAGAGTTGCCAAGTACAACCGCCTGCTGAGGATTGAGGAAGAACTGAAGGAAGCGGCCTGCTATCCGGGATTTGACGCATTTAACATTAAAAAATAAGGAGGACAACAGATGTCATTAATTGGTAAAAAAGTAAGTGATTTTAAAGTACAGGCCTATGTAAAGGGTGAATTTAAGGAGGTGACACAGGAAGACATCCTGGGACGGTGGAGCGTATTTTTCTTCTATCCCGCAGATTTTACCTTTGTTTGCCCTACAGAGCTGGAAGACCTGGCTGATAAGTATGAGGAATTCCAGAAGATCGGCTGCGATGTTTACTCTGTTTCCTGTGATACTCATTACGTGCACAAAGCTTGGCATGACGCCTCTGAACGGATCCGGAAGATCCAGTATCCGATGCTGGCAGATCCTACCGGCAAACTGGCCAGAGACTTTGATGTGATGATCGAAGAAGACGGACTGGCAGAAAGAGGAGATTTTATTGTGAATCCTCAGGGAGAGATCGTGGCCTATGAGGTGACTGCAGGAAATGTAGGAAGAAATGCAGATGAGATCTTCCGAAGAGTCCAGGCTTCTCAGTTTGTGGCAGAACACGGAGATGAGGTTTGCCCGGCAAAATGGCAGCCTGGAGCAGAAACACTGAAACCAAGCCTTGATTTAGTAGGATTGTTATAATGGCAGATAAATTTTATGACGGCGTGATCATCGGCGGCGGCCCTGCAGGGCTTGCCGCTGCCATTTATCTGGCCAGGGCCAGGTATCGGGTACTGGTCATTGAAAAAGAGACTATCGGAGGGCAGATCACCATTACTTCAGAGGTGGTCAACTATCCAGGAGTCCTTCATACAGACGGGAAAAAGCTTACAGAAGAAATGAGGAAACAGGCTCAGAACTTCGGCGCTGAATTCTTAAAAGCCCAGGTAACCAGTCTGGCTCTGGAAGGAGACAAGAAAAAAATCCTGACAGATAAAGGGGAGATCCAGGCCCTGGGAGTGGTCCTTGCCACGGGAGCAAGCCCCAGACAGGCGGGATTTAAAGGAGAAGAGGAATTTCGGGGCAGAGGAGTGGCCTACTGCGCTACCTGTGACGGCGAGTTCTTTACAGGGAAAGATATTTTTGTAGTGGGCGGTGGATTTGCAGCGGTAGAGGAAGCTCTTTTCCTTACCAGATATGCCAGAAAGATCAGAGTGGTGGTAAGAGGAAAAGAAATTAACTGCGCCGGCCCTGCAGTAGAGGAGCTCCTGGCCCATCCGGATATTTCCGTATCCTTTGAAACGGAAATTACAGAAGCCGGGGGAAAGGACATGCTGGAGTATGTGGCCCTCAGAAAGAAAGACACAGGGGAGATCTTCACTGTTCAGGCAGAGGAGGGAGAAAACCTGGGAATCTTTGTTTTCGCAGGCTATGTTCCGGCCACAGAATTGTTCCGGGATCAGGTAAAGGTCAGCGATAAAGGCTATCTTCTGGCAAATCGGAAACAGGAGACAAACGTGCCTGGGGTCTACGGCGCAGGAGATGTCTGCGAGAAAGAACTGCGCCAGGTAGTCACGGCTGTATCCGACGGCGCAGTAGCCGCAGCTTCCATGGAAAAATATCTTTTTTCCATATATCAGAAACTGGGGATCAAAAGAGAGAAAAGGAAGATAACAGAAGTAAAAAAGCCGGCTCAGGGGGAAGAAAAGGAAAAAATATCCTCTGGTGGGGAAGGATTTCTTACAGAAGAGATGAAAGAATCTTTAGTTCCGGTATTTGCCAGGTTTGAAAAGGAAATCCTGGTTAAGGTTTATCTGGATGCTTCCTATTTGTCCCGGGAGGTGGAAGGATTTGTCCGGGAAATGGAACCTTTAAGTGAAAAGGTCCGCTATGAGATACAGAGAGCCGGAGCAGAAGGAGTAACCTGCCCATCTCTGCGGATCTGCGACAGCCAGGGGAATTACCTTGGGGCAGAATTCCACGGAGTTCCCGGAGGCCATGAATTTAATTCTTTTATTATCGCTTTATATAATGGGGCGGGGCCCGGCCAGTCTATGGGAGAAGATATCCGGCGGCGGATCCAGAAGATCACCTGGAAGACAGATCTGAAGATTGCAGTTTCTCTGTCCTGTACCATGTGCCCGGATGTGGTTATGGCGGCCCAGAAGATTGCGCTGGAAAATCCTCTGGTCACAGCGGAAATGTTTGATCTGGCCCATTATCCGGAGCTGAAAGAGAAGTATCAGATCATGAGCGTTCCCTGCCTGATCCTGAATGACAGCAGAGTTTCCTTTGGAAAGAAGGGGATCGGACAGATTCTGGACCTGCTGGAAGAAACCGCAGAGGAAATATAAAAACAGAACTATATAAAAGGAGCTGGCACATGAATCAAATTCGAGAATATTTCATGTGCCAGCTCCTTTTTCCGGCAGATGGCCAGAATTATTTTTTCCTATAGGTCAGCAGCAGGCTGGAGTTTATGATTACCAGCACAGATCCTGCATTGTGGACGAGAGCGCCTACTACGGGGTTCAGGATCCCCGTAATCGCCAGTATGATGGCTGCAAAATTCAAAGTCATGGAGAATGCCAGATTGCATTTGATCGTAGTCATCATCTTTCTGGACAGAGAAACCAGATGTGGAAGCTCCTTGATGTCATCATTTACCAGAGCAATGTCGGCTGCGTCTACAGCAATATCACTTCCCACTCCGCCCATGGCAATGCTCACATGGGCTTTTTTCAGTGCAGGAGCATCGTTGATGCCATCTCCGATCATACATACCATTTCTTTTTTCTCCTGGGAAGAGGCTATGTAATTGAGCTTATCCTCCGGGAGACAGCCGGCATGGACTTTATCAATATGCAGCTGATCAGCAATGGTCCTGGCAGCATTTTCATGATCCCCGGTCATAAGTACGGGAGTGAGGCCAAGCTGTTTCAGCCTGCTGATCATTTCAGGAGCAGTTTCCCTCAGGGTATCCCAAAGGGCCGCAAATCCGCCGAACCTTTTTTCAATTCCCAGATAAATAAGAGTGCAGCCTTTTTGTATATAGCCTGCTGCAGAATCCAGGGCTTTTTGAGGTATGGAAATCTGATTCTCCTCCAGGAGAGAGGGATTGCCTGCCAGCACCTCCACGTGATCTGCCATGGCTTTTACGCCTTTGCCCGGGAGCATGGAAAAGGATTGGGGAGCTTCAGGTGCAGTCTCAGGATAAGACTGCTTGTATCCCTGGACTACTGCTTTGCCAAGGGGGTGTTCTGAACGAAGCTCAGCTTCGGCGGCAAGAAGGTATAGTTTTTCAGAGGAAATATCCGGTGAGAAACTTTCTACAGCCGCTACCTGAGGTTTCCCATAAGTGAGGGTTCCTGTCTTGTCAAAGGCAACTTGAGAGACCTGAGCCAGGCGCTCCAGAGCGTCACCTTCTCTTACCAGGAAACCATGCTTTGTAGCATTTCCGATGGCCGCCATGATGGCGGTGGGAGTGGCCAGTACCAGGGCACAGGGACAGAAGACTACCAGTATGGTCACAGCCCGGATGATCTGGCCGGATATCAGCCAGGTAAGCGCTGCGGCAGTCAGAGCGATGACCACGATCCAGGTGGCCCACCGGTCTGCCAGCCTTACGATCTTGGCCTTTCCGGCATCAGCAGACTGGACCAGACGGATCATCCGCCAGATAGAGCTGTCTTCCCCTACTCTGGAAGCTTTCATATCAAAAGAACCGAACTGGTTGACCGTTCCGCTGGAAACCTCGTCTCCCGGACCTTTGTCCACCGGAAGAGATTCTCCTGTCATAACGGCCTGATCCACGGAGGTCTCTCCGGATAGGATTACCCCGTCTACAGGGATAGTCTCTCCCGGAAGAACCCGGAGTACATCATTGACAGCCACCTCTTTAGCCGGCAGGAGGATTTCTTTGCCGTTTAGGATCTTTCGTGCAGTTAAAGGGGTAAGGTGCACCAGCTTTTCAATACCAGCTCTTGCCTTGGCTACAGTAAGTTCTTCTAAAAGAGAACCGATCTGCATGATAAAGGCTACTTCGCCGGCGGCAAAGATCTCTCCGATGATCACCGAAGCAATCAGAGCCAGAGATACTAATACGTCTGCTTTAATGTCAAAACGTGTGACAAGGCCTTCTATGGCTTCTTTGATGATCGGGATCCCGCAGAGAAGAATGGCGATCCAGGCTGTGTTAAAAAGAATACCTTCCGGCTCCAGAAAACTGATCAGCAGAGAGAGACCGGAGATCACGAGAAATAAAATGCTTCTTTTTGTTTCATTGAGAAACAAGTCTTTCATAGATGAAATCATAGCGCTCCTTCTTTCTTAAAATATACATATGGGGGTATATGTATAATATACCCATAGGGGTATATGAGTCAAGAGAATTTCAGAGAATTACAGAAGACTTTTGTGAGATAATTTTTATATAAAAATTAAATTGACAGAAGACATGGAATGTGGTATGTTGAATTTAAATAAAGGGTTTTTGCTGCTGACGTATAAAATGGAGTACCATGATGTGGCAAGAGCTGATAGAGAAGCCGGACGTCTGGGCGACATTTATCGGATAAGCGATAAATGCCGCCCTTTTTTTATCAGAAGAGAGGAGGAATCTTTCATTGAGCAGATTAAGTATTATTACACAGAACAAAGCCCAGGCGACAGTAGAAGAACTGTATAAAGACCTGGAAAGACGGATCAGCGCCAGTCCTCCCGGACTATGTCCTGTGGACCTGGCCTCGTCTTTTTTGAAACTTTGTCATGCCCAGTCCTGTGGAAAGTGTGTGCCCTGCAGGGTAGGACTGGGCCAGCTCCAGAAGCTGATGGAGCAGGTCCTGGACGGACAGGCGGACCTTTCCGTGATCGATCTTATTGAAAAAACCGCACGGAATATTTTTTATTCCGCAGACTGCGCCATCGGCTATGAGGCTGCCAGAATGGTTTTAAAAGGAATCCGCGGATTCAGAGATGATTTCGAGGAACATATTTTAAGAGGAAGATGTAAATTTGAACTGAACCAGCCGGTTCCCTGTGTATCCCAATGTCCGGCGGGAGTGGATATTCCCGGTTATGTAGCTTTGGTAGCAGAGGGCCGATACGGGGATGCGGTGCGGCTGATCCGAAAAGATAATCCCCTTCCTGCAGTCTGCGGCCTGATCTGTGAACATCCCTGCGAGGTACGGTGCCGCAGGACCATGGTAGATGATCCGGTAAATATCCGAGGATTGAAACGATTTGCAGTAGATCATGCAGGAGATGTTCCCCTTCCTGTACCGGCGGTGGCTACAGGAAAGAAGGTAGCTGTTATAGGAGGCGGTCCGGGAGGTATCAGTGCGGCTTATTATCTCACCCTTATGGGACACGAGGTGACCATCTTTGAGCAGAGAAAGAAACTGGGCGGCATGCTCCGCTATGGAATCCCCAATTACCGTCTGCCAAGAGAGGAACTGGACCGGGAGATCAACCATCTTTTAAGTCTGGGCATTCATGTAAAGACAGAGGTAACGGTGGGAGAGGATCCAAATATCGCAGATTTAAGAGAAGAGTATGATGCAGTCTATATTGCTATCGGTGCACATATTGACAGAAAGATCGGCATTGAAGGGGAAGAAGCCCAAGGCGTCATCTCTGCTGTGGAACTTCTCCGGGAAATCGGAGACGACGAGATGCCGGATTTCACAGGAAAGGAAATCGTCGTTATAGGCGGCGGCAACGTGGCCATGGATGTGGCCCGGTCTGCGGTGCGCCTGGGAGCAAAACGGGTGCGGATCGCATACCGGAGACGGCGGGTAGACATGACTGCTATGGAAGAGGAAATCGAGGGAGCCATTGAAGAGGGCTGTGAACTTCTGGATCTTCATGCGCCGTTAAGAATCGAGGTTGATGACCAGGGCCGGGCGGCAGCTTTGTGGGTGCAGCCTCAGATCATCGGCCCTATGAAACATGGAAGACCGGTTCCCATGGTATCTACAAAAGCGCCTGTGCGTCTTGGCTGTGATATTGTGATCGTGGCCATCGGCCAGGGCATTGAATCAAAAGAATTTGAAAAACAGGGAATCCCGGTGAAACGTGGCGTTATCGAGGCTATGAGCTGGAGCGGCGTAAAGACCAAAGATATTACCGGCGTCTTTGCAGGAGGTGACTGTGTTACCGGACCGGCCACGGTTATCCGGGCAATCGCCGCAGGCAAGGTGGCGGCGGCCAATATCGATGAATTCCTGGGATACAATCATGTGATCTCCGCAGATGTGGAAATCCCCAGAGTACGTCTGGATGATAACCGCAGCTGCGCCAGAGTAAATATGAAGGTTCGTCAGGCTTCTGAGAGGATCAAGGACTTTGAGCTGATTGAAGAAGGAATGACCTGTGAAGAGGCTTGTCAGGAAGCCAGAAGATGTATCCGCTGTGATCACTTTGGATTTGGTATTCTGAAAGGAGGCAGGATTGAAAAATGGTAAAACTGACGATAAACGGAAAAAACGTGGAAGTAAAGGAAGGAACCACTATTTTAGACGCTGCGTCTCAGGCCGGGATCCGGATTCCAACCCTGTGCTTCCTGAAAGATATTAATGAAATCGGCGCCTGCCGTGTCTGTGTGGTAGAGGTAAAGGACTGTGCAAAGCTGGTGACTGCCTGCAACAATGAAGTGTGGGACGGTATGGAAGTGTTTACCAACAGTCCCAAAGTCCGGGAGAGCCGGAGAAATAACGTGGAACTGATTCTGTCACAGCATGACTGCAAATGCGCCACCTGTGTGCGGAGCGGCAACTGCAGCCTTCAGACCATTTCCAATGATCTGGGGATCCTGGATCTGCCCTTTGAGATTGAACTGCCCAGGTCCCGGTGGCCTATGGAATTTCCTCTGATCCGTGATGCGGGAAAATGTATCAAGTGTATGCGCTGTGTGCAGGTCTGTGATAAGATACAAAGCCTGAATATCTGGGATGTGGCAGGAACCGGATCCAGGACAACGGTAGATGTTTCCAGAAACAGAAAGATCAATGAATCTGACTGTGCTCTCTGCGGCCAGTGCATTACCCATTGCCCGGTAGGAGCATTAAGGGAAAGAGATGACCGGCGTAAGGTCCTGGATGCCCTGGCAGATCCAGAAAAGATCACAGTGGTCCAGCTTGCTCCGGCAGTCCGCACTTCCTGGGGAGAGTCTTTCGGCCTGTCCCGGGAGTTTGCAACCGTTAAAAGACTGGTAGCTGCTCTGCGGCAGATCGGATTTGATTATATTTTCGATACCAATTTCAGCGCAGACCTGACCATCATGGAAGAGGGCAGTGAATTTCTGGAAAGACTGAAAAAAGGCGACCTGGAAAGATATCCCATGTTTACTTCCTGCTGCCCCGGCTGGGTAAGATTTATGAAATCCCAGTATCCGGATATGGTGGACCAGCTGTCCAGCGCAAAATCTCCCCAGCAGATGTTTGGGGCAGTGGCAAAATCCTATTATGCCCAGCTTTTGGGAGTGGATCCCTCCAGGATCTTTTCCCTGTCTATCATGCCCTGCATTGCAAAAAAACATGAATGCGATATTCCGGTGATGAACGACGCTGGCGCCGGGCAGGATGTAGATGCAGTGCTGACCACCAGAGAGGTTGTCCGTCTGATCCGTTCTGAACACATTGACCCTTCCAGACTGGAAGAGGAAGAATTCGATACGCCTCTGGGAACGGGAACCGGGGCAGGGGTTATTTTCGGAGCTACCGGCGGTGTCATGGAAGCAGCTCTGCGTACTGCCTATTATCTGGTGACAGGAAGAAACCCGGATCCGGACTCTTTTAAAAAGGTCAGGGGAATGGAAGGATGGAAAGAAGCAGAATTCAATCTGGCAGGACAGACCATCCGGGTGGCGGTTGCCAGCGGACTGGGCAATACCAGAAAGCTGATGAAGGCTATCCGGAAAGGCAGAGTAAAATATGATTTCGTAGAGATCATGGCCTGTCCCGGCGGCTGCACCGGCGGCGGAGGGCAGCCTATCAAGGATGGAGAAGAATTGTCTGAAGTGAGAAACACGGTGCTTTACGGGCTGGATAAAGTAAACAATCTGCGTTTTTCCCATG
>DXFG01000135.1 GCA_019114545.1 Candidatus Blautia pullistercoris | reverse complement strand
CCTTGTACACGGAGGGTATCTTCTTTTTAGAAAAAAATGGGGCTGTCGCATTAGTCATATTTCAAGAATTTTTATACATTTTATGCGAATTTGTCGAGCATAGCTTTGAGACTATATGCTCAAAGCGGCGCAGACTGAGCAATAAAATGTATAAATATTCTCGATTTTGACTAATGCGACAGCCCCTCAGTGCTACTCACTCTATGGTTCTCCTATCAAAATTTCCGCCGCTTCCCTCAGTGTGCTCTCATCGCCTACATTTCCAGGGAAAATAACGTAGGGCATATCCGGAAACTTGCTTTCTTCTTTTATTCTCCATACAGGAATTCCCGGACATATCTGCCCAAGGACTTCTGCGCATTTTACCTTTAAAGCCTTTGTTCCAATATCACTGGACGTAATTCCTCCTTTGGCTATGATAAAGGATGGCTCAACAGTCAGTTCGCTTACCAAAGACTGTACTGCATCCGAAATCTTTACCGAACGGAGAAGGGCCTTCTCCCTGGAATCATTTTCAACCGTTAGCAATTTTCTTCGGGTATAAACCACAGCGGTTTTTCCAGCCAGCATAATTTCTTCCATCTTTTTTCTTGTACGTGCTGTTTCCTCTGCGAATGCCTGCTCCTGCAGCACCAGATCGGAATCAAAGGCCACCGGTTCCATGTTCTCCATTTCCAGCAGCTTTTTCAGCTGTTTTGTGGTTTTGTCTGTATGAGATCCTACTATGACCAATCCTCCTGCTGTGCTCTTTTTCTTTATCAGCTCATTCCTCGTCAGCAACGGTTTCTGGGAAATTCCTCCCATTTCTTTTGCAAAGGCTGCCGCTGTACGGAACAGATAATTTTTTCCCTCCCTCATAGCTCTGTATAAAGCAATGCAAAATATTTTAATGTCAATATTATCGACGGCATTAACCACAATCTTTGCAAAGTCTTCTGCATCCATAAGTTTTTCCCGGATATTTTCAAGTTTCATCCCTCTTAGTTCCTCCAGAGAAATGGAGATTACATCCTGGGCTTTATATTTTCCCTCTGTTTTCTCCTCAATATATTCTTTCAGATCCGAGGAGTGATAGGAAAAGGTGGCATCTTTAGCAAATTCTGTCTGTGCCGCCGGTATAAGCTCCTCCCCATATTTCACATAGTGAATATCCTGAATAGTATAGCGCCCTCCCTCTTTAAAAAAAGGACATAAAATTTCCCCGTCAACTTTTATATTTTCCCTTTCTTCTATCACGTCTCTCAGTACTTCTGTTTCCAGAGGATAATGTCCTCTGAGTGTAGAATCGCTTCTGCTGATAATCAAATATGGTCTGTTTTTTTCTTTTGCCGTTTTTGTGATACCGTTTGCAATCTCTTTATGGATCCGGGTCGTATTTTCTTGGGTCAGTCCTCTGGAATTCGTCAGGATATAAAACATTTTTCTGTCTTCTTCAAATCCCTTTTTTATAGATTCTTCTGACCAGTCTGTATATACAGATATATCGTGGACTGTCTGCACACCGGTAGGGTCATCATCCAGGACTATGATCTTTTTGTTATCTCTCTCCATCTCTTTTTTTAAAAGCTCATCCACACATTCCTCATCTACGGAAGGATATTCTGCCAATACGCCGGTACTAATTGCCTTGTTCTGATCCATCTTTGTTTTCACCTCCACATATCCCGCTTTTTACAGTCACATCCGCCAGATTCTCGAAATACTTTATGATCCCGCAGTGATCCTCATTCATATGTCCGCCTACTTTCAGTGCCTGCATAACTTCAAACAACTGACTTGTAAACGGAAGAGGAACATCTATTTCATGAGCTGTGGCCATAACGTTTTTAATGTCTTTGTGATTTATGGAAATTTTTCCTCCCGGTTCAAAGTCCCTCCCCAGGATCATAGGCAGCTTTGCTTCAAGTACCGCACTGCCTGCCAGTCCTCCCCGGATTCCCTGGAATACTTTTTCCGGATCTGCCCCTGCTTTTGCCGCCAGCACAAAGGCTTCAGAGACTGCAGCAATATTGAGGTTCACAATGATCTGGTTCGCAAGTTTTGCCACGCTCCCGCTTCCGATACCCCCAATCCGACAGGCGGAGGCTCCCATGATCTCAAAATATTTTGTCAGCTTGTCAAAGTCCTCCTGACTTCCTCCGGCCATAAAAGCCAACGTTCCATCTACGGCCTTCGGCTCACCTCCGCTTACCGGTGCATCTACAAATCCCACATTCTTCTCTTTTAATTTCTTTCCGCACAGTTTTGATTCCTCCGGCGTCACCGAGCTCATATCACATACAATGGTCCCTTCCTTCAGTCCTTCTGCAGCGCCTCCTTCGCCAAAAAGTACGTCCTGGACAATTTTTCCATTTGGCAGGATCGTAAAAATAACTTTGCAGTTTTCTCCGATCTCTTTTAATCCTGCACTCTTCGCCCCGGCTTCTCTCAGTTCTTCTACTGCTTTTTCATTTAAATCGTTTACCCATAATTCCACTCCTGCTTTCAGCAGATTTTTTGCCATGGGTTTTCCCATAATTCCCAATCCAATAAATCCTGTTTTTTCCATTTTTTGCCTCCCGTTTGTTTTATATCTGCATTATACCAGTATACCGGTATACCGATCAATATGTTTTTCAAAGCATACATTGACCTGCGTCTGCCTTTGCGATAAAATATTTTATTATTTACGGACAAGGAGAACTTTATGGAAACGTCCAAACCTCTGCAGCAGCAGGCATACGAACATTTAAAGGGGCTGATCTATCAGGATTTTTTTTCTTATGATCAGATTTATTCAGAAACCAAAGTAGCAAAAGAAATGGGAATTTCCCGAACCCCTATGAGAGATGCGATCCATCGTCTTTCACAAGAGCGTTTCCTGGATATCATTCCCAGCAAAGGCTTTTGTCTCCATCAGATGAACCGACAGGACATCCAGGAAACTTTTCAGGTACGGTCTGCTATTGAAGGATACTGCACATATCTCATTACCAAAGATTTTAAAATGGAGCGGGCAGTATCCCTCTTTGCACAGCTCCATGAAAATTTAAACCGGCAAAAAGAGCTCCTGCATACAACAAAATCGGTAAAAGATTTTGTCTCCATCGACAATGCCTTTCACCTGGCAATTGTTCAATATGCAGAGAATCATACTTTATGTGACCTGTTTCAAAGTTTCCTTTATCGTATCCAGCGTTTGGCAATACTTTCCCTGGCTCACGAAGGACGCATGGAAGAAACCATTCAAGAGCATGAAAATATTCTCGGCGCTATGGAACAAGGCTGTATAAATGATATCTATTCTATTACCATGCTGCATATGGAGAAGCCAAAAGGGCTGAATTTAGATGATATCAGGCAATAGGCAGCTGTTTTCCCCCGCCGCCATAAGCATAGATAAAAAAACCAGAAAACATTGCCGATCCTTCTATTGGTCTGCATTGCTTTCTGGTTCGTTCTTTATTATGCTTTCTTCAAATTTATTTTTCAAATACTGGTATTCCTCTACGATACCTCGGGTAATCTCATCCTCTTCCCGCTCATCATCGGGGTGATAGATTCTCAGCAGGGCCGAATACCTTTTATCCAGTTCTTCCATTGTTTTCAGGCCCTTAAAATAGTGGCTTTCTGATTCTGTATCCTCTGCTTCCTTTCCTTTATACCCGTTGTCAAAGGCTGACCATTGAAAATCCGGTCTTTTGTAAAAGGCTTTCCAATTCTTTGAATTTTCCATATAAAACCGCCATATCCAGCTGCAGGCCGCCTCCAGGACTACCATTACCAGGCCTACACCGGCAACAGGAACATAAATAAGGCCTCCTGCCACACAGATTGTCAGAACAATGGCAGCAACCCCAGGCCCGTTTCCCTGAATCTGAAGGACCACTTCCACCAGTACTGCCAGAGATACTACTACTGAGGACAATATACAAACAAAAGAAACCACGGTTCCGGAAAATTTTAAAAAATACTGTACGCAGCGAATCAGAATAAAAGCTGCCGCCAGCGGAATCGCAAGAATCACCTTTAATATGATCAGTAAAATCTTTAGTATACGTCTGCCGTCAATCTTCTCCATCTTTTTACCTGCATTTCTAAAAACATTCAAAATCTGCCCCTTAGGGCTGCTTTTCTCTACAGGATTAGTTTACCATATCCGGCAGGATTTTCACAGGATAAATTTTTAACAAAATAAATTTCTTGATTCCAAATTTCAGGTATTGTGATCACTTACATGAAATTTTTTCAGATTACCGATCTTCTGCCGTCTTTCGGCCAGGATTTTCTCAATATCCTCCAGGGGAATGCCGGATTCTACCATCATAACCAGAAGATGATAGATCAGGTCGCAGATTTCATTGGCCGTATCCTCATTTTTGCCGTTTTTGGCTGCGATGATCACTTCGCTGCACTCTTCTCCGCATTTTTTCAGGATCTTATCCAATCCCTGTTCAAAAAGATAACAGGTATAGGATCCTTCTCTTTTTTCTTCTTTTCTTTCCCGGACTACCTGATACAGTCCTTCCATAACATCCATCATTTCTTCTCTTCCTCCCATAATTCTCTGAAAAAGCAGCTGTGGGCCCCTGTATGACAGGCTGCACCTGTCTGGATCACTGTAATCAGAAGGGTATCCTCATCACAGTCTCCTTTTATGTCAACTACTTTCTGGACATGGCCGGAAGTAGCTCCTTTGTTCCACAGTTCCTGCCTTGAGCGGCTGTAAAACCAGGTATAGCCGGTCTCAAAAGTCTTCTCCAGGCTTTCCCGGTTCATATAAGCCAGCATCAGCACTTCTCCTGTATCTTTTTCCTGGACGATAGCCGGCAGGAGATCGCTTTTCTTAAAATAATTCTCAATATTTATCATTTTCAATTCCTTCTTACTGGGATATTTTGTTCTCTTAAATGTTCTTTTACCTGTTCTACCGTCAGCTCCCGGAAATGGAAAAGAGATGCCGCCAGAGCCGCATCTGCTCCGGTTTTCTCGAAGACCTCTGAAAAATGTTCCAGCTTCCCACAGCCGCCGCTGGCGATCACAGGAATTGAAACCCTGTCACAGACTGCCTGGGTCAGTTCCAGGTCAAAACCGTCCCGGCATCCGTCTGTATCCATAGAAGTCAGCAGGATCTCTCCGGCTCCCAGCTCCTGGCACCTTTTTGCCCATTCCAGGGCATCCAGTCCGGTATCTTTCCTTCCTCCATGGACTACCACATGGAAGTCCCCGTTTTCGTCTCTCCTGGCGTCAATGGCTACCACTACACACTGGCTTCCGAAGATTTTTGCCGCGTCAGCGATCAGCTGGGGATTCTTTACCGCTGCAGAATTTACAGAAACCTTGTCTGCTCCTGCCCGGAGGATCTCCCGAAAATCCTCTACTGTACGAATGCCTCCCCCCACCGTAAGGGGAACGAACACATGCTGTGCAGTTTTCCGGACCACGTCCGTCATGGTCTTTCTTCCCTCGTGGGTAGCCGTAATATCCAGGAAACAGATCTCGTCTGCTCCCTGTCTGTCATATTCTATGGCACACTCCACAGGATCTCCTACTTCTTTGATACCTACGAAGTTCACGCCCTTTACTACTTTTCCATCCCTGACGTCCAGACAGGGAATGATCCTCTTAGCCAGCATCAGAATTCACCTGCTTTCTCGATGGCTTCTTTCAGGTCGATAGCACCGGAATAAATGGACTTTCCGCAGATACAGCCGTACAGTCCCAGTTTGGCACAGTTTTCAATATCTTCTATAGACCGTACGCCGCCGCTGGCGATCACCCGGCAGGACACTGCATCATTTAACTGTTCCAGGTGATCCAGGTTTACCCCGGTAAGTGTCCCGTCACGGGAAATGTCTGTATAGATCAGGGTCTTAACTCCCATCTGTTCCATAGCCATAGCCAGTTCCAGATAGCATACCGCACTGGTTTCCATCCAGCCTTCCGTAGCCACCATACCGTCTCTGGCATCGATCCCCACGGCAATCTTATCCCCAAATTCTTTCACTGCTTCGGCCACCAGAGCAGGATTTTTTACCGCCGCAGAGCCCAGGATAATCCTGGAGATCCCCTCTTTCAGGTAGTCTTCTATGGTTTTCATATCCCGGATACCGCCGCCCAGCTCTGTATTCAGCCCGGTTTCTCTGGCAATCTTTAAAAAAATCTCCCTATTTACAGGATAAGCGTCTTTGGCTCCGTTTAAGTCTACCATATGTATCCATTTTGCCCCTTCCCGGGCGAATTTTCCAGCCGTTTCAAAAGGATCTTCCGCTACCTTCTGGGCTGTCCCGTAGTCTCCTTTAAACAGACGGACACAGGTTTTATCTTTAATATCGATTGCAGGTAATACTATCATACTTTCACCAGCCTTGCAAAATTTTCTAACATGTTCAATCCTGTCTTTCCGCTTTTCTCCGGATGGAACTGAGCGCCGTATACCAGTCCCCGATGGACCAGAGCCGGGATCCGCTCTCCATAAACCGTATAGCAGGATATATTTTCATCCTCCGTTTCTGCCCGGAAGGAATGGACGAAATACACATAAGGCTCCTCCTCCATATCTTCCGTCATCACACAGGGATTCAGCACCCGAAGGTCGTTCCAGCCCATGTGGGGGATCTTCAGCCCTTTGCTGTCAACCGGGATCACCTGACCGGGTATCAGCCCCAGACCTTCGGTCTCTTTGAATTCAAAGCCTTTTTCAAAAAGCAGCTGCATTCCCAGGCAGATTCCAAGGAGAGGCTTCTTTAAAGCTTCTCTGCGGATCACCTCTGTAAGGCCTTTCTTTTCCAGCATATCCATGGCATCCGGAAAAGCTCCCACACCGGGAAGGATCAGCCCGTCCGCCTTTTCGATCTCTTCCCGGTCACCGGTCACGCAATTCTCTACTCCCAGATAGTCCAGGGCGTTTTTTACGCTGAACAGATTCCCTGCTCCATAATCAATAATTCCTATCATCACAACACTCCCTTTGAAGAAAGCACGCCTTTGTCTGTCTCTGTCACCGCTTCCCTGAGGGCATGGGCAAAGGCTTTAAATATGGCTTCAATCTTATGATGGTCATTTTCCCCGTACAGGACTTTCAGATGAAGGGTAATCCCCGCCTGGAAAGCCAGGGCCCGGAAAAATTCTTTCACCATGCAGCAGTCAAGGGTGCCTACGGATGGATTCGCAAAGTCTGCGTCAAAAACCAGGAAAGCCCTTCCGCTGACGTCCAAGGCACAGAACCCCAGTGCCTCATCCATAGGAATATAAAAACTTCCATATCTTCGGATACCTCCTTTATCCTGCAGGGCTTCCTTCAGGGCCATTCCCAGAACGATCCCCAGATCCTCGATGCTGTGGTGACAGTCCACCTCCAGATCTCCCTTCATGGCAAGATCAATGTCAAAACCTCCATGAACACAGAGGGCATGCATCATATGATCAAAAAATCCCACACCACAGGTTCCCTGATAGCTTCCCTCTCCATCCAGGTTCCAACTCAAAGAAATCCGGGTCTCCTTGGTATTTCTTTCGATTTTTCCCACTCTCACCGTTTGCTCCTCCTCTCTCGTCTACTGAAGCAGCTTGTCCAGGGCCCGGATCAGCTCCTGATTTTCCGCCCTGGATCCGGCAGATATTCGCAGATAGCCGTTCATGTTCCGAATAGAGATCCCTTCTTTTTTCAAAGCCTCAAAAATCTCCCCGCTGTGTTCAGTCTTTAAATACAGGAAGTTTGTCTCAGTAGGGTACAGCTTCTGTATATCTTTTTTCTTCTCCGCCAGAGCCGCCATATTCTGATAAAGCTCCTGGGTGGAAGCCTTGATCTGGGCAGTACATTTTTCCAGGTACTCTCTGTGTCCCAGAATCACACACCCCACCGCCTGGGTCATGGAATTTACATTATAAGGCGCCTTCAGCGTTTTCAGTATATTTGTGATCCGGGCATTTGCCGCTGCAAAGCCCAGACGGATCGCCGCCATTCCAAAGGCTTTGGAGCAGGTCTTCAAGACGATCAGGTTTTCATAATTCTCGATCTCGTCCAGCACAGATCCCTCTGAAAATTCCATATAAGCCTCGTCCACTACCACCATAGCATCCACAGCACCTACAATTTTCAGGATATCCTCCCGGCCCATGGTCACTGCCGTAGGATTACATGGATTGGAAAACACCAGGAGTTTTGCATTGCACTGAGCTGTCTTCTCGATGATCTGCTCCGGAGTCACTTTCATATTCTCATCTTTATTCAGGGCTTCTGCTTTTGCTCCTACCATCCTGGTATAAAAGCTATACATACTGAAATCGGGAAGGATGGTCAGCATCGTGTCTCCCTGTCCCAGAAAATTAGGAACAATTATAGAGATCAGCTCGTCAGAGCCGTTTCCCGCAGTAAGCAGCTCCGGTTTTATATGAAAAAGCTCTCCGAACTTTTCACACAGCCTGGTTGCATTTGGATCCGGATAACGGTTAAATTCCACATGGGAGACAGCCTCCATGATCTCCTTTTTGATCTCCTCCGGCATTTCCAGAAAACTCTCGTTGGCGTCCAGACGCACACGGTAAGTTTCTGTTACCGGATCGTACTTGGGAAGATTTTCCAGCTTTTTGGGCAGTCTGTAGCTCATGTTATCCTCTCCTCTCTTTTACGTCCTTTTCCACTTTACCGATCAGTTCTTCAATCTCTTTTTTTCTCAGCTTCATACTGGCAATATTTACGATCAGTCTAGCACTGACCTGACAGATATCTTCAATAACCTCCAGACCGTTTTCTCTCAGTGTGGTCCCTGTCTCCACAATATCCACGATAGCGTCTGCCAGTCCCAGTACAGGAGCCAGCTCTACAGATCCTTCGATCTTCACCAGCTCCACGTCCATATTTTTCCCTTCAAAAAAACTTTTTGCCACATTCATATATTTGCTGGCAATGGTTCTGGTCCGGTACCCCTGGTAAATATCGGTTCCTTTTAAAGCAGCCAGAGCAAAACGGCACTTGCCGAATCCCAGATCCGCTACTTCATAAAAGGTTCCTCCCTTTTCCATAATGGTATCTTTTCCCACCACGCCCATGTCGCAGACTCCGGTCTCCACATAGGTCACTACGTCCGCTGCCTTTGCAAGCACGATTTCCAGGGAACCGTCCCCTACAGGCATGATCAGCTTTCTTCCTTTTTCTCTTACATTGGTACAGTCATATCCGAGACGTTCCAGCATATCTACTGTTTTATCTTCTAAACGTCCTTTTGTCAGTGCGATTCTAATTGGTCTCATCTTCCCCGGTTCCTTTCTCCACCTGATATTCTTCAATTTTCTCCCCTACCAGATGGACACGGGAGATTCCTCTTTTTCCGGCATATTCCAGAGTCTCCTCCAAAGTGTCAAAAACACTGTTTTCCGTCATAATGCCCTTTTCCTCCAGCTCTTTCCGATACTTCACGCTGGCCGGGATATATTTCAGATCCCGGGTAAATACAAGTATCTCAGGCACAGGTTCCGGTTCCGGTTCTTTCACCTGGCTGGCCAGGTCCACATTGAATCCGAAGCCAATGGCACAATGATCTTCCCCGAACTGCGCCAGCAGATTATCGTACCTGCCTCCGGAAAGCACCTGCTCTCCCAGGCCCCGGAAATAGCCCCGGAAAATGATCCCTGTATAATATTCTGCCAGATTTACCAGCCCCAGATCAATAAGCACCTTGTCTCCCAGCCCAAGTTCCTGGAGATATTCATAGATCTGTTTTAGATAATCCAGGCTTTCTCTGGCCCCGTTTTCATCAAAAAGTTCATACGCTTCCTGGAAAACTTCTGCTCCGCCGAAAAGTCTGGGCAGTCTTCTGAGAGCCCTTGCTGCCTTATTGTCCTTAGCTTTTCCAAGAGTGTCGGACAGGGCCGCATAATTTTTCTGCTCTACCAGCTGGCGGATCTCCTCTTTGGTGTCATCATCCGCATCCAGGCTGTCCATGATCGCCTTGAAATAACCGATATGGCAAAGTTCCAGACGGTATTTGCCCTGGCTGACTTTGTCAAGGCTTCTGGCGGCCAGTTCTACTGCCTCCAGATCCCCCCTGAGAGGGGAACCGCCGATCAGCTCGATCCCAACCTGGTTGATCTCCACGCTTTTGCTTTTTCTCTCCGGAAATCCCCGGTATATATTATGGTTGTAATAAAGCCGCAGCGGCTTTGGCAGTCCTTTCAGCCTTGTAGCTGTCAGACGTGCTACCGGAGCTGTGCAGTCCGGGCACAGCACCATCAGTCTGCCCTTTGCATCCGTCAGTTTATACATAGACTCTTTTGGCAGATATGGCGCCGCCTTTCCAAAAACATCATAAAACTCCAGGGCCGGCGTCATCACACGCCGATAGCCCTGGGATACAAATAACTCCTTTAATGTTTTCGTTACCTGAGAACGCTGGTCGCACTCTCCGAAAAGCAGGTCCCGGGTTCCATCCGGTGTAATTTTGTCATAATATCTCATCTTTATGTCCCCTTCGCTTTAACGTGCTACCATATTATCATTATAGAGTTTTTATGTCAATGTTTTTCAGCAGCACATATATGTCTTATTATATCAGACTCCGAATTTAATGTATAGCCAAAAAAGAGGCTGTCCCATGAAGCTGTCAGGAATATCCCTGATTTCTGCTTCATGGGGCAGCTCTCTGCCTTCTGTCATATTCAGATGTCTAACGCCGCATGATATCCCCAATATACTGCATTGGTAATGGTAGATACCTTTGCCGCATCTCCGATCACAGCCACATAGGGGGCTGCGTCTCTCAGCTCTTCCACCATATCTGTCCTGGACCGCTGGCCCAGAGCGCAGATCACCGTAGTTCCCGGGACAAAGTGTTCTTTTCCCTCTTTGTCCTCGCAGAGGATTCCCTGGTCCGTCACCTGTTTTCCCTTAAATCCGGTATGGACGGTTACATATTTTTCTATCTCTGCCAGGAGAAGAGGGCGGTGTCTCACATTGGCATCCGGGGCCAGTTGATCCCGCATCTCTACCAGGTGGACTTCTTTGCCTTCCATTCCAAGATGGATCGCACACTCACAGCCTGCCAGGCCGCCGCCGAATACCACCACTTTATCTGTGACCTTATCTTTCTCCAGATAATAATTATTGACGATCACCACATTTTCCCCGTCGAGGCCCGGGATAGGCGGCACAAGGGGTCTGGATCCCACAGCGATGATCAGGGCATCGGCCCCTTCTTTTTCCACGTATTCTCTGGTCACCTCTGTGTTCAGACGGATCTCCACTCCGGCTTCTCTTGCAAAAAGGGCATAAGTCTGCCCCAGATCATACATTTCTTTCTTGAAAGGAATGGCCTGTTCACTCTTTAAAATTTCTCCCAGGACATTTTCTTTTTCGCAGAGGATGACTTTGTGGCCTCTTCTGGCTGCTGTCCAGGCTGCGTAAAGGCCCCCCGGTCCTCCTCCGGCTACCAGCACTTTTTTCTTCACCGGCGCAGGCTGTATCTCTACACCCTCCAACTCCCGGCCGATGAGAGGATTCACTGTACATCTTCTTGTGGAAGTAGCTGCTCTTTCCGCCATACAGGTAAAGCACCGCAGGCAGTGTACGATCTCCTGTTCCCGGTTTTCTGTCACTTTTCTGGGCAGATAGGGATCAGCCAGAAGGGCTCTCGCCATATAGACAATATCCGCCTGTCCATCAGCGATGATCTTTTCCATCTGCTCCGGGCTGTTCAGCCCTCCGATAGTCGCC
>DXFG01000134.1 GCA_019114545.1 Candidatus Blautia pullistercoris | reverse complement strand
ATACGCTCTTTAAGAACACACCCTTTAATGCGCTTGGTCTAGCCTTGATGATAGCTCCCATAAGCGTCTGGAAGTTGTCCGCTAACTGCTCCTCTGTGAAAGAAGCTTTTCCGATTGGCACGTGAATGATGTTTGTTTTGTCAAGACGATACTCAATCTTACCAGCTTTGATATCCTGAACGGCTTTTGCCACGTCCATGGTTACTGTACCGGCTTTTGGGTTTGGCATTAAGCCTTTAGGTCCGAGAACACGTCCCAGACGACCAACAACACCCATCATATCCGGAGTTGCAACTACTACGTCAAAATCCAGCCATCCTTCGTTCTGGATCTTCGGGATCAGTTCTTCTGCTCCTACGTAGTCAGCGCCTGCTGCCTGTGCCTCATCTGCCTTAGCATTCTTAGCGAATACCAGTACACGTACAGTCTTACCTGTTCCGTGAGGAAGTACAACGGCACCACGGATCTGCTGCTCTGCGTGACGTCCGTCACAGCCTGTTCTGATATGAGCTTCGATGGTCTCGTCGAATTTTGCTACAGCTGTTTTCTTTACTAAAGAAATGGCCTCTTCCGGGTCATATAAATTTCCACGATTTACTGCTTTCGCAGCTTCTGTGTATTTCTTTCCGCGTTTCATATAAAATAACCTCCTAGTGGTAATTGCGGGAATGTCCCTCCCACGTTTGTTGATAAATTACTCTTCTACAGTAATACCCATACTTCTTGCAGTACCGGCGATCATGCTCATAGCTGCCTCTAAGGATGCTGCATTTAAGTCTGGCATCTTCATCTCTGCGATTTCCTGGATCTTAGCTTTGGAAATTGTAGCGACTTTGTTTTTATTTGGAACGCCTGAACCTGATTTAATGTTGCAAGCTTTCTTTAATAAAACTGCAGCCGGCGGAGTTTTTGTGATGAAGCTGAAGCTTCTGTCCGCATATACTGTAATAACAACCGGGATGATCAGGTCACCCTTGTCTGCTGTTCTTGCGTTGAATTCCTTTGTAAACTGTACGATGTTTACACCGTGCTGTCCTAATGCAGGACCAACTGGCGGAGCTGGTGTAGCCTTTCCAGCAGGAATCTGTAATTTAATATAACCTGTAACTTTCTTTGCCATTTTCGGCACCTCCTATAATGTGGTAATTGCGGGGATGTCCCTCCCACGAGCCATGTGACATTATGGCCCTTTCTCACTGTTGCTTTTTTGTCTTATGAAAGACTCTTAACTTCTGCGAAACTTATCTCTACCGGCGTTTCGCGGCCGAACAGCTCAACATTGATCGTCACGATCTGCTTTGCTTCATTGATACTCTGAACAACACCCACAGTATCCTTCCACACGCCTCCTGTGACAACAACACTGTCGCCCACTCCAAAGTCTACTTCCACATCTCTTACAGTAGCGATGCCCAGAGCATCGATCTCCTGCTCGGTAAGGGGAACTGCCTTGGAACCCGGACCAACAAAGCCTGTGACGCCTCTGGTATTTCTTACGACATACCAGGTGTCATCGTTCATCACCATATGGATCAGAACGTATCCCGGGAACATCTTTCTCTGAACCTGCTTTTTCTCGCCGTTCTTCAGTTCCACTACGTCTTCCATGGGTACACGGACTTCTAAGATCTGGTCCTCCAGGTGTCTGTTCTCAATTGTCTTGTCAATGTTGGCTTTTACCTTGTTCTCATACCCGGAATAGGTGTGAACAACATACCAATTTGCTTCTGACATTTTACTCACCTTGTCCTTACTTAATGATCAGGTTCAGCAGCTGGAGCACTCCGCTGTCTATGACAGCAATGATAACACCTAATACTGCGGTGATACATACAACTGCAACCGTCTGCTTAACCAGTGTCGGCTTATCAGGCCAGACGATCTTCTTAAATTCAGCCTGAAGTCCCTGTATCCATTGGCTGGCTTTTGAAGATTTCTGCTTCTTTTCTGCCTTCATATATTTCACCCTCTTAAACCTGATTACTTGGTTTCTTTGTGCAATGTATGAGTTCTGCAGAATTTACAGTACTTCTTTGTCTCCAAACGTTCTGGATGATTCTTTTTTTCCTTTGTCATGTTGTAGTTACGCTGTTTGCATTCCGTACATGCCAATGTGATCTTTACGCGCACGACTTCTCCACCTCCATGTGTCTTTTATCGCCGGCAGCTCACGTTACTGCCGTCTACGCAACATCTTGCTACTGCGACAAAGATCTTTTCCTTATTATAAACTTCAGTTTTCACTGTAAATTTAGGCACAAAAAAAAGACCTACTTCCAGTGTCGCTACACAAGCGTATCATAGAAGCAGGTCTTTGTCAAGTTTTTTCTACAACGAGGTTATTCTTTGCTCATTCTTTTCATCTCCGCACGGTTCTTTTCCAGATGAAATAAATTTATTCGTTATAGTATAAAGCCCATCCTATCCCGAATTTATCAACTACAAGTCCCAGTATTGCTGCCCAAGGATATGGACCTTCCGTATGATAACTTTGGGCTTCTTTGCCTATTTCATTGTAAGCTTCCCAAAAATCTTCTTTCTTATCATAACGGACCTCACAGCATAGAACTCCCTGAAATCCAGTACCCATACTTTTTCCTGGGCCGATCAAAATCTCTTGTCCATAAATTTCCATCATAATATGAATATCATCGTTATCCGGCGGTGTGCTTTCCAATAATTTTTTTGCTTTAAAAGCTCTTTGATACAATTCAAAAGCCTCGATCCGCTCTTTATTAGATGGTCCAATACTAAAGGACATGGTAAATTTAGGATATGCTCCCATATCTGTTTCTCCTGTATACAATAAATTTTCTGGTTTATACATATTTATACTTCACCACTTTTTTTCTGTTCCCGGACAGTGATTTTTCTCTACCGCCGCCCGGTACTCCACAAAGCAGCCACATATACGGCACATCCCATTTATAAGATTATCACATTCTTTGCAGAAAGCCAGGCGTCTTTGATATTCCTGGCTTTCTGTTTTTATCTCCTCATCCAATCCCTGGATATACTGTCTCATGTTCCTCAGAAAATCTTCTTCTGCGATATCTTCCAGAAGACATTTTTTACAAAATCTTTTGGGCTGATCCATGGTCTATTTCACACCTGAAGCGCTGTCGGAAAGCGCCCCCTTCCCGGATATCTTATTTTGAAAAATAAAATTTCTGAAATCTGCGTATCCTCCAGTCTTATTCCCATAGCAAAAGATACCGATTCTGTAGCCGATAAATAAATCCAGAGTATATTTCATCTGAAGCTGTGTTCCGATCATCTCCCATTTTTCTCCATCATACGACCAGTAGAAAGCTGCTCTATCCTTAAGTTCATAATAATTGAAATCAATTCTAAGAAAACACTGATCGGACTTTATAGGAACAGAATTTTCTACCGTTTCTCCCTGCCCCAGTTTTCCCTTGACTACTTCTACCGCAAAAGCACCGTTCTCCTGTGCTCTTATTCCTACAGACCCATAAGTCCCCTGAAACGCCGTAAGGCCGGCAAATTCCTGAGGCTTCATACCTGAAGCGTCTATTTCTATCGTAAAAGAAGAATATGGACTCTCTGTTTTTTGGGTCAGTGTTCCACGAGCTTCCATAAGATTTGCTGCCGGAACTTTGGAAAACAGTCTCAGGTATCCGGTTCTTTTCGTGAGGGACCAGCCGCCGGGTACAGGATTATGGTTCCATTCCCACTGAGGTTTTAAACAATCTTTCTCATAGGAAAAGCTATCGCTGATAATAAGGGGTTCTGCCTTATACTCTTCAAAAGACGTTTCAAAACTTCGGGGGATCTTTCCTCCCGGCGCCAGTACCGGCCAGTTCTCCTCCCATGTAACAGGCATCAGATATGGAATCCTTCCTACTGCTCCATGATCCTGGAACAGCATGGCATACCACTCTCCCTCTTTTGTGTCAATAAGAGTCCCCTGAGCGATTCCGTTGTTGAAGAATCCCATATCATCATCAACCAGCACTTTACACTCATAATCCCCTAAAAGCTGGGCAGAGCGATAACAGATCACCCGTCTCCTCTTCCTGCCGACAGTCGGCCAGTCAATAAAGAAAAAATAATGGAAATTATCCTTTGCAATCCAGCGGCAGCCTTCACATCTCAATCCTATCCCCTCTTTTGGGGTAGAAAACAAAAGACGCTGTACGCCTCCGCACTTTATCCCCGACAGATCACTCTCCAGTTCCACAATTCTTATTTCCCCATTGCCGTAAACCAGATAAACATGTCCGTCCTCAAAGACAAAGGACATATCATGATAAATACCATCTAGGGTTATACGTTCCCAGCCTGTTTTTTCTATATCATCTGTGCTGTATATATATGTTTTCTGCAGATCATTACATGCAAAACAGGCGTAGAATTTACCTTCATAGTATTTCAGGCTGGTGGCCCACTGTCCCTGCCCATAGGCATTTTTTCCCTCTTCCAGCCTATAACCGGGATTATCTTCGATGACGTTAAAGATATAAGAAGTAATTTCCCAGTGTACCAAATCCCCGGATCTTAAAACAGGCGCTCCCGGTGTCACAAACATAGTTGTAGACACCATATAGTACATATCATTTACACGTATAATATCAATATCCGGCATATCGATCTCCATGATCGGATTTGTTACTCTCATCTTATACTTCCTTTCTTATCTTTTTTACTTTACAGACAAATGCAGGACACTGCATGCCGGAATGGTAAAGGCCAGGCCTTTATCTGTGATCTTCACATCTGTAAATTCTTTTGTGCAGACAGTTTCCGGCTCCTCAAAAGTATTCATAGCATGCATTTCTTCTGTAAGGATCTCACCCTTTACTTCAGAAATATTCTTTTCCAGAATCGTAGTGTCAATCTCATAGTCCTCGGTAAGAGAAAGGTTGGTAACTGTAATATGCAGAACGCCATTTTCGTCTACAGAAACAGACTCGGTAAGATTCGGCACCTGATATTCTTCTTCCACGCCTATGGTTTCTGTATCTATATGGCTGTCCACCAGCATAGCGTCCTGATGGTATTTGTACATATTAAATACATGATAGGTAGGAGTCTTGATCATCTTTTCTCCTTCTGTAAGGATTACAGACTGAAGTACATTGACGATCTGAGCGATATTGGCCATCCGTACACGGTCGCTGTGTTTGTTAAAGATATTCAGGTTAATACCAGCCACCAGAGCGTCTCTCATAGTGTTCTGCTGATAAAGGAATCCTGGATTGGTTCCCGGCTCTACGGTGAACCAGGTTCCCCACTCGTCAACGATCAGGCCGATTTCTTTTTTGGGATCATACTTGTCCATGATGGCTCCATGACGGCGGATCAGCTCTTCCATATAGAGAGTCTTGCTCAGGGTCTTATACCATACCTTATCATCAAAGTCAGTGGCGCTTCCCTTGATCTCCCAGCCTTCTGGATGGGTATAATAATGAAGAGAAAGACCATCCATAAATCCATGCTGGAAAGGCTGGCTATGGCGGAAGCAGGTCGACATAACTCCTTCTGTCCACTCATAATCATCTACGTTTGGGCCGCAGGCAATCTTGTAGATTTTCTTATCTGCCTTATAGTCTCTCACATAAGTCTGGTATCTCCGGTACTCGTTGGCATAAAATTCCGGCGTCATGTTTCCACCGCATCCCCAGTTCTCATTGCCTACCCCAAAGAAAGCCACATCCCAGGAGTCTTCATGACCGTTTTCTTTTCTCCAGTCTGCCATGGGGGATACTCCGTCAAAGGTCATATATTCTACCCATTCTGACATTTCCTGTACAGTTCCGCTGCCTACGTTTCCATTTACATAGGCCTCGCATCCCAACTGACGGCACAGTTCAAAGAACTCATGGGTACCAAAGCTGTTGTCTTCTACAACACCGCCCCAGTGGGTATTGATGATCTTCTTTCTGTTTTCTTTTGGGCCTACTCCGTCTTTCCAGTGGTACTCATCAGCGAAGCAGCCTCCCGGCCAGCGAAGTACAGGGATCTTCATTTCCTTTAAAGCTTCCACTACGTCAGTACGCATACCGTTTACATTAGGGATCGGAGAGTCTTCTCCTACATACATTCCCTCATAGATACATCTTCCCAGGTGCTCGGAAAAATGTCCGTAGATTTCCTTGTGGATCTTGCTTTTCTTTACATTTGGATTGATCACAAATTTTGTCATATATTTTCTCCGCTTTCATAAGACAATCCAAAATGACTGCCCATATAATATTCCGTATTTCTGCCTATCTGTTTATTTTCCCAGACGGATCACGTTCCAGGAAGCTTTCTTCAGAACGCTTGTGGCAATACCGCCATCCAGTTTTGTTCTGTCGTCAGCATTTACAGGGTAAACCTTCTGCTCAGTCAGGCTGTTCACTGCCTTCAGGTCTTCGTTCTCCATAACAATGTGTTCTAATACTCTGTATCCTTCAAAGCTTCTCACATCTGTTGTCAGCTCTACATCTTCCTCCAGATTACGGTTTACAGCAAAAATGGTCACTTCATCTTTTTCTTCGTTGTATACAGCGATAGATTCTACGTCTGTGATCTCATCATGTTTTGCTGTAGCATGCTTTGTTCCGGAAACTACCGGCTGAAGAGCAATACCTCTTCCGTATTTGGAAGCATGCATAAACGGATAGAAGATAGTCTGCTTCCATGCGCCCCCTGCAGCATCCGTCATAATAGGAGCAATAACATTTACCAGCTGTGCCAGGCAGGCCATCTTTACACGGTCTGCATGTTTCAACAGAGTGATCAGCATAAGTCCTACCAGAAGCGCATCCTCAAAGTTATAGATATCTTCCAGCATGGGCGGAGCTACCTGCCATGGATGATTCTCTGTGATGTCATCGTCAGCAGCATTAGAATGGAACCATACATTCCACTCGTCAAAACTTAAGTTCATAGTCTTTTTGCTGCGTTTTTTCGCTTTTACATAATCGCAGGTTGCGATAATGGTACGGATAAAGTCGTCCATATCATCAGACTGAGCCAGGTAGTCGTTGCTGTCGTCGTCTCTGTTTCCATAGTACTGATGCATGGAAATGTAATCTACATAATCATAGGTATGAGACAGTGTAACTGCTTCCCAATCCGGGAAAGTAGGCATATCTCTGTTGGAGCTTCCGCAGGAAACAAGTTCGATCGTAGGATCGATGAGACGCATAGCCTTTGCAGTTTCCTCTGCCAGACGTCCGTACTCTTCCATAGTCTTATGGCCGATCTGCCATGGACCGTCCATCTCATTTCCCAGACACCATACTTTAATGTTGTGAGGGTCTTTTACACCGTGTTTAATACGCAGTTCGCTGTATTTGGTTCCTGACGGATGGTTGCAGTATTCCAGCAGGTTGCAGGCATCGGAGATTCCTCTGGTTCCCAGGTTTACAGCCATCATTACCTGAGAATTTACCTGTTTTGCCCATTTAGAAAATTCATTTAAACCGATCTCATTTTTCTCCAGGCTTCTCCAGGCCAGCTCCAGTCTGTGAGGTCTCTCTTCCACTGGTCCAACAGAATCTTCCCAGTAGAAATTGGATACAAAGTTTCCTCCCGGATAACGGATGATGGGCACATTCAGCTCTTTAACCAGCTGTACTACATCCTGACGGAATCCGTCGGCATCTGCTGCAGGATGTCCCGGCTGATAGATACCCTCATATACGGCCCTTCCCAGATGTTCGATAAAGGAGCCATAGATTCTCTCGTCAATTTTGGAGATCTGGAACTCTTTATCCAGAACCATTTTTGCTCTTCTGCTCATGTGTGTTTCCTCCTTATATATTTTTATATTTTTCTTAATTATTTTACTTTTGTCTATATTATATTGAGATAATGCCTGTGTGTCAACAGAGGTTTTGTAAAATTTTTATCCATATTTAGTTCTAAGTAAAATACTTTTGTTGCCTAAGTCCGAATTTTCACTTATAATAATACCAAAGTTTAACTCTTATTCTATCTATAACACACCGTAACAAAGGAGTCCGCCTATGCTGCATATTAAAAAAATTGAAGATGGTATAGACCTTTATAAAGCCCTGGGATCTGATCTCCGCATCCAGATCATTAAGCTGCTGCTGGAAAAGGGCGAAATGAATATGAATGAGATCGCCGGAAGTCTGGGGATCACCAACGGAGCTCTTACCAGCCATATAAAAAAGCTGGAAGAATGTGGACTGGTCAGCGTCCTCTCCGAACATGAAGGCCACGGCAACCAAAAGCTCTGCCGGGTCCACACAGACAGGATCCTCATTGATGTTATGCCTCAGATTCCGGAAGAAAACAAAAATCTTTACTCTGTGGATATTCCCGTGGGCCAGTACACCGATTATCAGGTGTCTCCCACCTGCGGCATCGCTTCCCGGAAAAGCCTCATCGGAGAAGTGGACGACCCCAGATATTTTGCCCATCCCCAGCGGACCCATGCTGGAATCCTCTGGTTCTCCAAGGGATATGTAGAATATCTTATCCCAAACTTTCTCCCGCCCCACTGTCAGGTAGAGCAGCTCATCCTCTCTGTGGAAATAGCCTCAGAAGCTCCCGGAACCAACAATGACTGGCCCTCAGACATTGCTTTTTTCCTCAATGAAATTCCCATCGGCACCTGGACCAGTCCTGGAGATTTCGGAGATGTTCACGGCCTTTTTACGCCCAGCTGGTGGCTTCCCTTCTGGAATCAGTACGGGCTTCTGAAGACTCTGATCGTCAATAAAAACGGCACCTTTATAGACGGCCTGAAGATTTCTGATGTAACCATTGATCAGTTCTCTCTGGATCACAAAAGCCCTCTGAAATTTAAGTTTATGGTGTCTGACAATGCAGTTCACACAGGAGGCCTCACCTTATTCGGCAAAGGCTTTGGGAACTACAACCAGGACATTCAAGTGCTTATCTCCTACATTCCTGTATCATCGGTCTGATCTTTCATATTCTGGCAGCCGGACCCCTTCTCAGGAGTCCAGCCGCCGTTCTATCCTCTATTCTTTTAAGTATTTTACTCCCCAGACAGACTGATTATTTTCTCCTGCCGCAGTGAAGCACAGAACCGGATTTCCCGCTTCGTCTTCCATATCCACCAGCACTCCTTCATATTCTCCCTCGTCTGTGGAAAGGGTAATATATGGAGAATTTTCTTCCGTGACAAACTCTCCGATATTCTTACCAGAGGAATCCTTTATCTTTCCTCCGGCTGTAAGCTGGATCTCCTCTGCCTCATGTACTTCCGCCGAAATATCTGTCCCGTGGTTAACATAATAGTAGGTTCCTGCAATCTCTTTACTGCTGTTTCCTTCTTCCCGAAGTTCTTCACCCTGGGTGGCGAAAGGAGCCGCAACAAGCCATCCGTCTTTGTTTCTGAATATCTGATGAACTCTTGGCTCATGCATTTCTCCCATATCGCTGAACCTCTGGTGGTATACGATATAGAGTTTTCCGTCATCATCAACAAAAGCAGAATTATGTCCCGGTGCCATATAGGAATATGGAAGGCTTGGGAAAGTATAATTTCCCATCATTTTAAGCCCGTACTGGCTGTGATCTTCCACTCCTAAGGAGAACGTCTCCCCGCTGTAATCCACATAGGGGCCATCTGGCTTTTCCGAACGGTATAATCTGATCTGGTATCCTCCGTCAGCTGTCAGACTTCCATATGATACAAACAAGTAATAATATCCGCTGGTTTCATCATACAAAATGTATGGGCCTTCACAGGATAAATGCATTCCGCCTATGAGGTGCTTTCCGTAATAGCTGTCCACTTCATTCTCTTCATCTTCTTCCGGGAAAATGGGATATCCCGTTTCCTGGTCAAGTTCCAGTATAAAAATTCCTCCGGACCAGGAGCCATATACCATCCACATTCTTCCGTCTTCATCATAGAAAACAGAAGGGTCCAGAGCGTTAGGCCACTGCA
>DXFG01000133.1 GCA_019114545.1 Candidatus Blautia pullistercoris | reverse complement strand
TTTCCGTATCCTAAAATTCCGATTCTGATGCTCATATCTCATTCTCCTATCTCTTCGTAAAATCTCCGGCAGAAAATTTTCCGCCACTTTCAAAGTATATCAAATTGATGGGCTTTGTCAATGCAGAATTACGGGTGCTTTTTCTGCCCCGTCTCTGTAAACTGAAAAAGCTGTCCCATAAATCGATCCAAAGCAGCTTTCTGCTTAAGATCTATGGGACAGCTTTTCTTATGTAATTTTCTTTTCAGTTTTGATCTCAGTCGTGGATCCGGATAACCGCTTTCACGATATCCGCTTTGTTCTTAATGGATTCATCCATGGCAATATCTGCCTGATCCAGGGGATATTCTTTGGTAACAATACCTTTCAGATTTACCTTTCCGTCAGCTACTGCCTGAATAGCCATAGGATAAATATTTCTGTAGCGGAATACAGTCTTGAAAGTCAGCTCTTTATTCAGGGCAACGCTCATAGGCAGGGTCACCTCGCCACTCTTGCTGTATCCTACGAATACAATGGTAGAGCCGTTTTTGGCAATTTCGATAGCCTGTCTGGAAGTGATCTCAGAACCTGCGGTCTCGATGATCAGATCTGTTCCTTTGCCATCTGTCAGCTCCCGTACCTTTGCCACAACGTCTTCTTTCATACCGTTGATAACGCCGGTAGCTCCCAGTTCCATAGCCTTTTCCAGACGTTTGTCCATAACATCTACCACATAAACTTCACTGACTCCTCTGGCTTTCAAGGCCATCATGGATACCAGACCGATACAGCCTGCTCCCATAACGACCGCCTTCTGCCCCAGATGGGCGTCTCCCTGGATAGCGGCATGGAATCCTACTGCCAGAGGCTCGATCAATGCGCCTTCCAATGTGCTGACATTGTCCGGCAGTTTAAAGCAAAGATCTGCCTCATGAGCAACATACTCCTGAAATACCCCATCTACCGGAGGAGTTGCGAAAAAGATCACATCCGGGCAGAGATTATACTTGCCTTCCTTGCAGAATTCACAGTGTCCGCAGGTCTTTCCAGGCTCAAGGGCTACTCTGTCTCCTACCTGAAGGTGTTTTACATTTTTACCAACTTCTACTACTACACCCCCTGGCTCGTGGCCTAAAACAAAGGGTGGTTTTACAACAAAATCTCCAATAGCTCCTGTCTCGTAGTAGTGAAGGTCAGAGCCGCAGATTCCCACATAATCCAGCTTTACCAGCACCTCATCATCCTTAGGTGTTGGAATAGGTCTTTCTTCAAATTCAATCTTCTGAATGTCGGTCATTACCGCCACTTTCATTTTGCCTTCCATAATCCATACCTCCTGTTTTATAAGGCCGCCGCTGTTTGCCTCGGCAGCCTTACTACTTCTCTAGTCTTTATAATGATAGCCTAATTATAATCCCCGTTTCCCCTTACTTCAAGTAAAATTCCTGACATTTTCCTTGAAAAAATTGACAATTTATCAGGATATTTTATGGTGGAAATGACCCAGATTTTCACAAACCCCTCAACCGTTTTTAGTGATGGAACAGACGGATTCCGGTAAATGCCATTACCATATTATACTTATTGCAAGTCTCGATCACAGCATCGTCACGTACAGATCCGCCTGGCTCTGCCACATATTTTACACCGCTCTTATGTGCTCTCTCAATATTGTCTGAGAAGGGGAAGAATGCGTCTGATCCCAGAGTTACCTCTGTCATCTTATCCAGCCATGCTCTCTTTTCTTCTCTGGTGAATACTTCCGGTTTCTCTGTAAAGGTCTTCTCCCATGCTCCGTCAGCCAGAACATCCATATATTCTTCGCCGATATACACATCAATGGCATTGTCTCTTTCTGCACGGCTGATGGTATCTTTAAATGGAAGTTCTAATACCTTGGGGCACTGTCTCAGCCACCAGTTATCTGCTTTCTGTCCTGCCAGACGGGTGCAGTGCACGCGAGACTGCTGGCCGGCGCCAACGCCGATGGCCTGACCGTCTTTTACATAGCAGACAGAGTTGGACTGGGTATATTTCAGAATAATCAGTGAGATCTTCATATCTCTCTTAGCTTCTTCTGTCAGCTCTTTATTTTCTGTTACAATGTTGGAGATCAGTTCGTCGTCAATCGCCAGTTCCTGACGGCCCTGTTCAAAAGTTACGCCATAAACTTCTTTATGTTCCAGAGGAGCCGGTACGAATTCCGGGTCGATCTGGATCACATTGTAATTGCCTTTCTTCTTTAAAGCAAGGATATCCAGAGCTTCCTGGGTATAACCCGGAGCGATAACGCCGTCGGAAACTTCCCTTTTGATCAGCATGGCAGTATCCTTGTCGCACACATCAGACAGGGCAATAAAATCTCCAAAAGATGACATACGGTCAGCGCCTCTGGCTCTTGCATAAGCACAGGCAAGAGGTGAGAAATTCTGCCAGTCCATATCATTTACCCAGTAAATCTTCGCCAGGGTCTCTGTCAGAGGAAGTCCCACAGAAGCGCCGGCAGGGGATACATGCTTAAAAGAAGTTGCCGCCGGAAGCCCGGTAGCCTTCTTTAAATCTTTTACAAGCTGCCAGCCGTTAAAAGCGTCCAGGAAATTAATGTATCCCGGCTTTCCGCTGAGAACTTTGATAGGCAGGTCAGAGCCGTCTGCCATATAAATCTTAGATGGTTTCTGGTTTGGATTACAACCGTATTTCAGAGCTAATTCTTTCATAATTCTAACTTCCTTTCCGTGGTCCCGGATCATTCCGGATTTCTGTATTTTCCCCTTATGAAAATCTGTTACTGGTTTTTATTAACAATCTTTGTCTCGTATTTTCCTGTCGCAATGTCAATAAAGCGAACAAAGAGAGATACCTTATTCTCCTCATTCAGGCTCTCCCATACTTCCTTGGTAAAAGCATCGATATCACCGGAAATCTCCACCGGTTTGGGCTCTCCCTCAAAACTTGGAAGAGGATTTCCGTCATGCATGTAAGTATGGATAAAACGTCCTTCTCCGTCAGCAGGATTCTCATAAGCAAAAGTAAATCTGCAGCAGGATTTTGGATCCCCGTTGTTGCTCTTTAAGATAGACATTGCATAATTATAATGTCCGTTTTCAATATGCATAATTCCAGAAATTCTAGGTGTGTAGTTTGGTCCGTCAGGCTCAAACTCACGGCTTCTTAAAGACTGCTCAAATGTCATCTGTTTGTCCATACCCTCGTATATGGTATCTGTCTGATCCCCGTTGGTCACAATGGTTTTGTTTCCCAGCACCCGTACCGGTGCATAGATGATCAGGCTGGGGTCTTCCATTTTTGAAGGGTCAAATGCCTGGGTGCGGATTCCTTCTCCGTCTTCTACAAATACACGGTTCCTGCTGTTGCTGCTCCTTCCCATAATGAAATAAGCGGCTACGGCCTTCTTTCCATCCGGTGTTTTGCCAAGGACGATCCCTCTCCCCGGATATGCATTATTCTTCAGTTCTTCTGACAATGACAGCATCTTCATGAATTTCTCTCCTTTTCAGATAATTAATAAACAACAGTAAGGGTAATCCTACAGAAAAGTTTTCGGAACTTTTCCATAGAAAAAAGCCCACTATCCGAGCATTGTGCCCAGACGGTCGGCTTCCCTCGCTTATACTTCCCGTGGTCATTTCCACTTCCGTCAGTCATATAAGCACTTAAAACATAACATCAATGGTAAAAAAAGTCAATGATTTTTGCGAGAAAATGAATATCTGAATTATATTTTAGAATCATCAATTATCTTTTCGTCTATATCATACTCTTTCACAAGTTGGACACTCTATATTTTTTGTGTTCATAATCTTTTTTCATTTCTAGCACTACTAGAATAAAAATTTATTCCTTGGTCATTCTAAATATTTAAAAATCCCCCTCACAAGGAGGTCGACCGCTTCGCCGCCGTGTATGCTCCTGTCCCTGGAACTTTCAATTCACGACCTCACGAGGAGGTCGACGTTTTGATGTACCTGTATACACCGTTCTTCGAGCTTTCAATTCACGACCTCACGAGGAGGTCGACAATATACCTGTCCGGTACATTATCTGTCTCGCCCAGCAACTGTTTCAGAGCTTCCAGCTGTTCCGGTTTCAGGCTCTTGAAGTCTTCCTGCATACCCAAGGATCTCCTTTCCGGCGGACAGCAGAAGTTCCACCCGTTCTTCCAGAGGAGCGCACAACAGAATATCCATCAGATACTCCACTCTGGGAATCCGATCCAGCGCTTCACAAAACCTGGGATTCCAGTCCGCATCCGGTTCTTCCGGGGCATACTGTTTTTTCCAAAATAAAAGATGTTCCCGATACTGCCCAAGTATGGAAAAGCACTGTCTTTCCAGTTTTTTATAGTTCTGTTCTAATGACGCTGCTTTCACCTTCTTTTTTCGTTTCCCCCGATCCGGCGGCCGCTGCTTCTCATACCGGATCCCGAAATCATCTGCCAGTTTCATGGCCGCTTCACGGACAGAAAGGTTAAAATATCCTGCCACGAAATCGATCACATCCCTGTCTGCCTGACACCCGAAACAATGAAATCTCTGATCCAGCTTCATGCTGGGATGCCGGTCATGATGGAACGGACAGTGCGCCATGCCCCTGCCTGTCACTTTGATCCCGTAATATTCCGCCGCCTGCCTGGTGGTCACTATATTTTTGACTGCTTCATACACATTCATTTCCTATCCCTTCCTTTCATTCTGCAACAGTCTATGAAGGGAATTATTACTACCCTTTCATATATAGAAATGAAAATGGGTAATTTTACAGGGTAAAATGAGAAATAAATTTTATTTTAATGTCTTTTAAAAAGATCTCACATCTGACATCTGAATATTTTTCCCTTCACTACTCACACAGGAGAGGGGTAGTTATACAATATGTGTTGATAATTTGGGACACAAAAAAAGTCCTCAGGTTTTCTTTACCTGAAGACTGTAAACATTATTTTTATTCTTTCCAGTATCTTCCGATCAATCGCTCCATATTTGCTTTCCCGACAGGATTCATCGTATGTAAATGTATTTTATAGAAAAGTCCATGTTCTGCCAACCAATCAAGCAGCTTAATCCCATCTCCACCATCTCTCGCATATTCGCCCAGATCGTGATCGCAGTCTATCAATTCTATTTTATCGTTCGTATTACTTATAACACCTATTACCTCATTAACGCTCCGACACCAGATATATCCATCCGGTGCCGGCCGAATATCATCCAACCATATTTTCATATAGTTACACCTCCCACAGCAAGGATTTTGTCTTCCAAAGATTGCCCGGTTTCTCTCCAATCCAGCCACTTCCGAAAAATGGCCGGATCCTCTTTTAACATCTCCGCAGCTTTTAAAAGAGCCTGATTACAACAGGTATCCACCACTTTAATCCGATCAAGCGGGGCATAAGGAAACGGGATATAGTCCGTAAACCATCCGCACAGATCCGTGATGTCCAGACCCTTTCTGTCTTCTGAAATATAAAGACATGGATGCTCCCGTTTATAAAATCCATACTCCTTTTTCGTCCATTCAAAATGCTCTCTGTCCGATACTGTCTCTGCACAATATACTGCATAAAATGGTTTCCCGAACGGATTTGCATCCACATACAGGATATCTCCCGGATGATATGGCAGCACAACATTCACCGGCTCTTTCAATTGCCTCGCACGCCCCAGGATAAACTTCTGTTCCCCCGTAAAACATTCCTCATAATTTAAATCCCGAAACGTCCTGCGTTCAAAATCATACGGATATCC
>DXFG01000132.1 GCA_019114545.1 Candidatus Blautia pullistercoris | reverse complement strand
ATCCAGAGTACCGCAGAAATGGCAAAGGTTGCAGAACTTTTGAAATATGCTACTATTGTAGTATCCAGCCTTCCGCTGCTGGTTATGTATCCCTTCTTCCAGAAGTATTTCGACAGCGGCATTATGGTTGGCTCTGTAAAAGGTTGATGGAGGGAGAGGATATGATGAATAAGAAAATAAGAAAATTAGCGGCATTATGTGTTTCCGCAGTTTCTGTACTTTCTCTGGCAGGCTGTGGAGGCGGCGGCCACCAGGCCGCTGATGTGGATCCGGATACGCCGGTAAGCCAGGTGGCTTTTCCCCTGGAAGAACAGGCTGAGCTTTCCTTTATTACCAGTGCGCCGGCTACCAGCACCCAGGATCCCAATGAGAGAATGATCTTTAAAAGGCTGGAAGAACAGACCAATGTGCATATAGACTGGACCTGCTTTGTGGCAGATCAGTTTGCAGATAAAAAGAACCTGGCACTGGCCCAGTTTGGAAATCTTCCCGACGGACTTTTTAATGCCGGCATGAGTGATTATGATCTGCTTCGCTATGCGAAACAGGGAATCATCATTCCTCTGGAAAATCTTATCGATAAATATATGCCAAACCTTCAGGCGGTTTTTGAAAAATACCCGGAATACCGGACTATGTGTACCGCTCCCGACGGACACATCTATTCCTTCCCCTGGATCGAACAGCTGGGGGAAGGAAAGGAAGCCATTCAGGCTATCGGAGATATCCCATATATCAACAAGAAATGGCTGGACTGCCTGGGGCTGGATATCCCTACTACCATAGATAAACTGGAACAGGTGCTCATCGCTTTCAGAGATAACGCAGATAAGATCCAGGAAGAATGCGGAGTAGAGGGCGATGTGATCCCTATGTCCTTTATCATTAATAACGGCGACCAGGATCCGGCCATCCTGATCAACGGCTTTGGAGAAGGATATGGAGATACTGCAGACCATTTTGCAGTGACAGACGAAGGCGAAGTGATCTATACAGCCGTGCAGGAAGGCTATAAAGAAGGAATTGCATGGCTTCATAAACTGGTAGAGGAAGATCTGGTGGATCCGGAAGCCTTTACTCAGGAATGGTCTACCTACGTTGCAAAAGGTAAAAATCACAGATACGGCCTTTGCTTTACCTGGGATATCGCAAACATTGATAACTATGACGATTATGTAATGCTTCCGGCCCTTGCAGGCCCTGACGGACTGGTGAACATTACCAGACAGAACAACAGTGAGACCAGCGGTTTTGAGAGAGGCCGGTGTGTACTGACTACCAGCTGCAGGGATACCGCACTGGCGGCAGCCTGGATCGATCAGATGTATGCGCCTCTCCAGTCTGTGCAGAACAACTGGGGAACCTACGGTGAAGAGGGGAAACCCAATATCTTTGAAATGAGCACAAACTCTGAGGGCGGAGAAATGTTAAAACATGAAGATCTGGGAGACAACTCTCCGGTAGAAGTCCGGGAATCCCAGTCTGTAAACGGCCCTCTGGCAGTACTGAACGATTATTATGATGTGTATGTGACTCAGCCGGACGATGCAAAATGGCGTCTTGACAATATGCATGAAACCTATCTGGAAGACATGCACAGCCAGTATGTATATCCAAATGTATTTATGAGTATTGACGACACGAATAAAGTATCTCAGTATGATACAGATATTAAGAAATATGCAGAACAGAAAAAAGCCGACTGGATCCTGAACGGCGGCATTGAGGAAGAATGGGACAGCTATCTGGAAAAGATGGAAGACTATGGTCTTTCAGATTACCTGGCTATCAAGCAGAAGTATTTTGACCAGTATCAGGAGTCTCTGACCCAGGAAAATACAGCAGCCACCCAGGATACTCAGTCCTGAAAAGAATCTAGTGCCATATAGGAGGAAAAGCAGAATATGAGTATGGAAAGCAGAACAGAAGTCAGCGAAGCCTTAAAAAGGGCAAGAGCATATGCGCAGAAAAATATAACAGAAGAAATAAACCGGCAGAAGCCTTCTTTCCATTTATGCGCACCCATAGGGTGGATTAATGATCCCAACGGATTCTCTGTATATAAAGGAGAATATCATCTTTTTTATCAGTATTATCCTTATGCGAAGGCCTGGGGGCCTATGCACTGGGGACATAGTGTGTCGAAAGATCTGGTCAGCTGGAAAGACCTTCCGGCGGCTCTGGCCCCTGATAAAGATTATGATCATGCAGGATGCTTTTCCGGCAGTGCTCTGGAATACCAGGGTCAGCATGTATTGTTATATACGGGCGTGGAAGAAAAAGAGACAGAAAATGGTAAAGAGATCCGCCAGACCCAGTGCCTGGCTATAGGAGACGGAGTGGACTATCAGAAAACAGAAGACAATCCGGTGATCTATCCTGATGGGCTTCCCCAGGGAAGCAGCCTGGAGGATTTCCGGGATCCCAAGATCTGGAAGGAGGGAGATACTTTCTATGCGGTTATGGGAAGCAGGAGCAGTGACGGCAGCGGCCAGATACCGGTATATACGTCACAGAATCTGCGAAACTGGAGCCTGGTAAGCATTTTGGATAAATGTGAAAACCGATATGGAAAAATGTGGGAGTGCCCGGACTTTTTCTTTCTTGACGACAAAGCTGTCCTCCTGACCTCCCCTCAGGATATGGAAGCGGAAGGCCTGGAATTCCACAGCGGAAACGGCACTCTCTGTATCATAGGAAACTGCAGCCGGAAAGATTTTATCCTTCACCGGGAGGCGGTACAGGCAATTGATTATGGGCTGGACTTTTATGCCCCTCAGACCACTCTTACTCCAGATGGCAGAAGAGTTATGATTGCCTGGCTCCAGTCCTGGGACAACTATCTTTCTCCGGAGCATTTAGCCTGGGGAGGCATGATGACCATACCCAGAGAACTTCAGATAAAAGGGGGAAGATTGTACCAGAACCCTATTCGGGAACTGGAGCAGTATCGCAGAGAAAAAATACAATATGACGGTGTGAAAATCCGGGAAAAACAGTCTCTGGAAGGAATCAAAGGACGGCAGATAGACCTTGCCCTGGAGATCAGGGGAGAAGCGTATGACAAGTTCAGGATCTATCTGGCTATGGATGAAAAACATCATACAGATGTGATCTATGACAGAAGAGAAGGTATCCTTACTTTTGACAGAAGGTATTCCGGAGACAGGAGAGACCGGATACATACCAGGGAAATGACAGTAGAGGAAAAAGATGGAAAGCTGAAGCTGCGGATCCTGGTAGATAAGTATTCTGTGGAGATCTTTGTCAATGACGGAGAGAAAGCCATGTCCTCTTTGACCTACACAGGACTGGAAGCAGAAGGTATCGCATTTGAGGCCAGAGGAGAAGGGGAAGTTTCCGTCTGCCAGTACAATATGGAAAAATCAGAGAAATAATTGCTATAATGAAGAAAGATCTCCGATAAAGCTTGCGAAAACAGGGAAAAAAAACTATAATTTATGACAATAATATGAATCAAGGAGCTAAGATTATGAGTGAAAAATTTGATGTGATCGCACTTGGAGAATTGCTGATTGATTTTACGGAAAATGGTGTCAGCGGTCAGGGAAATCCTATTTTTGAGGCCAATCCCGGAGGAGCACCCTGTAATGTTCTTGCAATGCTGAATAAATTGGGAAAGAAAACTTCCTTCCTGGGAGTTGTGGGAAAAGATCAGTTCGGTGTTTCTTTAAGAGCAGCTCTGGAAGAACAGAATATTGATACCAGCCATCTGTATGAGGATCCGGAGGTACATACTACCCTGGCCTTTGTTCATACTTTTGAAGACGGAGACCGGGATTTCGCTTTCTACAGAAACCCTGGAGCCGATATGATGTTAAATGAAGATCAGATCGATGAAGAGTATATCGCCTCTGCCAGAGCCTTCCACTATGGAACTTTGTCTATGACCCACGAGGGAGTAAGAAAGGCCACCAGAAAAGCCATTGACGTTGCCAGGAAGGCAGGGCTTCTCATCTCTTTTGACCCTAATCTCCGTCCTCCTCTTTGGAAGACCATGGAAGAAGCAAAGGAGCAGATCAGCTATGGATTATCTCAGTGTGATCTACTGAAAATTTCTGAAGAAGAGCTGGAATTTATGACCGGTACGAAAGATATTAAAGAAGGCGCCCATATACTGCTGGAAAAATATCCGAACCTGAAGCTGATGAATGTGACTATGGGAAAGGAAGGGAGCATGGCTTTCCATGAGGGAAAGGAAGTGTTCCAGGCACCTTTTATCCAGGAAAAAACCATAGAAACCACAGGAGCGGGAGATACTTTCGGCGCCTGTGCCCTGAACTATGTGCTGGAGCATGGAATCCAGGGGCTGACAGAGGAAAATCTTCAGGAAATGCTCCGGTTTGCCAATGGAGCTTCTTCTATCGTGACCACCAAAAAAGGTGCCCTGCGGGTAATGCCCGAGAGAGCAGAGGTTGAAGCATTTATTAACAAGTAAAACCAACTAAAATTGTTAAGTATATCTAAAATGGAGAAAAATAGTCTTCGTTAAATTGTGTAAAGAATACAAAAAATATTGGTAAAAAAATCACAAACTTCAAAATATTCGTTGACAACTGCCAGTGATTGTGATAAATTAAAGCCAGGGTAAGAAATAGAGCTTACCAAAAAACAAGATTCTGATTACTGACGGATAAATGTGGAGTACCACAGGGGAATCAGAATTATAATGAAAGCCGACCGTCTGGGCAGCATTTGCGAGTAACAAATGTTGCCCTTTTTTCAACCGTAAAAGAGTTGAAAAAGGGGCGAGAGAAATCATTATTTTTTAAGGAGGATGTTGAACTATGGGATTCAAATCAGACATCGAAATCGCACAGGAATGTGTCATGGAGCCAATCACAAAGATTGCAGAGAAAGCAGGTATTGATGAAAAATATCTGGAACAGTACGGAAAGTACAAAGCAAAGATCGACTACAACTTACTGAACGAATCCGACGCTCCAAATGGAAAACTGATTCTTGTTACAGCCATCAATCCTACACCGGCAGGAGAAGGAAAGACTACTACAACAGTAGGTCTGGCAGACGGTATGCAGAAGTTAGGCAAGAAAGTTATGGTTGCCCTTCGTGAGCCATCCCTGGGACCTGTATTCGGTGTAAAGGGCGGCGCTGCAGGCGGCGGATACGCACAGGTAGTTCCTATGGAAGATATCAACCTGCATTTCACCGGTGACTTCCATGCTATCGGCGCAGCAAACAACCTGCTGGCAGCTATGCTGGACAACCACATTTATCAGGGAAATGAATTAAACATCGATCCAAGAAAGATCACCTGGAGAAGATGTGTAGATATGAATGACCGTCAGCTCCGTTTCGTAGTAGACGGCTTAGGCGGCAAGACAAATGGAAAGCCAAGAGAAGACGGATATGACATCACTGTTGCATCTGAGATCATGGCTGTTCTGTGTCTGGCCAGCGACATCACAGACCTGAAGGCAAGACTGGGACGTATCATCGTAGGTTATACATATGGAAAAGCTTCTGAAGAAAAACCGGTTACCGCTCATGACCTTCACGCAGAAGGCGCTATGTGCGCACTGTTAAAAGACGCTCTGAAACCAAACCTGGTACAGACTCTGGAGCATGTACCTGCCATCGTACACGGCGGACCATTCGCAAACATCGCTCATGGATGTAACTCTGTCATCGCAACAAAGATGGCTATGAAGTTAGGTGACTACGCCATCACAGAAGCAGGCTTCGGCGCTGACCTGGGAGCTGAGAAATTCCTGGATATCAAGTGCCGTATGGCAGGCCTGACACCAAACGCTGTAGTTATCGTAGCAACAGTACGTGCCCTGAAATACAACGGCGGCGTTCCAAAGGCTGACCTGAACACAGAGAATCTG